>JBAXYJ010000216.1:0-4697 GCA_041670885.1 Clostridiaceae bacterium
GAGTTGAAAAAATGAGAAAAGTTGGTACACCATTTTTTATATGTAACCCTAAATCATATTTATACGGAGAAGAAAGCTTGAAGCTGGCAATAGCTGCCGACAAGCTTGCTGAGAAGTATGGCACAGAGATATTTTTTACTGCACCTTTTGCAGATTTAGCTAATATCAAAGCTCATACAAAAAATATTATAGTAACAGCCCAGCATATGGATTCATTAGTTCCCGGACGTGGAATGGGACACGTACTTCCCGAATCATTAAAGGCAGCCGGTGCTGAAGCAGTATTTTTAAATCATGCAGAACATTCTCTCACATTAACTAATTTAGTAAATACCATTAATAGAGCAAAGGAACTTGGAATTATAACTATTGTTTGTGCAGATTGTCTAGAAGAAGCTGCAGCTATTGCTAAGCTCAGACCTGATATATTATTATGTGAGCCTACTGACTTAATTGGAACCGGAAAGACCAGCAGTTTCGACTATATAGCTGAGACTACAACCAGGATAAAAGAAATTGATGAAAACATTTTAGTTATGCAGGCTTCAGGAATAAGTACCGGTGAAGATGTTTATAATACAATTATACATGGCGCTGATGGAACAGGTGCAACAAGTGGAATACTTAATGCTCCTGACAGGGTAAAAAGGCTGGAAGAGATGATTCAGGCAATTGTTAAAGCGAAAAGCGAAAAGAAGTAAATATTTAAAAGAATGGGTGGAAGCTATCTTAAAGCAGCAGCAGACGAAACTTAAATTGGAGGTCATAGAATGACTATTTATAAAGAACAAATTAATTTAACATCTCATGGAGTAACCCCAAGTTTTTTTGATATCACTCCTTCCGTAAAAGAAATAATCAAAAAAAGTAAAATTAAAAATGGTATATGTACTGTTATTTCTCCCCACACCACCTGTTCTGTATTCTTTGAAGAATTCGTTCATGATTATACTGAAAATGGTGATGAATTTCTTCAAGCCGATTTAAATAATGTGCTTCAAAAAATCGTACCGGACAATATTGCAGAAGGCCAATACAACTATCCCGGCGAAAAGCATTACGAAGCTGTCAAATCATGGCCGGATGTAGAAGCCTATCTCCCAAATGGTGATCGCTCTGCCCTCTTAAACTGTGATGCACATTTAAAATCAACATTGCTTGGTTCCAGCCAGGTATTCGAGGTTGATAATGGAAGCTTAGGGGTTGGAACAACTGGTTATATTTATTTTGTAGATTTTGATCGTACAAGATCCCGCACTCGTAAATGTAAAATTATCATATTAGGTGAATAACTTCATCCGAATTCAGACCACAGATGGCTATTGAATACTGAAGCTAATTTAAAGGCAGCATAAATTGTTCCAGTGAAGCACTCATAATTCAGATTGTGGAGTAACAGGGTATATCTACTTTGTTCACTGGGATAGAACGAGAGTAAGAAACAGAAAATGTAAGATTCAGGTTTTAGAAAAATAATTTTTAAAGTATTTTACTAATTAATTAATTTTAGTCCGCGGATTATTTTAAATAACTTTATCTGGTTAAAACATGTATAACATAATTTGTGTAATTACAAGATGAATAATTATATAAATTATCTTGTAAAAGAATCATAAGGTTGAAAACGATTATATTAATTCGTTTAAATATAAAAGGAGGTGAGATAAATGAAAAGAATATTGTTGGCATGCGGCTCAGGAGTTTGTACTTCTACAGCAGCAAGAGTAAAAGTGGAGAAAATATTAGACGCTAACGGTTATAAAGGACAGTATAAGGTAGACCAATGTAAGATAGCTGAAGTAGCATCTAAATCAGGTGATTTTGATTTTGTTATTGCAACAACAATGAAACCGGATGGAGTTAAGTGTCCATTTTTAAATGGTATTTGCTTCTTGACAGGAGTTGGAGTTGATAAGGTAACCAAGGAAATATTAGAACTTATGAAATAATTAAGATTTTACTAATCAAAATAATTTAAAGAGGTGGAAATTATGTCATATATATTAAGTTTCTTTAATTTTATACAGGGCTTAGGCGCCACAGTAATGATGCCTATTATAATCTGCATTTTTGGAATCATTTTAGGAACAGAAAAAGGGAAATCATTAAGAGCAGGACTTACAGTTGGAGTTGGATTTATAGGCTTGAATCTGGTAATAGGTGCACTGGGCAGTAATTTAGGACCTGCAGTGCAGCAGATGGTTACACGTTTTGGATTACATCTGTCTGTAATTGATGTAGGCTGGCCCGCAGCAGCAGCTATTGCCTTTGCATCAACAGTAGGTATGGTAATAATACCAGTTTGTTTACTTGTAAACATTGTAATGTTATTAACTAATACAACACAGACAATTGATGTGGATATTTGGGATTACTGGCACTTTGCATTTACAGGAGCACTTGTTGCTATAGTAACCGGAAGCCAGACTTTAGGTTTAGTGGCAGCTGTTTTAAATATGGTAATAATCATGGTAATTGGTGATTATACAGCTCCAGGAGTTGAAAAAACCTTAGGACTTCCAGGTGTATCACTTCCTCATGGATTCAGCGGAGCTTATGCACCAATAGCTATAGTAATAAACAAGATCATTGATTTAATTCCTGGCGTTAATAAGATAGATATTAACATGGACAAGATTCAGGAAAAGTTTGGTGTTTTTGGAGAACCAATAATAGTAGGTTCAGTTTTAGGTATTATCATTGGTGCTGTAGCAGGTTACGATATTTCAAAAATACTTCAGCTTGGAATCACCATGGGAGCTGTATTAGTTCTTATTCCAAGAATGGCTTCACTGCTTATGGAAGGCTTACTTCCAATATCTGATGCTGCTTCTGAATTTATAAATAAGCATTTCTCCAATAGAGGAAAGATGTATATAGGACTTGATTCAGCAGTTGGTGTTGGTCACCCTTTAACACTTTCAGTATCACTTATACTAGTACCTCTCACATTACTTATTGCTGTTATTCTTCCCGGAAACAAGGTTCTGCCATTTGCAGACTTAGCAGTTATTCCATGGATGTTCGTTTTAATTACTCCTGTAGTTAAAGGTAACGGATTCAGAGCTTTAATAAACGGTGTTGTAGTATTAGCATTTGGTTTACTGATAGCTACTAATTTATCTCCATTAATAACTACTGCAGCTATCAATGCTAAATATGCATTACCTTCAAATGCAACACAGATTTCAAGTATCTGCGACGGTGCAAATCCTTTAACTTGGGCAATTGTACGATTAAATGACCTTGGAACAATTGGAATGGTTATAATCGCAGTTGTTGCAATAGGATTAGCATTAATGAACAGAAGAAGAATATTAAAGGAAGCTGCAGAATTAAAACTGGCTCAATAATAAACCGGTTCAGCTTAGCAAAGTATTAGAACTTCAGGTGGAGAATATGCTTCACCTGAAGTATAAATCCGGACTCACACTTATATAAAATCACTTTAATTTTAAAAATATAGGAGGAAATATGAGTAAAGAATATTTATTTAACAAAAGATTGTTTTCAGTAAGAGTTATTTATGCTGGAATCCTGGCAGCAATTGTATTTGTACTGGGAATTTTCAGCATAAGCAGAGGTTCATCTATGAAATATCTATGGATGCTCATATGCTTTCTATGCGTATACACAATAATTACTAATTTTATATCCATCAGTTATCCTGAAAAGATAGTAATAGATGATAATGAAATAAGCTTTTCTGCATTTAATAAAGCTCATGTTTACTCCAGAAAAGAATTAAATTGTTTTAAAATTAAAGAACAACAGCTTGCACATAAAATGTATATAAGAGTGAATAAGTCCACGTTGCTTAAGGGAAGGTATTGGATAGATTTAAAAGCATACAATGACTATAAGGATTTAGAAAAAAGTCTTTTGGAAATAGAAGAAACTGTCCATCCTAACTCCCTGAAGGCAAATATAAAAAACAACAATGCTATGTATGAGGAAAGGAAAAAGAAAAATGTATCAAAAGGAAAAAGAGGAAGTTATTAAGGCAGGCATGAAGCTTGACAGATATGGGTTAATAGCACTTTCCGGAGGAAATGTAAGCTGCAGAGTTGATGAAGACAGAGTTTTAGTAACTCCTTCAGGAATGATATATGAGGACTTAGTGGCAGATGACATTATTTTAGCGGACTTATCCGGAAAGGTTATTGAGGGAAATAGAAAGGCATCAGTTGATACAAAGGCACTTTTATATATCTACAATAATATGCCGGAGGTTAAGGCTGTTATTCATACACACCAACCTTATGCAACTGCGTTGGGCCTAGTTCAGGACGAATTTAAATGCAATTTAACTACTCTTGCAAATGCAACAAAAGGCTCAGTTAATGTATGCCCTTTTTCATCAGCTGCAAGTGAACAAATGGGTATAGAAGCGGTTGAAAATCTAAAAGGAAAGCTTGCTGTAATTTTAAAGCATCATGGTGTAATTGCAGTAGGCAGTTCTTTAAAAGAGGCTTTATATTCTTGTATTTACTTAGAAGAGGCTGCACAAACTTACTGCATAGCCAGATCTATGAGTAGTAATGTTGCTATGATGACTGATGCTCAGATTGAGCAGGCAGTCAAAGTATTTGATTATTATGGTCAGGGGACAGAAAACGTTCCTGATTCATTAGTAAATAAAAGATAGTATATGTCTCAAGAGTAATGCATAAAATCAAGCAGAACATACAGATAGA
>JBAXYJ010000217.1:0-4696 GCA_041670885.1 Clostridiaceae bacterium
ATAAAAGCTGAATTGGAATCAGACTCTCATTATATACAGCATTACTGTTTCCATTCATTTTTTTCATATCTGAAACAGAAAAGCCAGCTACCATAATAAATGACAAAATAATCATAGCAAAACCTATTGTGAGTTTATGTTTTAATCTTAGATTATTAAATGGCTTGCTTATTAATTTCAATATTTTCCCAAGGCTAAATATAATTTTTGTTTTCATGCACATTCTCCTTTAAATTGAACTTCATTTCAAGTTTTTTCTTCCAATAGAATCTATCCTACTATTCAAAGGATAATTCTGTATTATCATTATGTTAAGTTATGATAAACCACGTTTAATTAAATCAATTCTTAACTTTTAATTAATAAAATCATTACAAATATTTGATATTATAATGACATAAAGATAATCATTACTGTTGGTTCTGTTTTCACATCATGTAAGTGATGTTTATAAAGGTATAAGCAATGGAATAAAAATTGATAATATCACCGCATAAAGCTTTACAATCCTAATAAAAAAATACTTAAGAAAGGATACAGATACAATGAATAATCATGAAAAAGCTTTAAAAACATATTATGAACTTCAAAAAAGAAAAATTGAAAAAGCAAAGAAACTTAATTTTGACTTATATCTCTTTAGGCAAGATACATTTTATAAATGTCTAAACAGAAGACGTGATTTAATAATTTACAGATAATACAGAATTACAATTATGGGAGTATCCCAAAGTATGTGTAAACCTCCAAACTGATTCAGAATAAATACAATCAGTTTGGAGGTTTAATTTTATGCCGAAAAAGCAAATGATCTGAAATATAATGAATTTCCCGGCTATTCACATACCATTACCATAACATAGAGCCAACATAAATAATCTTAATAATTGTGGTTTAGAGGATATTATAACAAGCGTGAAATATCCTTGTATATTGAAAATAATGTTAGGGCAGAACCTAAATCGGCCCTACCCTTAAATAATCATCTACATATCTCTATTATAGAGTTTCTTAATCTTTAAAATTTACTATTTCATATCTCCCATAGGAATATATCCAAGCTTTTCAACTGTTGATTTATTTTCATCACTTATCATATATTCTATGAATGCTTTAACAGCTCCTGTTGCTTCTCCCTTTGTGTACATGTGTTCATAAGACCAGAAGGCATAGGTTTTTGAGATTATATTTTCCTTAGTTGGTTCTACTCCGTCAATCTTTATAAGGTTAAAATCGCCTTTAACTTCATCAGTTAAGTAAGATAACGCCAGGTAGCTTATGGAACCTTTATTTGCTTTTATCGCTGTTCTGACAGCTCCGGATGAATCCTGGACAGTTCCTAAATCTTCTTTTTCTGCTGTTTTATCCATTACAGTATTGAAAAATGTAGCTCTGGTTCCTGAGGATGCTGTTCTGTTTATAACAAGGATTGGTAAATCTGCTCCTCCAACTTCTTTCCAGTTAGTAATTTTTCCTGTAAATATATCCTGAATCTGTTTCTTGCTTAATGTATCTACTGTTATATCTTTGCTGGTAACTACTGCAAATCCAATAATACATACCTTATGATCTGATACTTCCTTAACCTTAGCTTCATCTTTTAATTTTTCCTCTGCTGTAACATCAGACATTCCTATCTGGGCAGAACCTGCATATACCTGATTTAATCCTGCTCCGCTGCCGCCGCCCTGAACATTTATCTGTACCTTGGGGTTCTTAGAAGTAAAAGTCTTCGCTGCCTGCTCCGCAAGTGGCAGAAGAGCAGTGGAACCTAATGCTGTAAAGCTTCCTGAAAGCTCAGCTTTTGCTGTTGTATCACCTGCTGAATTACCTGCTGCATTTTTTCCACAGCCTGATAATATTGATGCAGTGAGTACAAGTGATAATGCTGCGCTGATAAACCCAATTTTTTTTCTATTCATAGTTAACCTCCAAATGTTTTATTATTTACTACACTTTAATAATAAAACATTAATATTAACTTATTATTTCCATAATGTTAACTTATATTATGTTTAGTTTAACTTTATTAATGTTAAGAAAAAAAATAGGCTAATCAAACGATTAGTCTATTTTATATAGAGGCAGCTTAACAATAAATTTACTCCCTTTAGAAATTTCACTTTCTACCTTAATTGAGCCTTCCATAGAAAGCACTATATGCTTTACTATTGCTAATCCCAAACCTGTTCCCCCACTATCCCTGGATCTGGCCTTATCAACCCTGTAGAACCTTTCAAATAACCTGCCAAGGTGCTTTTTATCTATACCGATACCATTATCAGTTACTTCAATAACGCAGCTGCTGCCGGCCTCTTTGGCAGAAATTCCAACATTTCCTCCATTATCTGTATATTTAACAGCATTATCTACTAAGTTTAGCAGCATTTGTTTAAATCTGTCTTTATTACCGTAAACAAATATATTTTTATCTATGCTGCATTCCAGTTTTATATTTTTATCATCTGCGGATTTTTTCATCATGGCAGTAATGTTTTCAAGTGAAGTTTTAACATTTATAAGTTCAAAAACACCTTCTTTTATATTCTCCAAATCAGATAATATTAATATATCATTTATTAATCTGGTTAATCTTTCTGCTTCTTCGTTAATGATATCTAAGAATTTTTCTCTTGTAGCAGCATCATCTACATCTTTTAAGGTTTCTGCAAATCCCTTAATGGATGTAAGCGGTGTTTTCAGCTCATGAGATACGTTAGCAACAAACTGAGATCTCATATTTTCAAGTTTTCTGATGTCTGTAATATCCTGAATAACAGCAACTATTCCAATTATTTCAGAGCCATTTATAATATCTGCAGTCCTTATTCTTATTATCCTTTCATTTGGATTATATATTTCCTTTTCTACATAATCCTCTGACCTTTCCTTAATTATGTTAACAAGTTCTTCATCCTTTAAAATATAAAGTACATTTTCTCCTATAACATCTCTATTTATATTAAATATCTTTTGTGCATATGGGTTAATAAGAAGCACATTATAATTTTTGTCAACGGCAATTACTCCGCTTTCCATACTTTTAAGTATAGCCTCTACCCTGTTCTGCTTCCCTAAAGCATCATTAATTGTTGCCTTAAGCTGATCTGCCATATAATTAAAAGTATCTCCCAGCTGTCCTATTTCATCATCAGTTAATATGTGTACCCGTCTGTCTAAATCTCCCTTTGCTACTCTTGAGGTTACAAACTGAAGTTCTTTTATTGGCTTTATAAGTATGTAGGATACTCTATAGGATAAAATAATCGAAACAAAAATAACCAAGGCTATAATTATAAAATAATACTTTATATAATTTCCTGTTTTAATAACACCATTTTGAATAGATACAGAGCTTCTTATAAAATCACCATTTGGAAGCTTTGTAGCATAATAGAGCATATTTTCTCCGGTAGAATCAGAATGCCGAATGCTATTTCCATATCCTTTATCTCTTGCCTCTATTATCTCTTCTCTATTAAAGTGGCTGTCTAAATCCTTATAGTCTTTATTTGTATCTCCTAAAACCTTTCCATCTCTGCTTATATATGTAACTCTTATCACACTATCTTTATAATTTTCCTCAAGAAATTTATTAATATCAGCTTTATTATTAATAAGTACTGATATAACATTATTATTTATTTCTAGATTTACCCTCATATCTTTTTCTATCTGATAGTTTTCTATAGCAATAAATAAAATTGTTATAACTATTATATTGAAGGTCAAAATAGTAATTATTGACAGCATTAATTTTTTTTTCATAATTAATCTCCTGAATTAAATCTGTATCCTATTCCTCTTATTGTCTCGATAAATTCCGGAGAACTATCATCATCTTCTATCTTTTGCCTGAGATGCCTTATGTGTACGTCAACTGTTCTTGTTTCCCCGATATATTCATATCCCCATATTTTATCAAGTAAAAAGTCCCTGGTCATGACTCTTCCCTTATTTTTAATCAGTATAACTAAAAGTTCAAATTCTTTTAATGTTAAATCAATAATTTTACCATTTTTAGTTGCTTTATGCTTTTCAAAGTCAATAACCACATTACCAAATGAATATTTTTGAGTTACTGTCTGTACTGTAGTTCTTCTAAGAAGTGCTCTTACTCTTGCAAGAAGCTCTCTTATAGAAAATGGCTTTGTCATGTAATCATCAGCACCCAGCTCCAGTCCTAAAATTTTATCTATTTCTTCTGACTTTGCTGTCAACATTATTATTGGAATATCAGAGGTTTTTGAATTATACCTTATCTTTTTGCAAACTTCATAGCCATCCATACCTGGCAGCATAAGATCCAGTATTATAAGCTTTATGGATTCATCATCAATTATTTTAATTGCAGCATTTCCATTATCTGCTGTTATGGTCTCATAACCGTTGTTTTTCAGATTAAAGGAAATAAGCTCTCTTATATGTTCTTCATCATCAACAATTAATATTTTTTCATTAGCCATATTTTTCTCCTTTACTGGTTTTTATTAGACATTAAATTTTTTATTTCATCTATAAATGTATTTACATCTTTAAACTGTCTGTAAACCGAAGCAAACCTTACATAGGATACCTCATCTATCTTTTTTAATGATTCCATTATCAGCTCTCCAATCTCCCTATAGCTGACTTCCGTTACCATATCATTGCTCAGCTTCTTTTCAATATTATCTGCAATTTCCTCTATCTGAGC
>JBAXYJ010000218.1:0-4648 GCA_041670885.1 Clostridiaceae bacterium
AAACGCAGTTACCGGAACACCAATAAATAATACAGCAGCAGCAGTTGGTTACTACGGAGAGCAGGAAGTAAGTGGTACAGCAGCAGCTGTGTTGAATATAATTCCAATTCCAGCTTCAAGCTTGAAGATCACAAAGAGTGTAAATAGAACAGAAGCTTATCCTGGACAGAAAGTAACCTATACTATGGTTGTAACAAACACTGGCAACGTAGCATTGACAGATGTATTAGTATCAGATCCAATGCTTACTGGATTTGATGGAACTATTGGAAACTTAGCAGTAAATGAATCAAAAACACTAACAGCAGACTATACAATTCCAACAAGTGCAGCTATTGGCTCGCCATTAAATAATACAGCAACAGTAACTGGGTATTATGGAGAGCAGGAAGTAAGTGGTACTGCAGCAGCTGTGCTAACTATAGTTCCAGTACCAGCTCCAAGCATTAATATTACAAAAACTGTTAATTCTACAAAAGCTTATCCTGGACAGAAAGTTACTTATACAATGGTTGTAAAAAATACAGGCAACGTAGCATTGACAGATGTATTAGTAACAGATTTGATGCTGACTGGATTTGATGGAACTATTGGAAACTTAGCAGTAAATGAATCAAAAACACTAACAGCAGACTATACAATTCCAGCAAGTACAGCTATTGGCTCACCATTAAATAATACAGCAACAGTAACTGGTAACTATGGCGATAACCCTGTCAGCGATAATTCATCCGCTTCGTTAAATATAACTGAAGTTCCAGCTCCGGGACTTAGCATAGCTAAAACTGCAAATGTTTTATCTGCCAAAATTGGAGATACAATTAAGTATACAATTACCGTAACAAATACCGGCAATATGGATCTGCAAAATGTGTCAGTAAGTGATTTGATGCTGGGATTAAATAAAAATATAACTTTATTAACAAAAGGCAGCTCTGAATCATTTACAGAAAATTATGTAGTTCCTGAAAATACACCTGCAGGCAATTTAACTAATACAGCAGCAGCAGTTTATGGTGATATTACAGTAAGCTCTAAAGTAAATGTTAATATACTTGAAAAAATAGATGATGATAATCCGCCTTACGGTGGTGGAGTTCCAGGAATTAAGGTTATTAAAACTGTAGATAAAACTACAGCTAAAATAGGCGATACTGTAAAATATACAATAACTGTTATAAATACAGGTACAGTTGATCTTAAGAATGTGTTAATAACTGACAAAATGTTAGGCATTAACGACACAATAGATCTTATTAAAGAAGGAGATAACAAGAAAATCATAAAAGAGTATGTTATTCCCCAGAATACAGCATTAGGAAATTTAGTTAACATTGCAGAAGCTTCAGTAACTTATAATGATGAAGAAATAACTGCATCTGGCAGTGCAGTTACTAAAATTATAGAAGCAGTTGTCAATATTGATGATGATGATGTTCCTGAGGGAGGCACAACTCTTCCTAAGACAGGCGGAATACCTTTTAGCGATTTCATAGTATTAGGATTAGGAGTAACATTGCTTGGGCTTATCTTCATAAAGAAAAAGTAATTTATTAAGGTGTTAAGTAAAAATACTTGACACCTTAATTTATATTTGATATTATCATATAGGGAAATTACATAATTTCTAATTTTATATTTACAGCTGAATACCAGCCAAAATGTAATTATGCAATTTCCTTATATAGGTGATTATATGGAAGAGAGATTTTTAATATCAAATTTATTGGATATATATGGCAGTCTGCTTACAGAGAAACAATATTCCATAATGGATTTATATTATAACGAAGACTATTCTCTTATGGAGATATCAGAGCATACAAAAAGCAGCCGCCAGGCAGTATTTGACATTATAAAAAGATGCAACAAATCTCTGAAACATTATGAAGAAAATCTTTGCTTTTATGAAAAGCAAAGGATAAGAGAAGAAAAAATAAAATTTTTAATTGATAATTTGGATAATGATGAAATAAAGATAAATATAAAAGATAAATTAGAGGAATTGGTTTAGGAGGATACTATGGCTTTTGAAGGATTAGCTTCAAAACTTCAGGAAACTATAAATAAGCTTAAAGGCAAGGGAAAGCTTTCAGAAAAAGACATCAGGGATGCTATGAGAGAGGTAAAGCTTTCACTTCTTGAGGCAGATGTTAACTATAAGGTAGTTAAGTCCTTTATTAACTCTGTCTCTGAAAGGTCATTAGGAGATGAAGTATTAAAAAGCTTGACTCCGGGACAGCAGGTTATAAAGATTGTTAATGAAGAGCTTACGAAACTTATGGGGAGCCAAGAAAGCAAGCTTAACCTGGAAGGAAAGCTGAGCGTTATTATGCTCTGCGGACTACAGGGAGCCGGTAAAACCACCATGGCAGGCAAAATCGCTCTTATGCTTCGCAAAAATGGAAAAAAACCTCTTCTTGCAGCCTGTGATATATACAGACCGGCAGCTATAAAACAGCTTCAGGTAGTAGGAAGCTCAATAGATATTCCCGTGTTTACCATGGGAGACAAGCAAAGTCCGGTAGATATAGCAAAAGCTGCCATAGAGCATGCTAAAAATAATGGCAACAATGTAGTAATATTAGATACAGCCGGCCGTCTTCATATTGATGAAGAGCTGATGGATGAGCTTAAAAACATTAAGGATTGTGTTTCTCCAGGCGAAATACTTCTTGTAGTGGATTCCATGACAGGTCAGGATGCAGTTAATGTAGCAGAGAGCTTTAACTCAAAACTTACTATAACAGGTGTAGTTCTTACTAAACTTGATGGCGATACCAGAGGAGGAGCTGCACTTTCAATAAAATCAATTACAGATAAGCCAATTAAATTAGTTGGTCTCGGTGAAAAAATGAACGACATTGAGGTTTTCTATCCGGACAGAATGGCCTCTCGTATACTTGGCATGGGTGATGTCCTTACACTAATTGAAAAGGCACAAAACTCCATAGATGAAAAAGAAGCTGAAAAGCTGGGGAAAAAATTATTAAGTCAGGAATTTAACTTTGAAGATTTTTTAACCAGTATGCAGCAGATGAAAAACTTAGGACCTCTTTCCAAAGTTATGGAAATGATTCCCGGGGCAAATGCCAAAGCTCTTAAAGGAGCAAATATGGAGCAGGGAGAAAAGGAACTTAAAAAGATGGAGAGCATTATCCATTCCATGACACTGGAAGAAAGAAGAAACCCCAGCATGCTGAGCACCTCATCTCGGAAAAGAAGAATAGCAAAGGGATCAGGTTCAACTATTCAGGATGTAAATAAAGTAATAAAGATGTATGACAGCATGAAACAGATGATGAAGCAGTTTGGCGGTCTTCAGAAAAAAGGTAAGAAAGGTCTCTTTGGAAAACTTCCCTTTTAAATAAGATAATTAATTAATTACATTTGGCTGCTTTTCAGTTAAAAATAACGAATGTTCACCGCTTTTTTAACTGAAAAATGAATTCTTAAATTAATCAATTATTCCAGTTCAGATAATTGATTAACTATTTTTGCTTAGATATATAAATTTAGCTATCTTAATATTGCTTATGCAATTTTATCAGATAAACAAAATCTTTTAAGGAGGTGAAATTATGGCAGTTAAAATAAGATTAAGAAGAATGGGTGCTCACAAGGCTCCTTTTTACAGAATTATAGTTGCAGATTCCAGATCACCAAGAGGTGGAAGATTTATTGAGGAAGTAGGTTACTACAACCCAACAACAGATCCAATCACTTTAAAGGTTGATGAGGAAAAGGCTGGTAAGTGGTTAGCTACCGGTGCAGAACCTACAGAAACTGTAAAAAAATTATTCAAGAAAACAGGAATAACAAAGTAGTTAGACTGGGGGTATAATCATGAAGGAATTAGTTGAATTAATTGCAAGATCATTAGTTGATAATCCAGAAATGGTTCATGTTACTGAGGTCTCAGGCGAACAATCAATTATACTTGAGCTAAAGGTTGCCCCAGAAGACATGGGTAAGGTTATTGGAAAACAGGGAAGAATAGCAAAAGCTATACGAACTGTTGTAAAAGCAGCGGCAATTAAAGATAATAAAAGAGTTGTCGTAGAAATAATCTAATGAATTGTATAGCTGCAGTTCAAAATTTAAGGAGTTGGGTTTACCTGGCTCTTTTTATTTTGTATAATGAGATAGAAGTGAGGTGTTTTTATGGAAATGATGACTATAGGTCAGATAGTAAATACACATGGATTAAAAGGAGAAATTAAAGTATTTCCTCTGACTGATGACAGTACCAGATTTAAAAAGCTAAAATCTGTTTATTTAGAAGGAATTGAAACAAAAATAGAAAGTGTTAAAATCGGAACTAAGGTTGTTTTACTTAAGCTTTCAGGAATTGATACTCCGGAAGAAGCTGAAAAGTATAAATTAAAATATCTGGAGATAGATCGGCGTAACGCTGTAAAACTTACGAAGGACAGCTATTTCGTAGTAGACATAGTTGGCTGCAGCGTATTTGATACCAATGGATTGAAAATAGGTGAGGTAACTAAGGTTTTAAACCTGCCCAGCAATGATGTATACCAGGTAATGGGAGAAAAAGAAATTCTTATTCCTGCATTAAAATCTGTAGTTAAGGAAATAAATACAGATGATAAAAAAATTGTAATTAGGCCGGTTGGTGAGTGGAATG
>JBAXYJ010000219.1:0-4627 GCA_041670885.1 Clostridiaceae bacterium
AAATTGGTGATCTTGTTTTATAATATACAACCCCTAAAATAATTCTTCATATATTGGAGCAACTAATACTACAGTAATAAGCCAAATATTAATCTATATATTAATCAGGTCTTTTGCCCATTCTTCAATTTTTTCATTTCCGCTTATTACAAATTCCTGTCCCCTGCCCACACTCTGTAAAATACAATAATCATTATATAACTTCCATATAGGTTTCCCGGATTTACTTACCAGGCTTTCATGGAATGTGATTTTAGTGTTAAAGTCTGGATGAAAAAATCTAGGCAGTTTCCAAATGGATCTGTTCTTTTGTCCATCACAAGTCAGTATTTGGGATTTATTATATGGCAGTACCCCAAAACCCGGTATATTTTTATTAAAGCTTAGATTTTCTGCTCCTATATAAGCTGTATTCCTTTTTCTATGTCTGTCATAATAATGAGGATGAGATAATTTCCAATCTTCATATTTACTATCTGTATTTATGCTTTCAATTTCTCCAATCTGAAGATATCCCCATATTAACTGCTTGTCCGTTTCCTTTACATATGAATATTTTCCGTTAATCTTCTTTACATTTCTAAACCATCCAAAGAATAAAAACAGGTCCCCCTTTTCCACTTTATGATTGCTAAGGTGTGACTGAGAGCTGCTGCATTGTCCAAAAATACCCTTCCAATTAGCTTTGCGGAGCTCTACAGTATCTCTTTTTAAGTCAGGATCCAAATGTACATATCTGTTATCAAAGCCGGTAATACCTATTTCATTCATAATGTCTGAGTATTTAATACTATTTTTAAATATAAGGTCTTTATACTTTATTCCTGTATTTGTACCATTATCTTCATTATCCTCAGGTATTGGAAGTGAAAGCAGCTTTCCTTCATCAATAAATAAAGGACTTGGATAACCGCCGGCTGCAGAATCAAAACCCTTTCTGCTTAAAATTATCTTCATATATTTGCCACCTGTTTTCTATTATTTACCAATTTATCATAAAAGCTAATTAATGTCAAAATATTTTTTAAGTTTTCCCATCCTATTTAAAAACTCCTCGATTGTAAACTGGCTCTTTCCCTTCAATTAATTTGAAATCCGGGTATATTTCTATCTAATATATTAGGTATATTATAACATATATGTCAAATGGTATATGTGTTAGATAACTTAATTAAAATATATTTATATATACCAGCGTTTAATTAAAGTTTATACTATAAATAAAATTGTTTTGAAGGTGATTAACTTGAAAAAATACAAATGGGAGCTAAAGCTTGGAATAATACTTATAGGAACATCATTTATTTTATATTATATTGATTATAAATTATTTGGCACTGCTTCAAGAATTTACGATAATATTTTAAATCAAATTGCTTTCTTGCCTATATATGTTCTATTTGTATCAATGGTATTAGAACAGGTTCTTTACAAGAAAGAAAAACAGACTGTTATTTCTAAGATGAATATGTTAGTTGGTCTATTTTTCAGTGAAATTGGAATAGAACTTATGAAAATAATCTTATGCTATGATAAGAATCTCAGTCAGTCAGGCAGCAGCCTATTATGTACTGATGAAATTTTTAATGGTAAATATAAGTTTTATATTAAAAAAATTAAAGATTATCAGCCTGATATACAGACTGATAATGAGCAGCTTATTAGCCTTAAATTATTTATGGAAGGTAAAAGTGAATTTCTTCTTCAATTGATGCAAAATCCAAACCTATTAGAGCATGAGTCATTTACTGAGCTTATGCTGTCGGTGTTTCATTTGCTGGAGGAGTTAAACATAAGAGATGATTTTAAAGAGATAGAAGACCATAAACACCTTAATATTGACATAGAAAGAGCCTACCTGGGGCTTACACGAGAGTGGCTGTCTTACATGAAGCATCTAAGGGAAGAGTACCCCTATCATTATTCAATAAAATTAAGGCAGAATCCATTTGAAAGATAGGCTATGTTTAGGACTAAAACTGTGGAGGATAAAAAGAGAAAGATAGTAGCCTGTCAATTTACAGCTTAATCAGATTAAGAAATAGTTAATTTAAGGGAACTTTTTGGTTCCCTTAAAAAAATATTTTATTATCATTACATTAATATATTCAAAAATAATGAGCAACTTCCATCAGGAATTACCGATAAATTCATTTATTTTTCTAACTGAACTTGATAAACCATTTTTGAAATATTTGCTATTTTTTCAGCTGAGTTAGACAGCCCGTCCACATACATAATAAAAATATAAGGCTTGTCCGTAAAAACTATGCCAACATCATTAACATATGTGCTATAATTTCCAATTTTATGAGCAACTAAAGATTTAGGTACATATTTATCAATTCTGTCATGAAATATAGTCTGCTTCATATCACTTATTAAATGTGAATTGTACTGATCATATCTATTTCCGTATAGTTCTTTCAATAGTTTAAATTCAATTTCAGGCGTTATTTTATTATTAACTGTATCAATAGTTATTCCGGTCATATCGCATACAGCTTTTCTTACAGCTTGTCCACCACCAAGCCTTGCCTGAAGCATTTTTGTTGCAATGTTATCTGAATAAATAATTGAATAATCCAGCAGTTTTTGAACATTAACAGGCTTTTTTAATGTGGTATTTATCTGCCCCTGCAGTATTCCTGTTCCGGCTTCATAATATTTGCTGCTGTATGAAAGTCCTTCAGAAAGACTTAATTTGCCGTTTCTTACCCAGTTATATGCCACCATATTCATTCCTACTTTATAGGTACTGGCAGCTGTGCAGAGTTTATTTCCGTTTATTGTAATTTTTTCACCTGTTGTTAAATCATAATAGATAAACCCTACTCTGCTGATACCATTTCCCATGTAATTTCTTATCCTTTCCTCTAAAGGCAGGCTTTCATTATCTGTCTGCTGACCTGCTATTTTTTCGGCATGATCAGTATCATAATTTCTTGTATCTTTTTTACTGTTTAAGGATGTTTCTGTTCCTTTATCGTAATTTCCTGAAGCTGTTAAATTATTTTTTGCCTGATAATCTTTAATAATGCTGCCTGTAGTTTGTCCATAGCTGCCGTCAGCTAATATATCATAACCAATATCATATAACTTCTTTTGCAGCTTTAATACACCGTTTCCCTTATCTCCAAGCTTGTATACAATAACTGCATTTTGCACAGCTTCTTCTTCAACCTTTTTATTAGCTTCTTTTATTTTATTTTCTTCTGCTATCTTTTTTTGCTGATTTATGGCAAGTAATTTTTGTGATTCAGCCTTATTTTTAATTTTAATTGATACTGCAGATATAACGCCAATTGACAATATTAAAATTACCGATGTCAAACCTATTAGTATGCCTTTCTTTTTAATGGTAATCCACTCCTTACAGAATAAAATGTCGAATTTTGTGTTATAAAAATTATACCATATATTCAAACTAGAATATATGGTATTAATAAATTTACACAATTTTCACATTATAGCTCTCTAAGTCTATATAATATGTTAAGAAATATTTTATCTTTAGCCGCTTCCCCCCATAAGCCATCGCAAAATCTTTCCTGGCGTACAAAATATGTCAATATGCTTCTCAGCAATAATAAATCTGACTCCCTTATAATTTCAATAATTTCACTGTTGTCAGCATTTTCAATTTTCTCTTCTTTTAGACACTCTAAGTAATTTTCCTTAAGAAAACCTGTCTCATATACTATGTCAATAAAATCCGTAAGTCCTTTATCATAACTGGGATAAGAAGTATAAATATTTTCATCTTCTCCTTTTTCAGGCTGAGTAAAGGTGCAGAACTTATTCTTATTACTTTCAAAATAAGGTATGAAATCCAGAAGCAGATTTATATTATCCTTCTTATCGCTTGACAGCAGCTTCAAATATAATTGATAATTATATTCATCAAAGCAGACAAATCTTACCTGGTTTATATTTTGATACTTTTCAAGGCTGGCTTTTACAGTAAAATATGCTGTTTTTGCTGCCAAATCCTTTGGGAATCTATAAACTCCAGTACTTATATTAGGAAAAGCAATTGTTTCAATGCCGTTTTCAGCTGCCAGCTTCAAGCTGTTTATATAACAGTTTGAAAGCTGTGCTTCTTCACTTTCATCTCCACCCTTCCAGACAGGTCCGACAGTATGGATAACATATTTTGCTTCAAGCTTTCCTCCTGAAGTCATTACCGCCTCTCCGGTTTCCAGCTTTCCAATCCTGCTTATGATTGCCCTGCATTCATCTGATATTCTGCTTCCTCCTGCACTTCTGATGGCTCCATTTACGCCGCTGCCGCCCATCAGGCTGCTGTTTGCCGCATTTACAATTGCATTGGTATTCTCTTTTGTAATGTCGCCCTTTACTATTACTATTTTATCATTACTATATTTAATAGACATAAGATCACCTTCGTTCTTATTTTTAAAGATTCCCTAAGGCGGGATTTAATTTAACCATCTGATGAAATCTCGGTAATAATAGTTTTAATAACTTCTATTAATATAATTAATAATCACTACGCCAATAGCATAACCAGCCTCACTAAACCACGCTGCCTGGCACTATATGAATAATTATACCACATACCTATTCTGTAATCTTATTTAATTTCCTTTATTTCCTAAATGAA
>JBAXYJ010000220.1:0-4626 GCA_041670885.1 Clostridiaceae bacterium
AGAGGAGCAAAATGGCTGAATCCATCTAAGATGGAAATAGCTGAGATAACTAATCCTGATAATTTAGTTGGAGGATTAAAAGAAGCTATGGCAGGAGCTGATATTTTCATAGGAGTTTCAGCACCAGGCGTAGTTACAGAAGAAATGATAGCTTCTATGAATAAGGACAGTATAGTATTTGCTATGGCAAACCCGGTTCCGGAAATAATGCCTGACCTGGCAAAAAAAGCAGGAGCAAAGATAGTGGGTACAGGACGTTCTGATTTTCCAAATCAGGTAAACAATGTACTTGCCTTCCCTGGAATATTTAAAGGAGCACTTCGTGCCAGATGCCAGATATCTGAAAAGATGAAGCTGGCAGCAGCAGAAGCAATTGCCAGCATGGTAAGTGATGAGGAATTAAATGAGGACTATATTATTCCGGCAGCTTTTGCACCCGGAGTAGCAGACAAAGTTGCAAAGGCAGTTATTGAAGCATCAAAATAATATTCAAATTATGAGCATAGTTTTCGGTTTATGGAGACTATGCTTTTTTATATTATGATATAATATAAAAAATGGTAATTTTACTTAAGGAAAAGGCTGTTGGGAGATGATAAAGTGGATTTTAGTAATTTATTAAAAGATGCATTGGATCTGCTAATAACAAAAGTAAATCCATATATGGTCTATTTATTCGGCTCAGCAGGTTAGGTATTCCGCAAAACAGCAGGGATACCTTTGAGGTATTAAATAGTAATAAGATTATAAATGATGAATTAACAAAAAAGTTAAAAGCCATGATTGGTATTAGAAACATAGCAGTTCACAACTATCAACCTATTAATTTGGAGATTGTTAGAGAAATTATTGAAAAGCATATGCTGGATTTAAAAGAATTTAGCAGCAGGATTAATAGTATAAAATAATTTGGAGTATTGCTATGAATGAATGAAAGAATGAAGTAAGTGAGTCTGTAAAAATTTTTTCTGTAAATTGGCTTTCTATGATAAAAAATAAGGCAGGATAGCCGGAAATTCTAAGTAAATCAGAAGACATACAGAATTTTAAAACCTATAAGCTTACTTTAATATGCAGTAAAGCTGAGCTTAGAGAAAGGATATTAAAGGATGTGGAAGGAGCTGCTTGTAAAATAATGAGTAAAATTTGTGATATGGATAGCTATACCGATACTAAGAATTTCTGGGACAAAGCCTTTCAAAGGGTTTAGGGATATGATCCTAAGGACAAGCTTCCCGTTCCGGAAATTGAAACCGCCCTCAGCTGGCTTACAGCAGGCTCTGTTTCTGTAATAGACTTTGGCTGCGGAAATGGGAAGGTATTATTCAGATGTTTAGATAAGGGCACAAGATATATATATGGAATAGATATATCAAATGCAGCAGTAAAAAAGGCAAATGAGATAAAAGAAAGCTTTAATTATAAAGAAAAAGCAGAGTTTGCCTGCGGCGGCTTGGGTGAATTAGAAAAAATAAATGAGAACGAGTATGGCGGAGCTGTTTTGTTTAATATAGTTGATAATATAAAACCGGAAGATGTCAGCTTCCTTCTTAATAAAATTCATAGAATAGTAAAACCGGGCGGCAGAATTTTACTAAAGCTGAATCCATACATAACTAGGGAGGAGATAGAAGAATATAAGCTGGAAAAAGTATCTGATGGATTTTACAAAGAGTCTTCCGGGCTATATCTTTATAATCTGACTAAGGAAAAAGCGGAGGAAATTTTATCTCCTTATTTTAATATTGAAAAGTATCAGGAAATAGAATTCAAAGGAAATATAAACAGGATGTACTATTTAGTAAATAAAAAGTAAGGTGATAAGCTTATGAGCAGGAAGATAAATTTATATTATTTTGGGGATACCGGGATTTACGATAAATATAGCCCGGCCTATGTATGCAACAAAAAATTTGTACCGGAGATATTGTACAAAATAGCATATAATCCTCCTTATTCTATATGCAAAAATAAAATAATAGAAGAGCTTAAATTAAGAGAAAAAGAATTTGACGATATTATAAAAAGCTTGGAATTAATAAGTACTGTTGATGTTAAAAATGACAGGTATAAGCTTAATTTTACAGTATTTTTAGAAAAAGATATTCCGGTGCTTGAGGATTCATTTTTGAAAACAGGAAAAGAAATTGGAAACATTATAATAAATAACAGCAGGGAAATATATAAAAAGCTGCAGGATATAAAAAGCCATGATAAGTTTGCCATAGAGCGGCTGCTGTATCATATCATATGTGATAAGGTTTTTGATGGAGAAGCATTTGACTATTTTTCTGAAAGAAATTTATTTTCGCCATACAAAAAACAGGTTGGGGACAGGTGTTACCTGATTTTCGGCTATGAAGACAGCGGTATTTTAGAAAGCTTTAGTAATAAGATATTATGCAGCAGCAACAATTACAGAACTAAAAGCTTTGTCTTCAATAGCTTTGGAGACTTAGACGGACAAAGGCGGGACATGTTTAGATTTTTCAGGATGGCACAAAATTCTATGGAGAATATATCAGATTTTAAGAATCTTAATCTATCCTACTTAAATATTATTGATGATAAAAATAGAGAAATAGCTGAAGGCTGCGGAGAACTGATATTAAAATGCATTAATAAAGATATAAGTTATGACAAGCTTTCAGACCAGGAAAAAGAATTTGCTGATTTTCTTATAGAGCTTGGATATTTAGTAAATAATAATAAACTGTTCTGCCCTGTCCCTGTGTTTGAAAGCTCTGATGATACAGTAATTGAAGAAATAAGTAATTTGATTTTAAATAGTATATTTGAAACTGTAAAAAAAATATTTAATGATTTTGAAAAGAATGCTTCTGATTTAACTTCAATAAGGCATGGAGTTGATATGAAGGAAACAGCAATAGAGCTTTGGCACCAGGTTTTTGGAAGAACAAATGAAACCTTATCAGAGATAGGATTCGTTGAAAAACCGGTATATAAGGAAAATCAGGGCAGATTTTTACAAAGTATAACTGTACTTAAGTGAGGTTAAAATGGAAAATTCTATATTTAATGATATACCATCCTTTAATAAATGGGTAAGGATTGAAAAAATAAATAAGGGCTGGTCTAAGGATCAGAAGTATTATATAGAAAGTAAAAATGGAGAAAATTTTTTACTGAGGCTTTCGGACATCAGTACTTATGATAATAAGAAAAAAGAATTTGAAATGATGAAAAAGGTAATTAAGTCAGGGATTACAATGTCCAGGCCTATTGATTTTGGTATCTGCGGAAATAATAGAAACGTATATTCTCTGCTTTCCTATGTAGATGGAGTATCAGCTGAGGAAAAAATTAGGGGTTTAACTGATGATGAGCAGTTTAATCTTGGAATTGAAGCAGGGAGAATTTTAAAAAAGTTTCACTCAATCCCAGCACCAAAAAATACAGAAGATTGGGAGCCCCGGATGGTGAGGAAGCTTCAAAGGCACCTAGACAGATATAAATCCGGAGGCTTAAGTGTTAAAAATGACAGCTGTGCCCTGGAGTATGTACAAAATAATATGGATCTGCTTAAAAACCGTCCTCAAACCTTTCAGCATGGAGATTTTCATTTGGGAAATCTGATATTGACAGAAGAGAATACTTTAGGTGTCATTGATTTTAACAGGTGGGATTTTGGGGACCCCTATGAGGAATTTTATAAAATGAATATGTTCAGCAGGGAGGTCAGCATCCCCTTTGCGAGAGGACAGATTATTGGGTATTTTGGAGATAAAATTCCGGACAGCTTCTTTAAGCTGCTAGCCTTATATACAGCTGATACCATTCTTTTTTCCATAGTCTGGGCTGTTCCTTTTGGAAAACAGGATGTGGAAGACATGATAAAAAGGGCAGAAATGATACTGGTTGATTATGATAATTTTAAGAAAGTTATACCTAAATGGTATATAAATAGGAGTTAAAAATATGCTGCTTAGTGAATTTGATAAAGATACAATTGCAATACTTGAGCCTAAATTTTGTGTGGATAAAGTGGATGAATTCCCTAAGACCTGTGTATCAACTTTTTCTCAAAGGCTCATTGATAAATTTTCTAAAATGGATGGAGTAGTGAGAATTGGAAACCTGATGTCTACTAACGGTGCCGTTCCAGTATATAAAATAGTATATTCCGGAACACCCATTGGATTTTTCCTTTCCCGTGTAGGGGCCCCCGCCTGTGTTATGGGATTTGAAAATGCCATAGCAATGGGACTTAAAAAACTGGTGCTGTTTGGCTCCTGTGGTGTTTTAAATAGGGAAATTGAAGATGGACATATTGTAATACCCACATCTGCTGTAAGAGATGAAGGAACCAGCTATCATTATCTACCGCCTTCAGATGAGGTATTTTTAGAAACTCAATCAGTAAATGCAGTGGAAAAGACTTTAAAGTCATTAAAGTATCCCTATACTAAAGGGAAAACCTGGACTACAGATGCCGTATACAGGGAAACTAAGTCCAAAGCTGAATTAAGAAAAAAGCAGGGCTGCATTGTAGTTGAAATGGAGTGCTCAGCCATGACAGCTGCAGCAAAATTTAGGAATGTGAAATTTGCACAGTTTTTATATTCTGCTGATAATTTAGACTGTCCAGAGTGGGAACGAAGAGGC
>JBAXYJ010000221.1:0-4557 GCA_041670885.1 Clostridiaceae bacterium
AGCCTATATTTTGTACTTGAGTCTGATACTGAATCCTATAGCCTTCAGGTGCTCCCTGCAGCTGAATTCTTATAGCTTCTATTCTTAAGTTTTGTCCAGTAGTTCCCGCAAGCTGTCCGTCGCCTACCCAGTCCATCCAACCGATACTTTGTACGTGCACCTGGTATTTTATGTTCATACCTGGAAGCTGGTTACTAAGGCTAATTTTTATGGCTTCAAGTCTTAGCCCCTGACCTACAGTTCCACATATGGCATTATCTGAAACTAGACTTTGCCAGCCTATACCTTGTACATATCCTTGATAATTCACATGTACTGAATTATCTCCCACTACCTTTTTAGCTGTAATTCTGTCCTCGGAATCATAATCAATACTTACTGCCTGTCCATTTCCATAGGTGGATTTTAAAAGCCTGCCGGACCTGTCCTCATATAAATTTGTTATTAGGTTTTGAGTTCCCACATTAACCGATGTATTATTACCCAACTTATCATAACCAAAGCTATAGCTGAAACCATTATGAGTTATTGTATTTATCCTGTCATTTACATAGCTGTAGCTGTTAGTTATATTATTTCCACCTACTGATTTAGAAACCGAGGTTAAATTATCAGTATTGCTGTCATAAATGTAATTAGTAGTTTTCCCCTTTGCGTCAACTGTACTGGTTAGATTTCCTTTTGTTTCATCTGTATTATAGGTTACAGTATTTCCGGAAGCATCTGTTACTGTTTTTATATAATTCCCGTTTGATGTATAGGATGCGGAAGAATTAATATATAATGTACTTCCCCCTATTTTTGACGTAAGCGGGTTCCCATTGCTGTCATAGGTAAAAGAGTAAACTACATTTTCAGCTGAAGTGGCATTTAAAATATTATGCTTGCTGTCATAACTATAGCTGAAGCTGCTGCCCTTTGGGTCTGTGGATTTAATCAGATCATTACCTGTGCTATATTCAAAGGTAGAATTTTGTTTAGCCAAATCTGCTGTTGATATTACATTACCTTTAGAATCATAGGTATAGCTCTGTCCAAACTCTTCCTTGTACAGCTGAAGTCCGTCAAAATATGCTGTATTTGCATTTTGATAATACAGACAATAGAAAGTTACACTTACAAAATCCCTGTCAGCAATTATTTTTTCAGATACATACTGCCAATCTGAGGAATCAGGATTAAACGGAACTACATAATATTTAACAGCTCCACTGGCGTCCTTTATACCCAAATCCAATGCAAAAAGTCTGGAACCATCAGTAGGAACCGATGAACCCTGTGCCCAGCCTGCAACCACAAGAGTATCGCCTTTTTTACCTGATAATTTAATTGTTTGATATAAATTTTTATTTTTTCCGTAAGCCCCGGTAAATTTGAAAGCATTTTTATCCAGCAAAGAAGGATGATTTGGATCTGATGAAGCTATTTTCTTTATAATAGTATTCGACATAAAATCGAAAAATCCTTTTTGGAAAATAAATACAATTTAAATACATAAATGTTATTTTTAGTTAGGCGGAGTATGGGTTTTATAGATTATACTTTACCATTTTTTAAGGGTGGAAGCTAGATTTCATCAGGCCTCCACTCTTAAATTTTTTTATACTTTCCTATACAATAAAAAAAGGGGCATATTGCCCCAAGCCTTTGAAATCAGGCTATTCCCGTTCTATCAAGCAGACTGTCTCCACATATGTTTTCATAGAAAGGTGATACTAATGCGCGTTAATATTAAATTTGCGAAAAAGTATTCCCCTTTAAGTTATAGAGTTCAGAAGTTAATAAGATTTAAGTTTCCTTCCATTATTAATCACATAGATTCTACATTTCTTTGCTATACAACTATAAACCATCCTTGCTTTTATAATGGCGGCTATATGGTTTACCACCATTTTTAAGATAATAGCTTGACCCAGGTATCATAAATATAATGTAACGACATGCTTCCCACTTATACCAAATAATTATATTATTTTAAATAATACCAATAAACTCCTTATCAAAGGAAAAACAATCCTCCTGCCAGGATTATTTTGAGTCAATACATAAATACTAGCCATAATTAAATATCAAAGTTAATTATTCTTGATTATTTCTTAATACTAGAAGGCATGTAATTATTTAACCTACTAACTTCATTCAACGAAAAACACCCACCTTCGTGAGTGTTTATGCCATTTAAGCGAGATAAGTCTATAAGCCGAGTTCTGTATTTCATTTCGAACATATTTTAATAGATATAAATAAATATCTACAAACACTTGATTTTTCAGTGTTTTAAGGTAAAAGTACTGGCATTTAAACATTTTGCCATTGCAATTCTTTATTACTTAATTAATCCTTATTTTTCTGTTGAGAGAATATAAACCTTAAATCCAACTAATTATAAGTCAATATATAATTTTAAAAGATTATTAAATTGATTTTAACTATTTAAATTCTACATACATTTTAATTTTTTCTTTTTTTCTTAAGTATTCCTATTGCAATAGGTAGTAATATCATTAAAAGTAATAATCCTGTTATTACCAAATAAATATTATTAAGTAAAATACCAATGTATATGATTGATGACGGTAATACAAAGGAAGAAATAGCCAATACCGCATAATATTGCTTCATATATATTAGACATAGATAAGCACTTATCATAATTCCAACTGCAATTGATATAATTATAATTGTACTTTTATACCCATATTTATTTGATAAATATCTATTTAATATCATTGCTAATATAACAGCAATAATATTTGCTTTTAATAACTTTTTATTCATTTAATAATCACCTCTTATAATAATAATCTTTAGCTCTATCTGCCACATAATCAATCCCAATTCCAATAACTACAGATGCTGCAATTGCTCCAACTCCTATTGCACCAGCCGCCAAAACTGGGGTACTTGCAGTAATAAATAGACCTGCAACAAAACTTGTTCCTATACCAACTCCTATTCCAGCTGCAAAAGAAGCTATATCTATTACTGCACTAAAACCTTCTCCTTTTATTAAATCTTTTGTTACCGTAGCACCACAATAAGCAGCGGTTACCAGGCCTGCACCTTTACTTATCTTTTTAATACCAGCTCCTATTGGATTTTTTTCAATATATTCATATGCTTCAAACGCTTTACCAAATTCTGTCTCTGATCCATCTAAAACGCTTAATTTTTTTCCTGTTTTAATGAAGCGATTAGCTACTTTTTCAAATATTTTATCACATGCAGCTATTGAACCCGCTATTGCAGCTTTTAACCCTATATTTTTTTTATTTGAAGGTTTACTACTTCCACCACACCCATCTGTTATGCATACCATCATAAAACCACTTGGGTCTCCCATATTAGCCACATTATTTTGGCAATATGCAAATACATTATGAGATAACAGTTCTCCTACCTGTCCAGCTAAAGCGTCCGCATTTATAAACCTTCCCCACTCCGGATTATAATATCTTGAATTTAAATAATACAATCCTGTCTCGGTATCATACCTATACCCTCTATATCTGTATGGATTCTTCACTCCTACTGTATCCTTCAGGGTTCCATCTATAGATATAAGCTTTCCCCATGTATCATAAGTATAGGTAACAACCTTTGATCCATTACTATCTATTAATCCTATTATATCACTCTGGGCGTTTCTGATGTAGTAGTATTCTGTTCCGTTCAGGTTCATACTTACTAAATTACCGGAACTGTCATAGGTATAATGAATATTGTCTGTTCCGTTTGATTCATAGATAACCTTATCTCCAGACAGATAGTATTTTGTTGTTAAACCGTTAACTGTTTTCTGTGTTCTTATACCGGAATCATTATATTTATAGCTTATTGTTTTTCCGTTTCCGGATATTCCTTTAAGCTGTCTCCCTGCCTCCCAGGTATAGGTATATCCATTATAAGTCAATGGATTTCCAATAGCATCATAGGTTATGGCTTTCCCCTCATAGCTTGTCAGCTTATCCTTCCAATTTGAATCTCCATAGGAATAACTATATACTTTAGTTGCAGTACCGACTGTTCCTGTAGTATATGGATATTCTGTCCTGCTTAATATATTTCCGCCTGCATCATAGGTATAGGTAATTGTTTTATTCAGAACCTGATTATCTTCTCTTGTTACCTCATTTAGCTCATCATAAGTATATTTTATTACTTTGCTGTTTTCAGTTATGGTTTCAATATTTCCATTTGCATCATAGGTATAGGCTATACTATTTCCATTGTTACTTATACTTGCAACCTGAGTAGTGGAGGATCCATTTGTTCCTGCTTTATAGCCTATGCTTGTATTATAAGTCGTAATTCCTGTATAAATTGATTTTCCTGTTAATCTTCCTATTGCATCATAAGTATTGATAGATTTCTTATTTCCGCCAAATAATACTTCCTTAAGCTTATTATCCTTATCATAGGTATAGCTGGTGGAGAATGAGTTCCCTCCTATTTTTTCATCCACCTTGCTGCTATTATTGTTTGCATCATAGCTGAAACCATAAGAACTGCCATTAGATCCTGCTACTTTTACAAGTCTGTCTGCTAAATCATAGG
>JBAXYJ010000222.1:0-4521 GCA_041670885.1 Clostridiaceae bacterium
ATTCAGATGAGATTCAGATAAAAATGGCTCAGGGAGCAAAACCGGGAGAGGGGGGACAGCTGCCTGGCAAAAAGGTAGATGAGGCTATTGGAAGGACAAGACATTCAACACCGGGAATATCATTAATATCACCGCCGCCCCATCATGATATATATTCTATTGAGGATTTATCACAGCTTATCCTTGATCTAAAAGGTGTTAACCCATCAGCAAAGATAAGTGTTAAGCTGGTATCTGAAAATGGAGTTGGAACTGTAGCTGCGGGAGTTGCCAAAGCTCATGCAGATACAATAGTAATTAGCGGATATGATGGAGGAACAGGGGCAGCTGCCCTGTCCTCAACAAGACATGTAGGACTTCCCTGGGAGATTGGATTATCAGAAGCTCATCAGGTTCTGTTATTAAATAATTTAAGAAGCAGAGTAAGGCTTCAGACTGATGGTCAGCTTAAAACCGGAAGAGATGTAGTTATAGCAGCACTTATGGGCGCAGAGGAGTTTGCCTTTGGTACATCAGTACTTATAACTTTGGGATGTGTTCTTTGCAGAAGATGCCACTTAGGTACCTGTGAAATGGGAATAGCCACACAGAATGCTGATCTTAGAAAGAAATTTAAAGGGAAACCTGAATATATTATCAATTACTTCATATTGATTGCCCAGGAAGTAAGAGAGCTTATGGCTAAGCTTGGCTTCAGAACAATGAATGAGATGATTGGAAGAGTTGATGTTCTTGAGGTAAATAAAGAAATTGAGCACTGGAAAGCAAATCAGCTGGATTTTTCATCTGTCCTATATAAGCCTGATATGCCCAAAAGGGTAAAACCTTACTGTACTATTGCACAGGACCATAAGCTGGAAGAACTGATGGACTTTAAACTTATTCAGGTTGCTAAGGATTCCATTGAAAATGGAAGAAAGATTAGTGCCAGCTTTGATATTAAAAATGTTAACAGATCTGTTGGAGCAATGCTCAGCGGGAAAATTGCTGAAAAATACGGCGAAGAAGGTCTTCCTGAAGATACAATAACCTTTAACTTCTACGGTTCTGCAGGCCAAAGCTTTGGTGGATTTGCCATGAAAGGTTTATCCCTTATATTGGAAGGAGAAGCTAATGACTATGTAGGAAAAGGGTTATCAGGTGGTAAAATAATAATAAAGACGCCGAGTGTTGCAACCTATAAGCAGGATGAGAATGTAATTGCAGGAAACACAGCCCTATATGGAGCTACCTCCGGTGAAGTATATATCAATGGTATGGCAGGAGAAAGATATGCCGTAAGAAACAGCGGTGCAGTTTCAGTAGTTGAGGGAGTTGGAGATAACTGCTGCGAATATATGACAGACGGAGTAGTTGTAATTTTAGGTACTACCGGAAGAAATTTTGCTGCCGGAATGAGCGGCGGAATTGCCTATGTCCTTGATGAAAATGAAATATTTGAAGATAAATGCAATAAAAGCATTGTTACTGTTAATGACATAAAATATGAAAAAGATTTTAAACTGCTTTATGATTTAATCAAAAAGCACTATAAGTATACTAACAGTAAAAAAGCTGAACTTATTCTTCAGGATTTTGAAAATTATAAGTTAAAATTCAAAAAGGTAATTTCACCGGAATATGAAGTACTTACAAAATAATAGAAAAAATGGCTCGCTATTTAACCAGCAGGTTTAGAGGTAGTTAAATCATTAGTAAAATTAAGTGTAATTTAATCAATAAAAGACATCCTAATAATTAGATTTTAGGATGTTTTTTATCTTACAAAACCTTTAATATTTTCATTATTTTATTATATTTAGAAGGTAGTCATTATCAACACTTTCTAAAAGTTCTATGTCATTTGGGGTGACTTTATATTTCCAGAAACTCTTTGCATAAGTTCCATTTACTGTGATACCCCAATCCTTTGTAAGGGTAACTAAAACTGTGCGTTTCCCGGATAATTCAACTTTAGTTGTAAGTTTAACCTTTGCTGTTGAACCTGAAGGACCACCTATTGGTAATTCTTTGGTTACCGTAACATTTGGGTTAATAGGAAACTCAGGATGATTTTTAACAGACACAGCAATTGCCTCTGCTTGGCTGAAGCTATCTAAATTATTATCTGATGCTTTGGAAACATACTTATATCCTGCAAAACTTGTAAGGCATATAAAGAGCAATACTATAAATAAATTGAATTTAAAAGTTTTCTTCATATATTCTAACCTCCATTTATTAGACGATAGTTTATATAACAAAGTTTCCTTAACAATGAATAAAAGCCAAGTATTTAGATGGTATTATAATATTTCAGTGAACCTTTTTATGTATAAAATATTAATTTCACATTTTTTAATTTATTTTTTAATCATTGTGATATTATAAATTTGTAGCGTCAGCTATAAATATCCACCTCTGGAGGATAATATGAAATCAAATAAAGAAGATATAATATTTTCTCATCCCGAGAATCCGAATCTTATGCTGTCATATGTAAAAAAATATAAGGGCAGATTTTTGATTACTGCAGTTTCAGGAACAATTTTTAATTCTGCCATTGTTTTTGGACCAATATTTCAAGGAAAACTATTAGATTCAGCAATTTCTTCAAATGGTTTAAATTCTATTATAAAAACTGCTCTTGAATTTATTTTAGTCACGCTTTCATTTCAGATTGCCAGGCTATTTAAAAGGTATTATGTCCGGGATATGGCAAACAGAATAAGCGGTGATATGAGAATAAGCATATTGGAGTCAATACTAAATACAGATTTAAATTCTTTGGAAAATCAGAAGATAGGAGATATGATGTCTACTACCATAGGGGATGTGGATATTGCCGTTGAGGCTATCAGAAAAACTATTACTGAAATATGGGATACCGGAGTACTTATGGCCGCATACTTTGTTGCTCTTCTTTTTTATGATTTTAAATTAACTCTTATAGCCGCAGTCCCAATTCCTCTGGTTATAATTTTTGCTCAGATGATGAGAAGACTGGTTCAGTCTAAATCAAAGCTATCAAGGAAAGCTAACTCAAAAACTACAATTCAGATACGAAAAATGATTTCAGAGATTAATATATTAAGGCTTTATGGAAGAGAGGATGCACAGCTTAAAAGGTTTAAGGAAAGGCTTAATATCCAGGCTAAAAGTACAGCTCTGGCAACAGTCCTGAAAAATGGTCTGGCACCTTTATATTCTTCTTTTGCTCAAGCAGGAATTATTCTTGTAATTGCATATGGGGGTGAGAGAGTTATTAACGGAAGCTGGTCTATTGGCAGCTTTACTGCATATATTACAATGTTTATAGCCTTGGCAGTAAGGACAACAACAGCAGCAAAAGTTTTTAATATTCAGCAGGGGGCAAAGGCTTCCTGGGAAAGAGTGAAAGCTTTAATAAAGAATAGTGAAGAAATAAAATCATATACTGCAAAAACACTAAATCCAAAGGAAATAAAAGTTGAAAATTTGTCATTTAAATATAGAAATGAGGATAGATTTGTCCTAAAAAATATTTCTTTTACTGTTAAATCCGGCATGATAGTTGGTGTAACCGGTGCTGTAGGCTGTGGGAAAAGTGCTTTGGCTCTTGCATTAACCGGGTTATATGATTACAGCGGCAAAATATTTCTGGGCAAAGATGAGATCAGGGATTTACCCTATGAAAAAAAATTATCTTCAATAACTTATATGGGACATGATCCATTTCTGTTTTCAAATACCATAGAAAATAATATTACCTGGGATAATACTGATAAGGAAAAATTAAAGGAAGTAATAAATATGGCATCTTTAAGCAGAGATATTATTTCTTTCCCACAAAACATAGAGACTCAGGCAGGAGAAAAGGGAGACAAGTTATCGGGAGGGCAAAAACAGAGAATATCGCTGGCCAGAGCCTTATATAAAGATGCTCAAATAGTAATTTTAGATGATCCTTTCTCTGCAGTTGACATTAGAACGGAAGCTGAAATTATTGATAATCTTAGAGAGAATGCAGCTGGCAGAACAATATTTATTTTTTCGCACAGGCTGGAAGCATTTAAATATACTGACATGGTGTTAGTACTAAATAAAGGTGAAATAGTTGAAAAAGGTACTCATAGAGAGCTTTTGAATTTAAACGGAATATACAGCAGGATATACGACTCTCAGAAATTTATTGGGGTGAATTTATGAAGAATAGAATAATAGAAAATTCTCTTAAAACAACTGCTAAGGAAAAACCTTTTAGTATTATTTTGTTATTTGTGGCTATTATACTTGGAATTTTAATGCAGCTTGTTCCACCTCAGATTTTGAAAAATATAATAGATAATAACATATCAAAAGGAATTTACCAAGGCATATGGAAATTATCTTATTATTATCTGATTGCTGTTTTAATAAGCGGATTTGCAGATTTTATCCGGGAGCTTATGATGGCAAACATCGGACAGGATATACTTTTAAATATAAGATATAATATGGGGAAAAAACTGTCTTGTCTTCCAATTTCATATTTTTCGAATAATCCAATAGGACAGGTTATCA
>JBAXYJ010000223.1:0-4460 GCA_041670885.1 Clostridiaceae bacterium
AAGGCAGCTGTCTTAGATTTAAAAATAAATATTGAATTAATATGATATTTATGTTATTTTTTATTAGTGTATATGCTTTTGTAGCGCAGTGGCAGCGCAACTGATTCGTAATCAGTAGGTCGGCGGTTCAAATCCGCCCAGAAGCTCCAGAGAAACCCTTGTAAACTCAATGTTTACAGGGGTTTAATTTATTTATAATTAATTTTAGTTATTGAATTGGAGACTATTTGGAGACTACTGATATAAAAAATAGCATAAAATTAGAATAGAATACAACAAAAGAAGCAAGATATATTAACCTTGCTTCTTTCTATTTATATCATTTTTAAATAAATTTTCAAGATTATCCGCGGCAGATCTATCAGACTTTTGTAAGAAATGCGAATATATATTCAAAGTGGTTGATGTTTCTGCATGACCTAATCTCTTTGATACGGTGGTTATATCTGTACCCAGGCCTATTAATAGGGTAGCGTTGGTATGCCTTAAGCCATGGAAATTCACTGTATCAAGTAGATAGTTTCCCTTGTTTTCCTTAAGTATAGTTTCATCTTTCATTACAGCATCATTATGCCTTTTAATAAACTTTGAAAACCATTTGCCCAATGTATGAGGAAAAATAGGCTCACCGTTTAATTTAGTGAATAACCTGTTACTATCAACCCATAAATTACCCTGCTTTGCTCTTTCTCCGTTCTGCCATAGCTTATACTGTCTTAATATTGATATTACTGTGTCAGGTAGCGCAATAATTCTTTCACTGCTCTCATTCTTTGTGGATTTAGTAAATATGCCTTTATCAGGTAAATACTGAGAAGCACGTCGTATTTTTAAAGTGTTAGTATTCCAATCTATATCGGACCATTCTAACCCGTTCAGTTCTCCAGCTCTTGTTCCTGAAAAAATACTTAAGTAGACCATGGTCTTATACTTTAAAGGTTCCTTATCAATTAATTGGAATATATATTCAACCTGATCCGCATTAAAGTGCCTGGCTTCTTTCTTCTCAATCTTTGGAGCTTTTACTCTTGAAGCCGGATTATTTAATAAAAATCCCCATTGCACAGCACAGGTTAAAATGCTTGATATAAGCCTATGATGATAGAGAATGGTCCTCTCAGATAGTGATTCATCCTGATCTGCCGGATCAAATAATATGCTGCTATTTATATTAAGAGAGTTACATATTTTATTTACGGTAGAGACCTGAACAATTTTCCGTAGATCAATGTTCTTTAAGGTACTTTCACTAATTCCGGATTTAAGTAGGATATCTTTATATGTGAAGCCTAAGCTTTTAATAATATCAGAGAAACCTTCTTTTGAAGTGTATTTCTTATCAAGCCTTATTCCTTTTTCTCTAAGGTTATTATAAAATTCATTTAAATGGGTAGGCTGCAGCATATTTAATTTTATATGACCAAGTGCTGGTATTATACGAGAATTTAATAAATCTTTATAACTGAACACTGTTTTAGGTGCTAGCTCCGGCTCGGCATAATCTTTTAACCATTTTTTAATGAAATCCTCAAAAGTAATCTTTCCTGAATCCAGGTATAAACCTTTTTCAATTTCATCTTTAAATAGGACCCATTGCTTATTAGCCTCTTCTTCCTGCTTATTAGGTTTTATATGTGAAAGGTCAATTGTTTTGTATTTCCTGATCTTCTTACCTTGCTTATCATATCCACCAGATACAGTAAGCCTATAAGAATTCTCTCCACGTTTTTGTACTGATGCCATAATATCTCCTCCTCTCATTTCATGATATATTATGCTGAAAGCAAAATTGCGTTCAGCTGGCCAATAAATTTATTTTCCTATTCTCCTGGATTTATTCATAACCTCATGAAGCTTATACTCTACAAAGGATTTTGAACTGGCCTTTATATCATCCAAATTATTCATAGTTATTTCATATTCTTCATTTTTTGTACGTAAAATTAAATATGCATCCTTCTCATCAGATATAATCTCATAGCCCAAAGTACGAATGTATTGCTCTAAGTAATATGATTGAGGATCTTCTTGTGGATTATCCTGATTTTTCATATGCTTAATATTTTTAGTAAAAGCGATTACGGTATCATAGAAAGATTTTATTTCCTCTTCATCTTTTCCAGAGTCAGATAATAATTTTATTGCACTAGTTTTTAAAGCAACAGATATTTTAACTAACGTAGCTTCATCCGGAATTCTCTTATCCAATTCATATTGTGAGATTGCTTGTTCTGATAAACCAATTATTCTACCTAATTCTTTTATTGTAATACCTATTTCTTTTCTTCTATCTCTTATGGCCTGCCCAAGTGTTAATTCATTTTCCATAATGCACCTCCATAAATATATTGTATTTTATTAATCATAAAAAGTAAACAGTTGAATAGAAAAAATAAACAAATGAGTTGACAGCTACTCAGATGAGTAGTAATATATAATCAATAACTAAACAAGTGAGTATATTTTATAGAGGTGAGATGTAATGTTGAAAATTGATCATGACAAATTCTTATTAGCTTTAGCTAAGGCAAAGTTAACCACAACAAAGTTAAAGACAAAATCAGGGGTTGGAAGGAACACCATATCAAAAATAATGAATGGTGGAGCAAATGTAAGACCTGATAGCATAGGCAAAATTGCTGAAGCTCTTAATGTATCTGTTGAAGAGTTAATATCGTCAGACTTCCAGGACTAGGAGTTTAACATTTCTAAATAATCATTTCTACAATGGCAGCGCAGCTATTACTTAAATATGGAGCAATTCCACAAGCACTAAAAACAGGCGGTATAGGAAATTGAAAGTTAACAGGTGCATTTATACCTTAATAAGATTTTAAAAGGTGAGAGCGCCATAATGCATGGGATAGGAGGAAGAAAAACGGATTATAAGCAAGTAATAGAGCAGGAAAGCCAGGAGACAAATATTAATATTGATTACTTTGAAAAGAAGGTAAGAATTTATACAAATAAGGCAACAGTAATGAATCGTATGGAAAAAGCCGGCTATAAGCCAGTTGAGGTTGAAAGTATGGATAATAAACCTTGTTCCTGTACATATGAATTTTCCTTCATAGAATTTCCAAGGTTAATAAGTACAAGTATGTTTAAATGCGATTAATACTTTGAGAAGGCGGGTTTTCCGGGTGTATGGGTATTGATTAGTCAATATAAGAGCAATTACACCTACAATAAATAAAATGAATAGGAGGAATGAATAATGGGGAAAAAAGCATATTTGAAACAGGCAGCAGAGGAATTAGATCTGACAGAATACCAGTTAAGGAGACTTGCAAAAGAACATAAGATACCCTTCCTAACAAGTGGTAATAGATATATCTTTGATATAGATCTGTGTCAGGAACATTTAAAGAAAGAAGCTCTGGAGAATGCAAAGCCAGTAGAAATTAATAATAATCAATATGGTATGTTACGTAGGATAAACGGGTGATTATATGAAATTAATTAGAGATATAGGCAGGTGATTTTATATGCTGAATGAAGAATCATATAACCTGGGTGATATAGTAAAAATTAAATATGATGGACAAATAACACTGGCCACAGGTAGAAGTAAGAAGGAGACTCATTGGAAAAATAAAAATATCCTTTACTCTGCTCTTGTTGAAAAATTAAGTTCTACAACCAGGACACCAGAGGCATATGCAGAATATAAGAAAATGGCTAAGGCTGAGAGAGACAGAATTAAAGATGTAGGTGGATTTGTAGGTGGAAGTTTAAAGAATGGACGCAGGAAGGCTGAGAACGTTGCAAACAGAACCTTATTAACATTAGACCTGGATTATGTTGTGGGGGATATATGGGCCAGTATAGAGCTGCTGTTTAACTTCAGCTGCTTAATTTATTCAACTCATACACATGCATCTGATAACCAAAGACTAAGGTTAATTATTCCATTATCAAGACCAGTGCTTCCGGATGAATATCAGGCCATGGCCAGGTTAATTGCAGATGACTTAGGAATAGATCAGTTTGATGATACAACCTATGAACCTTCCAGATTAATGTATTGGCCATCAACTTCATGTGATGGAGAGTATGTCGATAAAGTTCAGGACCTGCAGTGGCTGGATCCTGATGAAGTATTAGCAAGATATACCTTTGGATGGCAGGATGTAAGCTATTGGCCGGAGAGCAGCAGGGCCAGGGCAAAGTTAAATACAGCTATAAAGAAGCAGGAGGATCCATTAGAAAAGAAAGGCATTATAGGAGCCTTCTGCAGAACCTACAGTATAACGGAGGCAATAGGTGAGTTTTTAAGTGATGTTTATACATCAGGTGCTGATGAGACCAGATACACATATGCAGGTGGAAGCACTACAGGTGGAATAGTAGTATATGAAGATAAATTTAGTTACAGCCACCATGGCACTGATCCAGCTTCAGGTATTTTGTGTAATGCCTTTGACCTGGTTAGGATCCATAAGTTTGGAGAACTTGAT
>JBAXYJ010000224.1:0-4414 GCA_041670885.1 Clostridiaceae bacterium
ACATATATTACCTCCAGGTATTTTATTGAAGCACCCAGCGGAGAAATACTGAGAAGACTAATTTATGAGCAGTTTTCCATAGAAAAAATTGTTGATTTCTATGGATTCAGACCTTTTAAAGGAAAAGGAATTGATACTGCTATTTTATTTTTGAATAAATCCATGGAGCAGCAGGATACTGTTAATATAATAAGACCTAGAAGTTTTAAACAGAGGGACTTCCTCCGGGGGCTTATTTTAAATGATGAAAATACTATAAGAAAATATGATATAAGAATGGATTCACTGCAGGTTAAGGGATGGAGCCTTATTGAGCCGAAAAAAAAGAAAATAATAGATAAAATATATGAAAATACATTTATAACCCTGAGCAATATAGCCAGGTGTCATCAGGGAGTTATAACAGGATTGGATAAGGCATTTGTATTAAATTTAAATGAAATTTTTGAGAATAAAATAGAGAGTAATTTAATTAAGCCCTGGATAAAAAGCTCTCAAATAAGTAAATATAATATAGAATATAGAAATAAAAACTTGATATATACCAGCGGTACATTAGAGGCGGATTATCCCAATACAATAAAATATCTGAAGCCCTATAAGGAAAGACTTGAAAGAAGGAGAGAATGCAGAAATGGTGCTAGAGCGTGGTACGAGCTTCAGTGGGGCAGAGAAGAAAAAAATTTTACAGGTGAAAAAATAGTATTTCCCTATAAAGCCAGCTCAAATAGATTTGCTATTGATAACGGAAGCTTTCACAGTGCTGATATTTACGGTATAAAGCTGAAGGAAAATGTTCCATTTACATATAAGTATCTAATATCTCTTTTAAACTCAAAAACTTATGAATTCTATTTTAAAACCTTTGCTAAAAAATTAGGTGGGGACATGTATGATTATTATCCTAATAATTTAATGAAGCTTTCCATTCCCACAATGCCTGTTAATGAAATTGGTGATGATTTATATTTATATAAATATTTTGGATTTACAGAGGAAGAGATAAATATTATCGAAAATATGAATATTTAATTATTACATGGGAATAATTTTAATAATATTTCATAAAATAAGAGGATTTTTGATTTTTATATAGAATAATATAGTATAAAATACAAAATATGTAAGTATGGCAGGTGGGGTTATGTTTATCAGTTTTAAAGTTAATCAGGATAAGCTTATTGTTTTCTTAGAGGGAGAGCTTGATCATCACAGCGCTGAGCAGGTTCGGTCTAAAATTGATAATAAGATTCAGGACAATAATGAGAAAAATATTATACTTGATTTTTCAAAGGTAAGCTTTATGGACAGTTCAGGCATTGGTGTGGTTATTGGAAGGTATAAGATGATAACAGCCAAGGGCGGCAAGCTTTGCGTAGTAAATCCTGCTTCAAATGTTAACAAGATATTTGAATTATCTGGACTTTTCAAGATAATAAACAGATATAAAAGCATCAGTGAAGCAATTAATAATTTGTAATTTCGGGGGGATTAAAGTGTTCGATAATTATATGAAAATTGAGTTTAAAGGCATATCACAAAATGAAAGCTTTGCAAGAGTTGCTGTTGCCTCCTTTGTATCCTTGCTTGATCCTACTATAGAAGAAATTACTGATGTTAAGACAGCAGTTTCTGAAGCTGTTACTAACTCAATAATTCATGGCTATGAAAATAAGGGAGGATTAGTTAAGGTAGAAGGATATATAACCGGCAGTGAAATTATGGTTATTATATCCGATGAAGGCGTTGGGATAGCAGATATCGAAAAAGCAAGAGAGCCCTTATATACCTCAAGACCGGATTTAGAAAGGTCTGGTATGGGGTTTACTGTTATGGAGTCCTTTATGGATGAGTTAATTGTAGAGTCCGAATTAGGAACAGGGACAAAGGTAACCATGAAGAAAATCATTAAACATTAGCAGGGTGAAGATATGGACGAAGAAATGTTTAAAAAGGGAAACTTCAACTATAATGATAACGTTGAGCTGCTTAATAAAGCAAAGGCAGGGGATAATGAAGCTTTAAACAGATTAATTGAAATTAATCTGCCGCTGGTTTCATCAATCAGCAAAAGATTTTTAAACAGAGGATATGAGTATGAGGATATATTCCAGATAGGATCCATGGGACTGATTAAAGCAGTTCACAATTTTGACAGCAGCTTCAATGTTAAATTTTCTACTTATGCTGTACCTATGATTATGGGAGAGATAAAAAGATTCTTAAGAGATGATGGGATAATTAAAGTAAGCAGAAGCGTAAAATGTTCTGCAAAAAAAATTCATTATGTTAAAGAGGAACTATCTAAGCTTCTAGGCCGGGATCCTACAATCAGTGAAATAGCTGAAAATACCGGAATCTCTGAAGAAGATATTATCATGGCATCAGAATCCACCAACAATTTATCATATTTATATGATGTAATTCATCAGGATGATGGAAATCCTGTGCTTTTGATAGATAAAATCAGTGAAACAGGAGAAGAGGATAAGAATGTCATTGACAATATCATTTTAAAAGAAGCATTAAAGGACCTGGACACTAAATCAAGGCAGGTTATAGTTCTCAGATATTTTAAGGACCAAACCCAGATACAGGTAGCAAAGAAGCTGGGAATAAGTCAGGTTCAGGTTTCAAGAATAGAAAAAAGAGTATTGAAAATAATGAAAGAAAGACTTTCCGGATAAGTCTTTTTTTTTATTTGTTAGATTAACGTTATTAAATTCATGATTAAAAAAAATTATTTTGCAGATAATAGTAAAAAATAAAGGCATATAGGAAGTGATATTATGGAAAATAAAGAGGAAAAGATAAAGCAGGAATTTAGTAATATCGTGGAAAAAACAAAGCCAAAGCCTAATATAATTAAAAATTGTTTATTTGCATTTATCGTAGGCGGTGCCATATGTGATATCGGGCAGCTTTTTCAAAATATATTTATTATGATTAATGTACCCACGGAGGATGTTAGTACTTATGTGGCTATAGTTATGGTATTTATCGGAGCTTTCTTAACAGGTGTGGGCATATATGACAAGATTGCTTCCTTTGCCGGAGCAGGAACAGTGGTTCCTATTACCGGATTTGCAAATTCTATTGTATCTCCTGCAATGGAATATAAAAAAGAAGGATTTGTATTTGGTGTTGGAGCAAAGATGTTTACCATAGCAGGACCTGTTCTGGTTTATGGAATAAGCTCCTCTTTCGTTGTAGGAATTATTTATTATCTGATTGGCAGGTGGTGATATTTTGAATAAAAAGCTGGGTAAGTATACTATAAATCTGAATTCAAAGCCAAAAATTTTATCTACTTACAGCATAGTAGGGCCTAAAGAAGGTGAGGGGCCTCTTAAGGATTATTTTGATTTAATAGTAAAAGATGATTTAAATGGAAAGGACACCTATGAAAAAGCTGAGAGCAGTTTTGTATATCAGGCAATTGAGGAGTGTATCAAAGGAGGAAATAAAAATATTACAGACATTGATTATCTTATAGCTGGTGATTTATTAAATCAGATATCTTCTTCAAATTTTGCTGCCAGAGATTTAGACGTTCCATTTTTTGGAATATATGGAGCCTGTTCTACCATGACGGAATCCTTAGCACTGGCATCTATGCTTATAGATGGGGACTTTGCAGAATTTACGGTAGCTGCAACTTCCTCACATTTCTCCTCAGCTGAGAGGCAGTTTAGATTTCCTTTAGAGTATGGTTCCCAAAGGGGACCTGCTACTCAGTGGACTGTTACCGGAGCTGCTGCTTTTCTCCTTGGGAGACAAGGCAATTTCCCATATGTAACAAGCGTTACTATAGGGAAGGTTAAAGACTATGGCGCTATGGATCCTAATAATATGGGAGCTGCCATGGTTCCTGCGGCGGTAGATACTATAAAAAACCATTTTCAGGATACGGGTAGGCAGCCTAAAGATTATGATCTGATAGCTACCGGTGATTTGGGTAAGATAGGAAGAGAGATGACGGAAACTCTTCTTAAAAAGTATGGCTATGATGTTAAAGGGATATACATAGACTGTGGTGAGGAAATATTCGATAAGGATACTCAAAAAACCTGTTCCGGAGGAAGCGGCTGCGGCTGCTCTGCAGTAGTAGACAGCGGGTATATATATAAAAATATGCTTAGTGGAAAGTTTAAAAGGGTTCTTCTTGTATCAACGGGAGCTCTTATGAGTACCATATCGTCTTTTCAGGGAGAATCTATTCCTGGAATAGCGCATGCAGTTGAGGTTGAATTTGGAGGCTAGCAACTATTTCTAATAACTTATAATAAGTCAGGCTTCAAGGTAAAAGAGCTAATAAAGCAAGAAAATTAGTTAAAGAATTAATGGAAGAGGAAAGTGAGGTGAAATCAGGTGATAAAGGGAATCAAAGTAATGTTAATACCTAACAATAAAC
>JBAXYJ010000225.1:0-4402 GCA_041670885.1 Clostridiaceae bacterium
ATCTTTTTCCTACAGGCATAATGTGAATTCCAAGACCGTTTATTCCAAGCACAGCTTCATGAAATGCTTCCGAAAGTGTTGGATGGGCATGGATTATATCCCCAATTTCTTCTATTTTCAAGCCCATGCTTACTGCAAGGGTTCCCTCTTGTATCAAATCTGAAGCATGAGGGCCCATTATATGAACTCCAAGAATTACATTATCCTCTGAGGCAATTACCTTAACTAACCCATCTGTCTCACCTAAAGCTAATGCTTTTCCATTTGCACCAAACAAAAATTTGCTGGTTTTATAATTTAGCCCATTTTCTTTAGCCTGCTCCTCAGTAATGCCCACAGACGCTATCTCAGGAAATACAAATATACAGCCGGGGATAGGGCTGCTATTTTCTTTATTTATGCCCATTATTTTTTCAGCAGCATGGATTCCCTGATGGGAGGCAGCATGGGCCAGCATTGAAATTCCATTAACATCGCCTACAGCATATATCCCCTCTACATTTGTCATGAAATCTTCATCCACACTTATTCCTTTTTTATCACAGGAAATCCCCGGTTTATCAATGTTAAGTCCTTCAATTAAAGGGCTTCTTCCTGCCGCAATAAGAACCTGGTCAGCTTCAAAGAAAGCTTCTCCTTTTTTGCCTTCAGTGTGAATAATAAAACTTTCTCCATTTTTCTCTATTTTATTTACTTTAGTGGATGTATGAACATCTATTCCCTGCTTTTTAAGCAGCACCGAATATCTTTTTGTGATATCTTTATCAACCTGCATTAGAATACCTGGCATAAATTCAATAACAGTAACCTTTGAGCCTAAGCTTCTAAAAATTCCTGCAAACTCCATGCCTATTACTCCGCCGCCGATTATTAAAAGCTTATCCGGTACCTTTTTAAAATTAAGCATATCTTCACTGGAATATACGCCATCTAAATCTGCCCCTTCTATTGGAGGTTTTGAAGGCTTCGATCCTGTTGCTATTATTATATTTCTTGCAGTTAATTCTGCCAAAGTGCCGCCTGCTTTAATAACTTCTACGGTATTTTTATCTTTAAGGCTTCCTGCTCCATTAATAATATCTACATTATTAGCTTTAAGTAGGTTATGAATTCCGCCTCTTAGCTGATTTATAACATCTTCCTTCCTTTGCTGCATCTTTTCTATATCAAATCTTAAGCCATCAACAAATATACCAAAATCATCTGCTTTACTTAAAGTATTCAGTATTTCAGCATTTCTGTATAATGTTTTAGTTGGAATGCATCCTCTATTAAGACAGGTGCCTCCTAAACTTTCTTTTTCAATTAAGGCTGCCCTGGCTCCCAGCTGTGCTGCTCTGATAGCCGCAGTATAGCCACCGGGACCCCCTCCTATAATTACTATATCATAATCCATAAAAACACCCGCCTTACAATTTATTTGCTCCATTTAAGTACTGGGTTTCTTGCTGCTTTAACCTCATCCGGTCTTCTGACAGGAGTATTGTGAGGTGCTTCCTTAAGAAGCTCCGGGGTTTCCCTGGCTTCCTTTGATATTTTTATCATGGCATCTATAAAATCGTCTAAAGTTTCTATGCTTTCAGTTTCTGTAGGCTCTATCATTAATGCACTGTCAACGATAAGAGGGAAGTATATTGTAGGAGGATGGTAGCCATAATCAATGATTCTTTTAGCAACATCTAAAGTTGTAACACTATCAATCTCTTTCCCAAGTCCGGCAAAAACGAATTCGTGCTTGCTTAGTGTATCTATTGGGAGACTGTAATAATCTTTAAGCTTTTCCTTAATATAATTAGCATTTAAAACTGCCATTTCACTTGCTCTTTTAAGTCCCTCAGCTCCCATGGAAAGTATATAGGAATAGGCCTTTACCAAAACTCCAAAATTTCCATAAAAGGTTCTTACTTTTCCTATTGAGTCTTTCCTGTCATAATCTAAAGTGTACTTATCATTTTCCTTTTTAATAACAGGATAAGGAAGGAATTTAGTAAGCTCCTCTTTAACTCCTACAGGTCCACTTCCGGGTCCTCCGCCTCCATGAGGTGCTGCAAAGGTCTTATGAAGATTAATATGAACTACATCAAAGCCCATATCGCCAGGCCTTGCTATACCCATAACCGCATTCATATTCGCTCCATCGTAGTATAAAAGTCCTCCTGCCTGATGGACAAGTTTTGATATCTCCAGAATATCTTTTTCAAATATACCAAGAGTGTTTGGATTTGTCAGCATAAGTCCTGATATTTCATCATTTAAAGCTTCCTTAAGCTTATCAAGGTCTACTCGTCCCTCACTGTTTGATTTTATCTCAACTACTTCAAACCCACAGGAGGCTGCGCTGGCAGGATTAGTACCATGAGCAGAATCAGGAATAATAATTTTATTTCTCTTAAAGTCCCCTCTTTTTTCATGATAGGCCTTTATTATCATAAGCCCTGTAAGCTCACCATGTGCACCTGCTGAAGGCTGAAGGGTTACTCCATTCATTCCTGTTATCTGGCATAGCTTTTCTGACAGGTCATACATAAGTTCAAGGGCTCCCTGAACCTGTTCTTCACCTTGGTATGGGTGAATTGAAGTAAATCCAGGAAGTACAGCCATATCTTCATTAATTTTCGGATTATATTTCATAGTACAGGAACCTAATGGGTAAAACCCGGTATCTACTCCATAATTTTTATTTGATAAGGCAGTAAAATGTCTTACAGCATCCACTTCACTAACCTGAGGAAGATTAAGACTTTGTTTTCTTTGCAAATCTTCAGGAATAACAGAGCTTGTATCTACCTTTGGAACATCAAGCTTTGGAAGAGTATACCCACATCTTCCTTCACTGGAAACTTCAAATATTAATTTGTTATAATCCTTCATTTTATCCCCTCCAATACAGCAGCTAAGTTATCAATTTCTTCTCTGGTCCTTTTTTCAGTTACGCAGAAAAGTATATTATCCTTATGTTCAGGATATTCTTTTCCTAAATCATATCCCCCTATTATATTGTGTTTAATAAGCTCTGCATTTATCTTATCTGCCGGAGTATCACTTTTAACTGCAAATTCCATAAAGAATGGCTTATTAAATTCATCTCTATATTTTCCTGATTTTATTATCTGGTTATAAGCATAATGGGATTTTGCCATGCAGGAATTTGCCACCTCTAAAAGGCCCTTTTTCCCCATAAGCGTCATATAAACTGCTGCAGTCAGTGCATTTAACTGCTGGTTTGAACATATATTTGAAGTCGCTTTTTCTCTTCTTATATGCTGCTCCCTGGCCTGAAGGGTCAGGACAAAGGCTCTTTTCCCATCTAAATCATTAGTTTCTCCTACTATTCTTCCCGGAATTTTTCTCATAAGCTTGGAGGAGGCTGCTAAAAATCCTAAATAAGGTCCTCCAAAATTAAGACTGTTTCCTAAACTTTGTCCTTCTCCTACTGCAATGTCGGCGCCTATTTCTCCCGGGCTTTTTAATATTGCAAGAGATATAGGGTCCACGCTCATTATAAGAAGTCCCTTGTTTTCATGGATTATTTTCTCTGCCTCAGAATAGTCCTCAACTATCCCAAAAAAGTTTGGATTCTGGACTATTAATCCTGCAGTTTCCTTATCTGCCGTTGCTTTAAGCTGTTCTATATCTGTAACACCTGACTTTGAGTCCACCTCTATAAGCTCTATTCCCCTAAATCTCATATAGGTTTTAAGAACCTTTCTTGTATCAGGATTTACAGTTTTTGAAACAAGTATCTTCTTTCTTCTTGTAGCTTCGCTGGCAGTAAATGAGGCTTCAGCTGCAGCAGTGCCTCCATCATACATAGAGGCATTTGCAGCATCCATCCCAGTCAGATTACATATCATGCTTTGATATTCAAATATTACCTGAAGTGTCCCCTGGCTTATCTCAGCCTGATAGGGAGTATAGGCAGTGTAAAATTCAGACCTGCCGGTTATATGGTGAACTGCTGATGGTATATAGTGGTCATAAGCTCCTGCTCCCAGAAAACAAACCGCATCATCTACAGATTTATTTTTATCTGCCATAGTCTTTAACTTATTTGATACTTCCATTTCAGACAGGGGATAATTTAAATTAAGCCTTCCCTTAAACTTTATTTCATCATTAATGTCACTGAACAAATCATCAACAGATGATATGCCTATTGCCTTTAGCATCTGGTCCTGATCCTTTGGTGTATTTGGTATATAAGGAAACATACTATTCCTCCTTGCTGCAGTGGTCTTCGTATGTTTTTGCATCCATTAATTCTTCAGCTTCTGCTTTGTCATTAAGCTTTATTTTAACAAACCAGCTTTCATAAGGCTCCTTATTTACAAGAGAAGGGTCATCTGCTATACCCTCATTAATTTCAACAACTGTTCCGCTTAGAGGAATATATATATCCTCA
>JBAXYJ010000226.1:0-4402 GCA_041670885.1 Clostridiaceae bacterium
AATTCAACTAAATTTAGATAAAAATTGAAATTCAACTAAATTTAGATAAAAATTGAAATTCAACTAAATTTAGATAAAAATTGAAGTATAATTTAAGATAGATTTATCACAATTCAGAAACAATTATAATTATCTTTGAGAATTTCACCAACAGCATTATTCACAATATAAGTGATTTCATGAGCCTCTCTAAAATCTACACTAAACCCATTGCATATTTAACGAGTTTTAAGAGACTCATACGTGATACTATCGGAGCTCTTCTTATAAGGGACTGGAAACAGATGGAAAAGGAAAACATTATGCCTATAGAGGGCGTTATGCTTCCTGAAGTCCTTAGAATTCAAGGAGAAGGGTTTGAAAATCAAAGACAGGATATGCTTATAAGATATTCAACAAAACTCAAGAAAATATTTTATGTAATAAAGAGTCAGAACCAAGTAGTAGGATACTCAGTATACTACATAATACTAATACCTACCTTTAAAGGCTTCAAGAAAAAATCAGTAGTTTGTTCGATTTCAATTGACAGAAACTTCAGAAAACAGGGGTTTGGCGAGAAATTATTAGAAGAGAGTATCCAGGAAATGAGGTTAAACAAAATAGCTTCGGTATTATTGTATGTAAGTGTAAATAATGCTTCTGCTATAAAATTATATGAAAAAGTGGGCTTTCGAATAATAAGGGAAACAACAAATATTTGTGGTGAGAACGAAAGATGTTATGAAATGGAATTGAGTCTTGTTTAATGGTTATTTGGTTAAATGGCTATTTTGTTTAATGGCTATTTTGTTTAATGGCTGTTTGGTTTAATAGTTACTTGGTTTAATGGTTATTTGGTTTATCTATTCCTTTTTGACTACTTTCAGGGATTAACTGTCTCATGTTTACATAGAATTTGTTTTTGTCAATGTACTTGTATCTGACATATGCAGTGTCTCAAATTTGCTGTAAATTTGAAGTCAAGTTTTTGCGTACGATGGAGAAAATTGATCTTCCGCTATGGAATTTTTTACTTTGTAACTTTTGGAGATTTGTGGTTTTACAGAATAATTGGCACCTTGCCGATTAGTTCAAAATGATTTGAACCAATCCATAAATATAAAATTATCATATTACAAATTACCTTAGCAGCTTGAAATCAAAGCCACATTGATAAAAAGGAGACATAGAAATGAGAATGCTTGAAGAATTTTTCCCGGAGTTTACCCAGAAACTGGACGAAATTGATCAGCTTTACGCCGAAAAAAGGATGATTGACGAAAAGACCTATCAGTTCATTTGCTTTGCTCTCTCCATCAAAGCCAGGTCAAAACCCTGCGTTCTGAAGCATTTTAAAGGCGCCCTCGAAGCAGGAGCTACAGTAAAGGAACTTTCGTATATCTTTGCCCTGGTCATGCGAGAAGCCGCAGGTGCCGATGACTGCTGGACCCATGATGTACTTGGGGACTGGAAAGAAATCCTGAAAGGTAATATTTCCTGCAGTTGCGCAGGAGATGAGAAGTAAGATTGCAATAACAACTTTTTCAAGTTTATTTTTCAAACCCGGTCCAAGAATTCGCTTTTAAGAATTTTTCAAGACTGAGGTTTATAATTAAGAGTAAGGAATAAAATGGACGAAAAATATCTGACGTACTTAAAGCAAAACCGGAAAAAAATAGGACTCTCCATTGTAATTTTTATATTCCTGGTCGCATTGGGAATATTCATTTTCTCTACTATGGAGTCCAACATTCCTCCTAAGTCGTCAAACAATACTGTGTACGTAGCTGGCGACGGAAGTGGAAACTTTACCTGCGATGGAATTGACGATCAGGTAGAGATAAATCAAGCTCTTGAATATGTTGCAAAAAATTCACAGTTCTCAACCGTTCATTTGAAAGGCCCAAATACATACGTCATCTCTGACAGTATTCTAATTGGAAATAATACAATCTTAGAAGGAGACGACACGGCTGTAGTAAAACTCCAGGATAACGCAAACTGGCCAGTGGGTAATCCCATGATAACACAGATGGGCAGCCATGGAGTCTATGGAGTCACTATAAAAGGATTTGAAATAGATGGAAATCATGACAAGAATGAAGATAGGCAAAGAGGACAAGGATATTACAACATGATCAAGTTCCTTGACGCTAAAAACGTAGACGTTAATGATATGTATATGCACGACGGGCATGGAGACGGGTTAAGAGTAGAGAGAGGCGCTAATATCACGTATTATAATAATAGAGTGTATAAATTGGGACATGATGGTCTTTTTGCCATCGATTGCCTGAATGTAGAAGCCTGGAACAATAGAATCACTTGCAGGACCAACAGCGGCCTTAGAGTCTGGAACTCAAACCATGTAAAATTCCATGATAACGTAATAGATTCCTTTTACCACTGGAGTGCAGGTGGCTCTGGAATTCAGATTGAGAAAACAACAGGTATCGTCAACGATGTTGAGGTATATAATAATACTATCAATAATACCTATGGCCCCGGAATCTGGCTGATAGGTTATGGAGAAACTTATCCCGAGGAAGAGGCGCAGAATGTCCACATTTATAAGAATACCCTCTATAACACAGGTACTAATCCAAGTATTGACTGGGTAGGAGGGGTTGTAACCAGCGGGTTTTATGACACCCTGATTGAGAGGAATGTGTTTGACGGAGTATATCATGCAGCCATTATCCAGATGTATCCTCCTTCTACCGAAGACACAGACAATTCAGTTGATCTTTCACCTCAGGGTACAGGGTACAAAACGATTGTCCGTAATAACATAATCATTGATACCCAGAAGCGTAAAAAAGACCCTGATGGGACAGGATATGCAGTGATTAATTATCTGCCTGAAACGCATTCCTTTGTGCTGGAAAACAACTGTCTGTACAATAATACAGGTGGAAATTATAAAAATGCAAGTTCAACTACTGACATATATGCAAATCCTCTCTTTGTAAACCATAATAAGCATGATTATCATCTGAAATCAAACTCCCCTTGTATTGGTGCGGGATACGTGCCATCAAATTCATCAAAAGAACCAGATGAGAATGAAAACAAGATAAACATAGGAAGGTATGACTGATACTTGTGGTACTTGCACTTGTAGTACTTACCAAAATCAGAAATGTAGCACCTGCACTTGTAGTACTTACTAAAAAATCAGAAATGTAGTACCTCACTTGTAGTACTTACTAAAATCAAGAATCATTTTCGGAGAAATCCGTTAACGTAAGCTGCTTCGAACGGGAAAATTTTGCCTGCATGGGTTTCATGTAGTCTCCAGACAAATGATATCTTTCCATAAGAGAGCTGAGCATTTCATAAAGTTTGGCCTTATAGGCCATATCAGCTCCTCCTTTTGCATACAATTTGCGGTAAGGACCCGCAAGTTCTGGAAAGTTAAGTTCAAGGAAACCGAAGAAATGCTTTCTGGTTTCGCCCCTGAGGTTAAGAACTCCAGGCAGAGCGTAATCCACACCACATTCGGTTGCAAGAGACATAATTTGTTCGAGATTCTGAGGGTTGTCAGTAAGAAAAGGAAGAATTGGCATCATATGGATTCCAGTAACAGCAGATGTGTTTTTAAAAGCCCGCAGGACTGAAAACCGTTTATCAGGTGACGAAGCCAGGGGTTCCAGTAGAGCACTTAATTTTTTATCCACCGTTGTAACCGTAACTGCAATATTTACAGATGTTAGTTCAGCAAGTTCTGAAAGAAGGTCATAGTCTCTGAGGATAAGGTCCGATTTTGTAGATATAGTGACAGGATTTCGGTATTTAATCATCAGCGCCAGAACCTCGCGCATCAATCCGTACTTTGCTTCTACAGGCTGATAACTATCGCAGACTCCGCCTATATTAATTACTTCCTTTTTCCAGCTTCGTGCTGCAAGCTGCTTTTCAAGAGCTTCTGCAACATTCATTTTTACGTAAATTTTTTGAATAAAAGCACATTTTTTATCCACTACAGAAGAACAGCGTTCTCTCCCGAATCCTGGTTCTGCACAAGCAAACTTCTTCTTTTCTTCCAGATAGCTATGAGAATACATTGCATAACAGTAATTACAACCGTGTTCACAGCCCCTGTAAATATTCAAATCCCAATGAAATGGTAGATTAATCCTGCTGGATTTATTTATCCGATTCAGAGCTTTTTTAACCTTGATTTCTTCGAACATCCCAAAATAAGATAGGGTTGAGAACTATAATAAACTTAAGAACAGAAAACCTAAAAGAACTTTGTAGCAGGAAAGAAATTTCCAAAAAGTAGAAAAAGAGAATATTACTCTCAGTAGTTATTCTCTAGAGTTATTCTCTGGAATTAGTCTCTGGAATTAGTCTCTGGAATTAGTCTCTAGAACTATTCTCTGGAATTAATCTCTGGAATTAATCTCTGGAATTA
>JBAXYJ010000227.1:0-4392 GCA_041670885.1 Clostridiaceae bacterium
AAACCTACTCACAAAAAGCTTTCAGTTTAAAGCTCCAAGGCTACCTTCATTACATCTTTCATGGGAAATTTCCACCCTCATTCCCTCTCTTTATTTCAGTATGCAATTACTCTTCCTCATCAAAGCCTTTACTTATATCGTTAAACACATATTATCAGTATTGCTATATAATGTCAACATCATTATGGGGACGGTTAGAAATTTATTTAAATGCTGAATAAATAAATTTCTAACCGTCCCATATTTTAAATATTTCAGTCATGTATTTGTTTCTCCTGCTTGATTTGCTTAATTTCTAGGTAAAGAAGCACTTAAATTCCTTTTCCAGATCTATGCCTTCAGGTTTCAGCAGGTCTTTGGCAAGGAAATATCCGCTGGCCATAACTCCGGCTACACCAAACCCGGGAAAGACCCACTGCCCAACTAAGAATAGGCCATCAACTTCTGTTTTTTGTTTCATAAATTTTCCATAGTATTCCTTATTCACTGCCCAGCCCATGAAAGATCCTTTTTTACTATAGGTAAATCTTTCAAAGGTAATTGGCGTTGATAATTCTGAATATATTACATTATTTCTAAATGTATCTCCAAGTTTTTCATAAACGCGTTTCAATATTATCTGTTTTACCTTTTCCTTAAGTTCATAATACTCCCTGCCCCGCCTTCGGTTTTCCCCGGTATGCCAGAAGTCTTCATATTCATAGGGTATGGGTGCGAAAACAGTAACTGCATAATCTTTGTCACTATCTTTTTTATCAGAAACCAGCAGCAATATGGGACAATTGTCCGGAGTATAAAGCTCCGTATTTCTTGTACAGCTTGTACTATCTGCAATATAGACAGAGTTACAGCCCTCCAGGCAGGATATATCCTTCACCGTCATAAACAGAAGGCAGGTACTTTGAAAAATCTTTCTGCCTGCTATCTTCTCATTCATTTTTGATTTCATACTGCACTCATCAGGCAGCCATGAATATGTGAATGCAGGAGAAGCATTTGATATGACAGCGCCAGCAAAATAAGTATCACCGGATTTGGTTTTTACACCCACTGCGGTTCCATCTTCCAATAGGATTTTACTGACCTCCGTATTAAGCATAATCTTACCACTATATTTTTCCATAGTATCCACTGCTTTACTTGGTATCCCCTCCTCCCAGCCTATAAATTATGCTGTATTTCCTTAATTTAATATTATACTTCATATTTTACCTTATAGATATTTTTATCAAAATTTCAAGACGCCCACTTCTAAAGTTAAGTGATCCTATAATTCTACTTCAGGCGGGGCAGGCTCCCCATCTGAATACCCGATGCTTAGCTTTAGCGTAAGCGAGTTCACTGAATCTTTTACAACTAGTGGAAATATAATATAATTATTTAAATTATTTATTATTTGAAAAAATTTAGAACCGTTCCTAATTATAAATCATATAATGTTTATATTGGAAATATTATTCAGGAGTGGAACAGATGAGCAAACTTAACCCTGAAAAACTTTCAGTGGAATTAAGATGTGGTGTTACAGCAAGAGAGCCTGTAATTCCAAGGCGCTATACTCTTACTCATGTAGATATTACTTCCGAACTTTTTTTAACTATAGGCTTAACATATGCTTTTGATAAAACAGGTGCCATGAGAGATGAAGTACTTGGTGAATGGATAAAGACTAAAGAGCAGTATTTCTATCATGTATATCTGCATGTAGATGGTAAATTTGGTTTAAAAGAAACAGCTGTGCGAAATTACATTTTCAGACGTGAGCTGCCCCTTGCCTTAGAAGCTATCAGATACGGGGACAGTAAATTTTTCAGTCTACATCCGGAATTAAATAATGTACCAATAATAGTTTATTTTATGTCAGAAAATTTTAAGTTTAACAGAATAGAAATTTGGGGTACTTTTTCAAACTATGAGATTAGAAAAAGACATAACGTTAATAAAAAAAGCTCTTCTCCCCAAAAGAAATATCTGCTTGATATGAAAATAGGAGATGTAAATGGAGATGGTATACCAGACAAGGTATCTCTCTATGGCAGCAAACCAGATGGTGATAAAGGCATTTTTGCAGATAATATTACTGCTGTAATTCAGGACGGATGCACAAGCAGAACCAAAACCATTACTCCTGCATTTAATTCAGGATATAATGCCGGATTATTTCTTGGAGACTTTACAAAGGATAAGGTTAAGGATATTAAAATAAGTATCGAAGCTGGCGGCAGCGGCGAATATGGATACTTCTACCTTTATTCCTTTAGGAATAATGACCTTAAAGAAATATTCGATTTTGGTAGGTACAACCAGCAATATAAATATAAAGTTGATTATGCTGACCTCTATAAGGTTCATGCGGGCAATATTATGCTGAATAAGCTTTTTGTACTAGATATCAGCCATAAAGGATATGATTATTTATCCCAATATTATGATGATAAAGGTAAACTTAAGAAACCGATGCAGGGGGAAGTCCTTGCTTTAAGTGCATTAGTTCCGATTGTAAATGATGAAAAAACAAATGGTTATGATTTACTTGCACTCCAGCGCATTATCGGCACCTCAAACAGCGATACTTTAGGATTTATTGAAAATCTGCTCTTCTGGAAGGTTGAAAAATTTGTTTCTTCCAGAATGTTTGCTCAAGTAACCGGTACAAATTTGATTTCTGTATATCAGCCTTAATCTTTGTTATTATCAGTTTATTTCCATAAGTCTTTAATAATTTGCACTGAGTGCCTTTTAACATGCATTTGAAATTATTTATTATTTAAAAAAATTAAGAACCATCCCCATATGTTCTGAATATTATGAAATTAGGACAAAAGATAAGTAAATTAGCATACCAATTTTCAATAGATTAAAAGGAGGATTACAATTAATGTCTAATGATTACGATTATTCAAAGCAAAATTATGATTCAAAACAAAATTATGATTATGATTCCTGTGCAGAAGTAGAAGCTAAAACCGGATGTTTATGCGAACAGGATTGTGTAAATCCCAATGTTATTCCCTGCGGTGAGGTATATGTTAAAATTCCTGTAGTACTGACTGAAACAGAAGTAACAATACCAATCGAAGCAACTATTAAATTGGATAAAAATGCCATTGAGATTAAAAGAATTAAAAAAAATGTATTCCTTACTCAATGCCGTTTAATTCCATTTTCAGATGACCATTATGATAAGGATAAATGTACCGGGTTATTATCTATATGCGGCTATATAAAAAAAAATATAGAGTATGCAACTGAAAGCTGTACCAGCAAAGATAAAAATATATGTGGAGATATAAGACACTGCACAATTAAAGTTCCCTTCCACTGTATTACCAAAGTTAAATTTTTTAGAGAACCTTTCTTTTGCAAGACTCCTCCCACGGAAGAATTAGAATTCTTTACTAAAGATTTTAAAAACAAAGATTTTTGTGCAGAACCTATAATAGGCCATGATCCTTGCCTTCAGACCTTTACCTCTGAAGAAATATTCAATGAGGATACTTTCTGTGAATTAGAAAAAGCATGTATTACTGAAATTGATATTCACAAATGTGCAGCACCATTTAAAGATAGCTGCTGTGAAAACTCTTTAGATTGCGAATTCAAAAAATTCACAGAAAAAATAGTTTTAAAATTAACGCTGAAGGTATTACAAAAACAGCAGGTAAGACTCTGCTCATTGGGGAAACCCGAAAAATATAATCTGCCCTGCTGTGAGCCATGTTATAAAGCTCCCAAATGCCCTTCCTGCGAGGAAGAATCTTATCCCGGCCCAAAGCCCCCTCCCCAAAAGCCATCTGCTTTATAAGGGGATTAATATTTAAAATCAGAAAATATTTTAGTTAAAAATTTATGTACCCAAAGCTTACTATAAAAAGTTTTGGGTCTTTTTTAGGAGGATAGATTATGGGAAAAAACCATCATGCAAAAGATAATAAAAATTCAGACCTTTATAAATTATTTGCATTATTTTACTTAATGAACTCCCTTATAAATAAAAAAAATCCTAAAGATATGAATAACAATTTTAATAAAAATATTAACCAAAATGATGAATCTAACGATAAGGAGTACCTGTCCTCTGAAGATAAACCATATATAGCTGTAAATACTGATTCCCTGATAGAAAGCTATAAAAAAAATTTGTCAGGAAGTCTGGAAAAAGCTGATATAGATGACATTCCGGAGGAAAATGAAGCAGATGATTTTACAGAAGATTATAAAATATCTGTTATCTCGGAAGTACTGCCTCTTTGTGAAAATATGGTTCATACCTCTCCTGCTTCAAAAGAACAAATAATCGTAAAAATTCCTGTAGTGCTGGCAGAATGCACTGCAGCAATTAATATTGATTCTTCTATAAAACTGGATGATAATATTTTAGAAATTAAACGT
>JBAXYJ010000228.1:0-4391 GCA_041670885.1 Clostridiaceae bacterium
GCCTATAGATATGGTAGTTGTAAATTTATATCCTTTCTTTCAAAAGGTTAAGGAAGACTTATCATTTGAAGAGAAGATTGAATTTATCGATATTGGAGGACCTACAATGCTAAGGTCAGCTGCCAAGAATTTCAGAGATGTGGCTGTAGTTACGGATATTAATGATTACCCTCAGATAATAAGTGAAATAGAAAACAGCGGAGACGTTTCAATAGAATTAAAGAGAAAATTAGCCGGTAAAGTATTTAATTTAACATCAGCCTATGATGCAGCAATATCAAACTTTATACTTGAGGATGAATTTCCTGAGTATTTATCATTATCCTACAGGAAAGCTCAGGATTTAAGATATGGCGAAAATCCACATCAAAAATCAGCCTATTATGTATCTACATATGAAAATGGAGCCATGAAGGATTTTCAGCAGCTAAACGGAAAAGAACTGTCATATAATAACTTCCGTGATATGGATATAGCATGGAAAGTTGTATCTGAGTTTAAAGATATTGCCTGCTGCGGTTTAAAACATAATACACCCTGCGGAGCATCTATTGGGAAAACTCCTTTTGATGCATATATAAAGGCTTATGAAGGAGATAAGGTTTCTATATTTGGAGGAATCATTGCTCTAAACACAAAAGTTGATAAAAAGACAGCAGAAGAAATGGTTAAAATATTCCTTGAGATAGTTATTGCACCGGATTTTGATACGGATGCTCTTGAAGTTTTAAAACATAAGAAAAATCTTAGAGTAATAAAAGGATTAACTAAGCCATCTTCTAAAATGGAATATGTTTCAGTTGACGGGGGCATACTAGTTCAGGAAAGCGACAGGGGTGCTGCCGATGACTTTAAGGCAGTTACCGAAAAATCTCCAACTGGCATTGAAATTGAGGATATGAAGTTTGGAATGAAAATAGCTAAATATGTTAAGTCAAACGCTATCGTAGTAGTGCAGGATAAGATGGTCTTAGGTGTTGGAGCAGGGCAGGTAAACAGGATATGGGCAGCTGAGGAGGCCTTAGAGAGGGGAAAAGGAGGAAAGGTTATGATTTCAGACGCTTTCTTCCCATTTAAAGACGTTGTTGAAGCAGCTCATAAGTTTGGAATAACTGCTATAATTCAGCCTGGGGGCTCCATCAGAGATCAGGAGTCCATTGATGAATGCAATAAGTGGGGAATAGCTATGGTGTTTACTGGCGTTAGACACTTTAAGCACTAATGAGGTGATGATTTGAAGATACTAATAATTGGGAACGGTGGAAGAGAACACAGCATTGCCTGGAAGGCGGCTCAAAACAAGGATGTAGAAAAGATATACGTGGCTCCGGGAAATGGCGGCACTCTTGACGAAGCTAAATGTGAGAACATAAACATAACTGATTATAATCAGCTTTTAAAATTTGCTAAAGAGAAAAAAATAGATATAACCATAGTTGGAGGAGAAAAGCCATTAACTGATGGAATAGTTGATCTTTTTAAAAGTAATGGGCTAAAGATATTTGGACCTGATAGTATCAGTGCCAGGCTTGAAGGAAGTAAAGCCTATTCAAAGGACTTTATGAAAAAGTACGGTGTGAAAACTGCTGAGTATGCAGTATTTGAAGACAGCAGGAAAGCTTTAGATTATCTTAAAACTGCAAATTACCCAACAGTTATAAAGGCAGATGGCCTGGCTGCAGGAAAGGGAGTCATTATAGCAAATGACTATCAGGAAGCAGAGGTAGCTGTTAACCAGCTTATGGTTTTGGATATATTTAAAGGCTCCGGTAAAAAGATAGTTATAGAGGAATTCTTAGAGGGAGTGGAGGCATCAATTCTTTCTGTTTGTGATGGTGAGACAATTATTCCTTTTATGTCTGCCAAGGATCATAAGAAAATATTTGATAAGGATATGGGACCTAATACCGGAGGGATGGGATCTATCTGCCCAAATCCGGTTTGTACTCCTGAAGTCTTAAAGGAGTTTAATGATAATATTTTAGTACCTACATTAAATGGTATAAAGGGAGAAAAATTAAACTTTTGCGGAGTAATATTCTTTGGAATTATTATTACAAAAAAGGGGGTTTACCTGTTAGAATATAATGTGAGACTTGGAGACCCGGAGACTGAATCTGTTCTTCCTATGATGGAAAATGATTTTGTTGACCTTATAATAAAATGCATGGATAAGAAGCTCTGTGATACAAAACTTACCTGGAAATCCGGATACTCTGCCTGCGTAATAGCATCCTCAGGAGGATACCCGGGAAGCTACATAACAGGATATAAAATATCAGGGCTTGATAAGGTAAAAGGTAAGGTATTTATAGCCGGTGCTAATTATAAAGATGATGATTTATTAACCTCAGGAGGCAGAGTTTTAGGAGTTACCTGCTATGGAGAAACATTAGATGAGGCTTTAAATAAAGCATATGAAGATATGAGAAAAATTGAATTTGACGGAATATATTACAGAAATGATATTGGAAGATAGGACCTGCGGGTCCTATTTTATTTTACAAAATTATAGGAAAGTGGTAGAATTTATGTAATGTAAGATTGGGGGGTTAGATATGAAGAAAAGAAAAATAGATAAAAATGGGATATTTTTTTTATGCTTATTTTTGGTTGTTGGACTGGGCATAATAAGTTTTCATTATGTTAAAAATTATAAAATAAGGACAAGTGTTCCGTCATCTCTTTATTCTAAAGAATTAAAAACAGATTTTGATTCTATAAAAGGATATCCATCAATAATAAGCACAAATGATGGGTATATTATTTCATATACTATAGATAATAAAGTAATTTTAAATAAAATAGACAAGCTAGGGAAAAAAGTTAAAAGAATTTCAATAAACGGGTACAGTGAGTATATAAATGATATTAATCTGGTTAATGATAAAAACTCTTATTATGTAGTATTTACCACCTATATAGACGGGAGTAAAAAAATTGTAGAGTATAATTTTGATAATAGTTTAAATAAAATAAGTGAGAAAAATATCAACAGTATTAATAATATAATAAAGATTGATGGCAGTTCGCTGGTATACACTTATGACAGTAAGGTGGTATATAAAAATTTCGTTGAAAATTATTCAACAGATTTAAACTATAAAGGAATAAAGATGATTTCAGGGACAAAACTGGAAGATGGCTACTACCTTTTACTTATGGATTTGGATGGAAAAGTTAAGGTAGTTAAAGTAGAAAATGGAAAATCAGAGGAGAAATATTCCTATTTAGTTAATAGGAGCGCTAATATGGAATTCAAGAATATAGCAGCAGCAGCAGATGATAAAAACTTATATGGTTTAATTGAGGTAGATTTAAAGGGTGAAGCCAAGGGGGTAAATATACTTACAATTCCTAAAAAAGGAGGGAATCTAAGCTATAAAGCCTTCAATGTTAAAAATAATAATTTATTTTATAATTTAATTCCTGTATCCTCCGGTGATGAAGCAAAGTTTATCGGAATTACAAATGTTCCTCTTGCAGGGGGAAAGTATTCTGAAGAATTGACTGAATTCTCTATAAAACATGGTGCTACCGGTAATATAATAAATGCAACCAGATTAGATAAGATCCCATATTCTCCATCATATTCGGTTGACAGTATGATTTTCCTTACAAACGAAGGGGATAATAAGTTAAGTTTGTACATTACATCTAAAAGTGATAAATTTAAAGAAGCTAATAATGATGTAACTTCTAATGAAAAGGAACTGGCACTTACAGATACTGCCTCAGGAATATTAACATCTTTTGCCTATGTGTTTGTTTTGGGAATTGCCTGGATATTATTTGGAGCAGTTTTAATAGGATTCATAACGTTTTTTGATTGGAAAAAGGATAATACCAAAATAGACATCATGTTATATATAAGTTATATAATAACAGCTTTATTTAAAACATATATAATATATAAAACGGTATATATCAGATTTGAAGGATCAGTTAATGGATTTTTCTCTAATCCTGTATATGGGTGCCTGGCATCACTTCTTATAAGCTTTGTTTGTTTTTCTTTCCTTATATATAGGCAGAGAAAGGATGATGATACCATGACATTTTTCCTGTTCTTCATTCCGTTGTTGATTGATACAATACTTACACAAATTCTATTTGTTCCATATTTATAAATTCAAGGATATTAGTAAATAAGGGAATTATTTATGAATTATGCAATTTCCTCAAATATAAAGAAGGCTTCTTAAGCCTTCTTTATTAATTTTGATCTTTTTTTAATATATATGAAGATAACAAGTATTAAAATTATTACAGCAGTAAATATAATGTTGCACTATATTTATTATTTTATATTAATTAAAATATCCCTTTAAAACATCTTCAATATTTGAGAGCAGCTGAGACTTAATTCATTATCCGGCCTAAACTTCCGC
>JBAXYJ010000229.1:0-4324 GCA_041670885.1 Clostridiaceae bacterium
ATATTACGATCTCTTGGAAATGAAGACAGAGAGTATTTGAAAAAAAGACTTGAGGACATTCTTTATGGAATAACAAGTGCCGGGAGAGCCTCCTATGATCTTGAAATATATGAAAGCTACCCCTGCCTTTATAATGATGATGCGCAGGTAGATAATATGGTAACAGCAGCCATTGATGTAATTGGAGAAGATAATGTAATAGAGCTTAAAGAGCCATCACTTGGAGTTGAAAGCTTTGCATATTTTTCTCAGAAGATTCCCTCAGCTTTTTATTTTCTTGGAATCAGAAATATTGATAAGGGGATAATATATCCGGCCCACAACAGCAGATTTGATATAGATGAAGAAGCTCTGGCAATTGGAGCTGCAGTTCAAAGCAAAATAGCCTATGATTATCTAAAGGAGATATAGATGAATATAACAATAGGACCAAATGAAAAAGGACAGAGTATAGATAAATTCCTTAAAAAGTGGCTGAAAGATGTTCCTCTCAGCGCCATATTCAGAGCCATAAGAAAGGGAGACATAAGAGTAAACGGTAAAAAGATAAAGGATAAATATATATTAGAAGATGGAGATGCCATTGAAGCTAAATATATAAAATCAGAAAATAAAAAGGAATTTATAAGAATTGATCAAAAGTTAAAGATAACCTATGAGGATGATAATATATTAGTAGTTGAGAAAAAGCCCGGAATTTTAGTTCATAAGGGTGAAAAAATCGAGGAAACTCTCACAGATCAGGTTTTATCTTATTTGTTTGATAAAGGTGACTATCAGCCGGAAAAAGAGGCTACTTTCTCACCATCTCCCTGCAACAGATTAGACAGAAATACCTCAGGTCTTGTCATATTTGCGAAAAATTATCAGGCTCTTATTAATCTAAACCAGATGATAAGAGACAGGAAAATAGAAAAATATTATATGGCACTTATTAAAGGAAAGCTGAAGGATGGACTTTATGAAGGCTACATAAAAAAGGATGAAAGAATTAATAAATCAGTTGTAATTAAGGAAGAAGAAGAGGGAGCCAAAAACATATCCATGAATATAAAAACAGAGACTACCTGCGGCTCATTTTCATTAATTGAGATAGAGCTTATGACAGGAAGAAGCCACCAGATAAGGGCACATTTAAACTCTCTTGGACACGCAATAATAGGGGACCCAAAGTATGGAGACAAGGAGATAAATAATTATTTTAATAATAAATATAGCCTGGAATATCAGTATTTATATGCCTATAAGCTGATATTTAGAGATTGCCCTGACTATCTTTCCTACCTTAATAATGAGACAATATTAGAGAGCATCCCGCCTATATATAAAAGGATAAAGAAAGAAGTATTTAAGTTTTAAGGAGATTTTCAATGAAAACACAGGAAACAACTAAAGGATTTGCAGTTTTATCAATTGCAAATCTCATAGTTAAAGTGCTGTCAATAATATATGTGCCTTTTCTTATAACAGCTATAGGAGATGAAGGATATGGCATTTATTATGCTGCTTATACAGTATTTGTTTTTATTTATATTGTTACAACTACAGGTATTCCAACAGCCATATCAAAACAGATATCTGAACTGATATCTTTAAACGATTATAAGGATGCAGTAAAAACCTTTAAGATTGCAAGAGCAATAATGATAATAGTTGGAAGCCTTATGACTCTTCTTATGCTGATTTTCTCAAAAAACCTGGCAGTATATGTAGAGTATGAAAAGGCAAATTATGCAATAATGGCCCTGGCTCCAACTATTTTATTTTCAGCAGTAAGGTCTGCTTATATGGGATATTATCAGGGACAGGACAATATGGCTCCAAGAGCCATATCCCAGGTAATTGAGCAGATTGTTAATGTGGTTTTTTCCCTGTTTTTTGCATACCTCTGGGTAAGCTATGGACTGGAGATGGCCTGCATGGGAGCAACCATCGGAACACCACTTGGAGCACTGGTTACTATGATTTATTTTATGATGTATTATAGTAAACATAAAAAGATAACTATACCTAAAAATCCTGATATAAAGAAAATAAGAAGATACTCAAATAAGCAGCTTACCGGGAGACTCATCAATTATACTGTTCCAATAACAACCTGCTGGGGTCTTCAATATCTGGGCAATTTTTATGAAACAAAAATATTGAAATTAAGACTTCTGCTGTCCGGCTTTTCAGATAGCAAAAGTACTGCACTATACGGTTATCTTGGGAAATACACCATGCTTATAAACGTTCCTGTCACAGTAATAACCTCCCTCAGCGCTGCCATACTTCCTCTTATCTCAAGAGCTGCAGCACTCCAAAGCAGAGATGATATAAAAGAAGGAGTAGACTACTCATTTAAAACTACATTTTTAATAGCACTTCCGTCAGCAGTTGGACTTATGGTACTTAGCAAGCCTATCTATGTACTTCTTGGAAGAAGATTTACATTAGGCTATCAGCTTATGACCTATGGAGCTTTAGCCTTAGTTCTGACTTCAATAATTCAGATACAGACAACCATTATGCAAAGTATAGGAAGGCTTTATAAGACCACATTCAATATGGTAATAGGTATAATAGCAAGGTTAATAATTGACTTTATTATTGTTCCATATACATCCATCAATATATATGGTGCAATAATTGCCAGCTATATAGGATTTTTAATTACAGTAATATTAAACAACATAAGCATAAAAAGGTGGACCGGCATAAAATTCAGCCTTACAGAATATATGTATAAACCTGTTCTGGCATCAATATTTATGGGATTTTGTTCACTGTTTTCATACTACTATTTAAACAAGCTGTTTTTGATAATCTTTGGGAATTACATTTCAAACCTCTTAGCTGTAGTAATTGCAGTAGCCATAGGAGTGATAAGCTACGGATATTTTATGGTAATTACCGGCGGAATAAAAAAAGAAGATTTATCAAATCTTCCAAACAAAATGGTAAAGCTAATACCTGGATTTTTTATAGCAAGGATGAAATAAATAGACTTCCTTGCTAATTTCATTTATGTTCATAATAAAGGATATGGATGAAGATATTATCATGGTTATTTCTATTCCAAATACATTTATTAATGGAATTGAAGTTAGAAAATAAAGTAAAGCAAGCTCTATTCCGGATGTGAAAAGAGAGTTTCGGAGCATAATATTCTGCTTCCCCAGCCCGTTTAAAATTCCGTAGCTTACAACTGATAAAAATGTAAAGGGAGCAGTGAAGCTGGCGTATTTTATATAAATTCCTAAATCTGATCTTTTATAAAATAGATAACCCAATTTATCTGAAAAAGAATAGGAGAAAATAAATGCAAAAAATCCTATTACTAAAGCTAAGGATAAAACCTGTTTTATTCTTGAACTTATTTTTTCACTGTTATCTGAAGAAAGATTTTCAGATATATCAGGTACCAGCATAATGCAGATTGGAATTATAATAAATATAGGAAAATTAATTATAGTCAGCACCATTCCTCTGAATTTCCCTATAAGGCTTAAAGAAGCTGTGTAAGTAAAGCCTGCCTTCATCAGCCTTCTTGGAATAGTAATTGAAGCTATGGAGCCAAATAATGTAGTTAAAAATCCATTTAGGCAGAGTGGAAATGAAATCTTAAGAGTATCAAAGAGAATTTGTGCTTTTGATTCCCTTCCTTTTTTAAAACAAAACGGTTTTGTTTTAATATAATTATAGAAAAGAAGGATGAAGCTTATGGTTTCTCCAACCATAAGGGCAAAATAAGCAAAGGTAACTGTATACCTTAAGTCTATTGTCTTTATTTTAAAAATTAAAAATGTTAATATAAATATCCTTACTGCCTTTTCAAATATATCAATTATTGCAGGTATTAAAACTTTTTTTGTTCCATAAAAATATCCTTTAAGGATTGAAGATAAAGCAACAAATATCATAGAGGGACAGATAAGCATTATAGGATATATTGCCCTGCTGTCCTTTATAATTCCTGAGGATATAAAAGGGGATGCTATAAATACTAAGAGTGCAATAAAAAAGCCCCATAGAAGATCAAAAACAAGAGATGTATTAACCAGTACTTTTAAGCTGTAAAAATCTGAATTTGAACTGTACTCTGCTGATTTTTTCGAAATAGCAGCAGTCATTCCTCCGCATATAAAGCAGCAGAAAAGATCATAAATAGGCATAATGAGGCCATATAGCCCCATTCCCTCTGCACCTATTTCTTTGCTCAGCGTAATTATGAATATAAAGCCTAAGGCTCCTGTAGCTAAATTTGATATTGTTAAATAAAAGGAGCTTTTATAGAAACCGTCCCTCATAAATTTCCCCCTAATTCAGAAAATTGCATAAT
>JBAXYJ010000230.1:0-4316 GCA_041670885.1 Clostridiaceae bacterium
TTAGAAAGTAAAGCAAATGAGGCTGAGATATTTAGAAATGAAATAACAAACAAGATAAAATCCAGCTCAAAATATATCTGCTTTAATTAAAGAGATTTGCATAATTTCCGACGGCTGTTTTCATCTGAAAATAACGAATCTTCACCGTTTTAAATTAGATCTAATTTTGAAATATAAATTTGAAATCATTGAATTATATAAAATCCTCTATTATACTAAGAATTATAGGAATAACATATCAATTTGAGAATTTTGCTAAATTCAGCAATTTATGGAGGAATATTATGAGAATCATCTCAGGAATCGCCAGGGGAAGGAAGTTAATACCTCCGCCTACATACGATACCAGACCTACACTAGACAGGGTGAAAGAAGCAATGTTTAATATTTTAAGTACTAAGTCAAATGGCAGCATTGTACTTGATGTATTTGCCGGCACCGGAAGCTTAGGATTAGAAGCTGTAAGCAGAGGGGCTAGAGAATGTCATCTTATTGATTTAAATAAGGAATCATTTAAGGCTTTAAAACAAAATGTAGATAATTTGAGGTTTAATGATAAGTGCATTCTTTATAATGAGGACTGCTATAATATATTGAAAAGATTAGGAGATAAAGATAAGAAATTCAATATGATATTTATTGATGCACCTTATTCCAAGGAAATGATTCCTCCGGCTATGGATATAATAGCTGAAAAAAATTTATTGAATTTTGGCGGAGTAATAATAACAAAGATAGATACAAAAGAAGAAGTATACTATGGGAATGAAAAAATAATATTAAGAGATAAAAGAAAATATGGCAATACCACCGTTTGCTTTTATAAGCTGAAGGAGGATGAAGATGAATAAAGCAGTTTTCCCAGGCAGTTTTGATCCAATTACCAATGGACATTTAGACATAATAGAAAGAGCATCAAAATTATTTGATCAGCTTATTGTGGCAGTTCTGATAAACCCGGAAAAAAAATATCTTTTTTCTGCGGAGGAGAGAATAGAGCTTATAAAGAAGACTACATATAATTACAAAAATGTAATTATATTATCCACAGCTGATCTTTTAGTGGATTTTATGAAGGAAAACGATATAAAGATTATTATTAAGGGACTCAGAGCAGTGACCGATTTTGAATATGAATTTCAGATGGCCCTTATGAATAAAAAATTAGGACCTGATACAGAAACGTTATTTATGATAACCAGAGCTGAAAACTCTTTTTTAAGTTCTTCCTCAGTAAAACAGGTAGCTATGTTCGGAGGAAAGCTGGATGGTTTTGTTCCGGATGAAATTGCAGATTCTATTATCAGCAAAATGAAAAATTATAGGAGGTAGCATTATGGATATAATTAAATTATTAGAGCTTCTGGAAGAAATAATAGATACAGGTACGAAAATGCCGCTTACAGGAAAAGTTTTAATAGACAAGGAAGAAGCATTAAATGCTGTTGATCAGATAGTAAATTATCTACCTGATGAATTTAAAAAGGCTCAATGGGTATGTGAAGAAAAGGAGAGACTGTTAAAAGGGGCCAGAGAAGAAGCTGAAAATATAAAAAAAGAAAATATTAATTATGTGAAAAAGCAGATAGAAAATCATGACATAGTAAAAGAAGCAAAAGTAATGGCTGATGAAATATTAAAAGACGCCAAAGAAGATGCTAAAACCATGAGGCTTGGTGCCAGAGATTATGCTGATGAGGTATTATCCCAGCTTGAAAAAGAAATCAGTCTCAAAGGAGAAGAAATGGTAAATACCGTTAAGCAGCAGGTAGATGCTTTTATTAATGGTTTACAGGGAAATGTATCAGGTGATTTAAAAACTATAAGAGAAAACATAAAAGAGCTTAGAAACTATAAATAGTAAATATTATATAAGTTATAGCACAGCTTATCAGCCCCTGTATAAATTTTCTTGATATATATTTTTTAATAGAAAATTTAGTCTTATAGATAAATGAATTTACCTGGAGAATAACAGAAAAAGAGCTGAAAGATAAAATAAAGCTCAGCATCATAAGCTTATATTTTATGCTGCAGTTAATGTTAGAAACAAGACTGCAGCCATTTGTCATCTCTATAATTCCTGAAAATATTGAAAAGATAATATTTTTATCTATATGAGTAATATCAGAAAAAAATATGAAAGCAGTATTTATAAATTTACTGCTTTTTATCAAGCCTATTATTATTGAAAATATAATAACATAGCTGAGGACCAAAAGGCAGCTGGTTGTTCCGTTATTTATACTGTTTCCTAAGGCCTCTCCTATATTATTATTCTTGTAATTATTACCTGAAAAGTATATATCTTTTCCCTTTCCATTTATAATAAGACCCATAAAAATGCAGGATAAATAACAGGATGCTATTAATATGTATCCATAATTAAGACTATGGAGCATAGATAATCCTACTGCTACTATTACAAAAAAAGGGCTGGGATTTGATGCAATATTTACTAATTTATTATAGGAAGGGTAATCTATTTCTCCATTATTGTATAAAGCAGCAGCATACTTAGCTCCTAAGGGGTAACCGCAGAGAAGACTTATTATTAGGACAAGACTGCTCCTTTTACTAATTTTAAATGGCTTGGTTATAATACTTCCTATTAATTTTGAGTATATCTCAATTCCATTAAAAGATATTATAAGATTACATAAAACAATAAAAGGAAATAAAGACGGAAATACCTTGTAAAAAAATAAATTAGCCCCCATTAAAGCATAGCTTATACAAACAGCAGGGGCAGATATCATTTTTATTAATATAAGAGTCAGTATGGAGATTAAAATGTAATTTGTTTTATTCAAATCAATATCCTATTATTGCTATGACAGGAAATTGCATAATTACCTTTTGGCTTATTTTTCAGATTAAAAATAACAAATTATCAATGTTTTTTAATCTGAAAAATTTAAGTTTTTAATTATGGAATTTCCTTATAGTATATTATATTAATCAATGTTTTAATAAATTATTGGCTTTTTTAAATAATCATCAATAGGGGATATATTTTTATTGATAAGGCTGTAGGCTTTTGTGCTTTTAACCTCCAAATCAAGAACATCATCTAATTTACCAGGAAGCTTGTTTATTATTGGAATAGAGGATTTTTCCTTAATTAATCTTATAAGCTTTCTCCCTTTTTCATCAGCTCCTAAAATCCTTGCATAGGGACACGGCTTTTTCCTCATTGCTTTAATGTCATAGTTTTCAAAGCCAATAAAATATTGAGTCAAAATCCTGGCAATTCTGGTATATGTATATCTTTTGCTTTTAACAGCCATTACTAATTCATCAAAAGAATTTTTATCAATTTCCTTAATTATCTTTCTGTCTAATCCCTCTATAACCTCAGGAATGTTTTTTATTCCATTACAGTTCATGTACAGCTTATACCGTATATAGGGAATTATCTTATCCATATCTGTGAAACTATAGCCCCGTCTTTTTAAGTCATTTAGCATATTAAATGCTTTTTCAGGCATATTATTTTTAATCAGGTCTATACTTTGATTATCATAAAGCACCTTCCTTATGCCAGAGGCACTGGAATAATTTTCTGTTATATTAAGCTGGTTAAAGCCGGCACCTATTCTTTTAATAGTTACAGGCTTGATTTTACTGTTTAACCTGATAAGACTTTTCATATATTCGATTCCCAGAATATTATTGGGATTACTCATTTCTCTAAGTAAGTTTTCATCTAATAAATCTGACAGGGCATTTTCTCTGCTTTTATGAAATGGAAGACCTTTATCTAATTCCTCTTTCAGCTTTGCTTTATAATCTTCAGTTTCCGTAGATAAAACCTCAGCTATCTTTTGCAGCGAGATTATGTCACCTGACTCACTTCCAAAGGAAATGTAATCTATCACATTTAAAGAATTAAGAAGAGATACCCCTCCAAAGCTGAATATTTCTGCAGAAGAGACAGAATATAATACCGGCAGTTCTATAACTAAATTAATTCCGCAGGATAGTGCTGATTTTGCCCTATTCCATTTATCGATAGCAGCTGCCTCTCCTCTCTGAGTAAAATTTCCGCTCATAACTGCAACAAAAACACTGCTTCTTGTAATATCTCTTGTTTTATCTATCTGAAATTTATGTCCATTATGAAAGGGATTATATTCTGAAATGATTCCGCAAACTTTCATATTCTCACCTTTATCTTTTTAAAATTAACCGGGATAGGAGAAAATTAATAAATTATGAAATTTCCTCATTTTTTACCATTATATCAAAAAACCAAAATAATATACATACGCAGTGGAAATACTTGATATATCAGGTATTAATGATATACTGAA
>JBAXYJ010000231.1:0-4290 GCA_041670885.1 Clostridiaceae bacterium
AACTGTGGAAGTTGACATATCACGCGGTCTTCCCAATTTCAATATTGTAGGCCTTCCTAATGCTTCTGTTAAAGAGTCAAAAGAGAGAGTCCGCTCAGCAATTCTAAATTCCGGCTTCAATTTTCCTGTAAAAAGAATAACTGTAAACCTGGCACCGGCAGATCTTAGAAAGGATGGCTCCCAGCTTGACCTGGCAATAGCTGTTGGCATATTACTGTCTTCTGGGCAGCTTAATGCTAAGTATATAGATGATTTTCTTATATTGGGAGAGCTTTCACTGTTCGGTGACATAGAAAGGATAAACGGAGCTCTTCCTATAGTTATAAGTTCTCTGGATAAAGGTATTAATAAATTTATAATTCCTATGGGGAACCACAGGGAATGCTCAATACTGGAAAAAGGAGAGATATTCTCATTTTCAACCCTTAAAGAAGTATTTAATTTTCTTCAGTTCGGTAAAAAGATAAATATAGAAAAGGAAGAAGATAAAATATCAGCTCACTAAAACCTAACATAAATGTTGATGAATTTGATGTTGAATTTTAAGTAAAATAAGCATACAATAATATCATAATAATTTGGAGGTGTAAGTATGCCTAATATAAAACCTATATCAGATTTACGTAACTATAATGAGGTTTTGAGAGATTGTCAAAATGGTGAGCCTGTTTTTTTAACTAAAAATGGCAGAGGTAAATATGTGCTTGTTGATATAGAAGAATATGATAAGCAAAAAACTATATTAAAGCTATTATCAAAACTAAATGAAGCAGATGAAGCCATTAAAACAGGAAACGAGTGGCAAACATTAGATGATTTAAAACGCAGCTTAGAAGTTTAAAATGAGTGCAAAAATTAGGATAAACCCTGTGGCAACTGCTGATTTACAGGAAGTAAAAACTTTTATAGCAGAAGACAATATGGATGCTGCCACAAAAGTTGTGAAAGAAATTATAAAAAAAATTGAAAGCTTAGCAGAGTTACCAGAGACGGGAGCAAAGTTAATGTATAAGATAGGATTTAAAGGCAAATGTAGATATGTTATTTGTGGTCAGTATCTTATATTTTACATTTATGAAGATAATATAGTTTCTATTCAGCGTATTTTACATGGAAAGAGAGATTATATGGCATTACTTAAAGAACAACAAACTGATAATTAATATAACACTTGGCTACAGTCAGGTGTTTTTTGATTGTATAGGAAAGTATAAAAAATTTAAAACTAAAAATAATTGATGATGATAAACGGAAATTAGAAGATGCACTTGAACTATATGCAGCCACAAAAGGAATACTTTGTGGTAAAATAAATCACACCCAATGTATTTTGAGGAGATAAAAATGAAGAAAAAGAAATATTATACATATGCACTGTATGTGGAAAAAGGAAAATATACCAGAAGAAGTGGTTGCTTATTATGATTAAATGGATCAAAGTAATATCAATGAACCACCATGTTTCTCATGTGAAAAATGCGGTGGAATAATGAGACCTAAAGAATATACAGGAGTGTATGGTAAAAAATACAAATCATAAAAAGCATAGGATAGTTTCTACCCTATACTTTTTAGAATATTTCGATAAAATTCCCCGAAGGGGGCGTGGCAAAGCCACTTTGTTCTTCTCTAAATTCAGAGGTAGCAGCTGAAAAAATACTTGTATTTATAATATATTTAAAAATAAATATAACTGATTATTTCACCCCAGCTTTGTCAATGATTAAGCTGGGGTGATTTTATGCAGATAAAAGTAAAAACAGCAACTAATTTTGGCATCAGCGGAAACATAATAACTGTGGAAGTTGACATATCACGCGGTCTTCCCAATTTCAATATTGTAGGCCTTCCTAATGCTTCAGTTAAAGAGTCAAAAGAGAGAGTCCGCTCAGCAATTCTTAATTCCGGCTTTAATTTTCCTGTAAAGAGGATAACTGTAAACCTGGCTCCGGCAGATCTTAGAAAGGATGGTTCTCAGCTTGACCTGGCAATAGCTGTTGGCATATTACTGTCTTCTGGACAGCTTAATGCTAAGAATATAGATGACTTTCTTATACTGGGAGAGCTTTCACTGTTCGGTGACATAGAGAGAATAAACGGAGCTCTTCCTATAGTTATAAGCTCTCTGGATAAAGGGGTAAATAAATTTATTATTCCTATGGGGAACCACAGGGAGTGTTCAATACTGGAAAAAGGGGAGATATTCTCATTTTCAACCCTTAAAGAAGTATTCAATTTCCTTCAGTTCGGTAAAAAAATAAATATGGCAAAGGAAGAAGATAAGATAACCTCATATATATCTGACTTGGATTTTAGAGATGTAATAGGGTTAAACAGCTCAAAGAGGGCCTTGGAGGTCGCAGCCTCAGGATCTCATAACCTGATTTTCTACGGTCCCCCCGGAAGCGGCAAAACCATGCTGTCACAGAGAATACCCAGCATCCTTCCGCCTCTTTCTTATGAAGAAGCCATAGAAGTAACAAAGATATATTCAGTATCAGGAAACCTGGCAGAAAACGGAGGGCTTATTACAAAGAGACCCTTCAGAGCCCCAAACCACGGTGCTACTAAAGCATCACTTATAGGGGGAGGAGCCAGCCTCATGCCCGGTGAAATCTCACTTTCCCATAACGGTGTTTTATTTTTAGACGAAATGCTGGAATTTAACAGAAGTACGTTAGATACTTTGAGGGGTCCGCTGGAAGACAGAAAAGTTACCATAAACAGATTTCAGGGAACTGTCTCATATCCCTGCAGCTTCCTGCTTATAGGGGCTTTAAACCCATGCCCCTGCGGATTTTGGGGAAGCAACAAGAGAGAATGTACCTGCACCAGCTTCCAGAGGACAAATTATCTCCATAAGCTGTCCGGAGTACTGCTGGATCGAATTGATTTATTTAACTATGTAAATTCACTAAGCTATAATGAAATAAAATCAGAAAACAGAGAAGAATCTTCAGAAGAAATAAGAAAACGAGTAATTAAGGCCCGGGAATTTCAAAGAGAAAGATTTAAAAATGATACAATATCCTGTAATGGTGAGATGGATACAAATCACGTTAAAAAATTCTGCACATTAGATGACAAATCAGATCAGACTCTTAAAAAAGTGTTTGATAAATTTTCTCTTAGTACCAGAGTGTACAATAAAATACTAAAGGTATCCAGAACCATAGCAGATTTAGAAGGCAGCGAAAAGATAAAAAAAGATCACCTGATTGAAGCACTGAACTACAGAAAATTCATTGACCAAAAAATTATCTAAACATTTAACAAATATTACTAATTTACTTCTTTTATTAATATGATATAATACTAATATGCGGGGTGAGATGCTTTTGGAAAACGAAAAACTATTTGAACTGATGGAAAAAATGTATGCTGATCTTAAAGGTGGTCAGGAAAAAATTTATATTGACCTTAAAGGCGGCATGGATAATATGTATGCTGAGATGCAGGACATTAAAAAAGATGTTAAAGGCAATAGTAATAAGATAGACAATTTAGAAAAAATAGTCCTTCGTATGGAACAGGACCATGGGCAAAAGCTGGAAGCATTATTTGATGGTTATATCCAAAATTCACAGAAAATCGATAAGATTGAAAAAGAAGTATCAAAACATGAAGAAGTTATTTTGAGAAGAATTAAATAAATTATTATAGGATGCATATGGAGCGTATGAACAGTTGTTTACACGCTTCTTTTTATTATGGAGATTACATAATTATATTAGACTGGTTAATATTGAAAATAACGAATCGAAAGCGTTTTAAAGTTGAAATACTAATCATGAATTATGCAATCTCTTTTGCATTGTATTTGAAGCACTAAACTGCAGAAATTTCATTGACCAGAAAATTATCTAAATTGCCAATATTCTTTATCATGGTAAAGAAATCTGCAATTTTAACCTAAATACTTTGTGATATAATATATTTGGAAAACTTAAGTATTTTTGTTAAGGAGGCGGTTTAATATGATTTCTAATATTGATATTTCGAATGCTATGACCATAAAACTGGAAAGCGTTCTTCCATCTATGCCAAAATTTGCAGATGGCATAAGAAGAGCTCCGGACAGAGGTTTTAACCTTACAAAAGAACAGACAAAGACGGCACTTAAAAATGCTCTCAGATATATCCCAGAGGAGCTTCACGAAAAGCTGGCAACTGAATTCCTCCAGGAATTAAAAACCAGAGGCAGAATTTACGGCTACAGATTCAGACCGGAAGGCAGAATTTACGGAAAGCCAATTAATGAATACAAAAGTAATTGCCTGGAAGGAAAAG
>JBAXYJ010000232.1:0-4289 GCA_041670885.1 Clostridiaceae bacterium
ACTTTAAATATATATAGAACTCCTGAGCCTTTTGTTTATTTTTCATCTAATAAAAGTATTAATCAGGTAGTTTTAATTATAGAAAATAAGGATACCTGGTACACCCTAAGAAAACTTATGCTGGAAGGAAAGAATACTTTTCTTGGTGAAAAAATAGATACTATAATATATGGAGCCGGGAAGAATATAGAAAAATCTTTAGAAGAGTATGAATATACGGTGGAAAAATATCTTTTAAATCCGGCTAAAGTATACTACTTTGGAGATTTGGATTATGAGGGTATATCTATATATGAAAGGGTCAATAAAAGATACAAGAACAAGTTAAATATTCAGCTTTATAAAGCAGGATACCAGGCCATGATTCTACTTTCAAGGAAGATGCAGCTTTCAAAGTGCAGCGAAAGGCAGAATAAAAATATCGGTGAGGTTTTTCTCTCAGACATGAAATGCTATGAAAATGAAATACTAAGTATATTAAAAGGCGGCTGCTATATACCTCAGGAGATAGTAAATTATATGGTTTTGAAAGAGGATAATTTATATGTATGATTTTCTTAATAATTTTGATAAAAGGATGGAGAAGCTTTCCTATTCTTTTTTAATAGACAATAAGGTATCTACACTAACTGCATTTAAAAGTAATTTCAGCAGTATTGAGCTGATTAATCTGGTATACAGCCTGATGTGCTTTGTCCTTGATAAATCATTAAAGGATGAGGAGTGTATCTTATCTGATATGTCATCATTTTTGGAAGATATTACTTCTAAATATTATAACAAAAGTTTATCTGAAACGGAAAGTTATGATATTACACATTTAATAATTTATAAAATACTCCGAAATGACGGCAATCCTTTTATTTTTAAAACTATGGATTATAGTTTAGGAAAAGAGAAGGTATTTAATTATCATCTTTTGCAGCAAAAGCCATCAAAAAAGGATAATAATAAAAGTACATTTTCTCTGACCAGAGAAGGCTACAGACTCATTTTAAGTGCACTTGAAGTAGATGAAAGGACGCAGATAGACTTAAATCAAATGATACTAGAATTAAGCCTAAAAAAGAAGAACTTTTCTCAGGGACTTATGGCGGTAGAAAACTTAAATAATCTTATAACAGCTCAGGTAAACGTTATTAATAATTTTATTTATAGGACAAGAGAAAACATCTTTTCCATAGAACAAAAGGAATTTGAGGATAATTTTATAAAAAATATAGAAGTGCTTAAAGAGCAGAATAAAAAATTTGATGAACTTAAAGAAGTAATTATCCTGGAAGAAGAAAGACTGAGAAGGGCAGAAGGAGAAATAAGTAAAAATAATTATGAATCCTTAAAGCAGCTGGGAAGGATAAAGGAGCTTCTTATTTCAATTACATTTAAAGCAGGAGAACTTATAGGAAGACATTTTCAGTTTAAGAATGAGTATAGAAAGGCATTAGAGGAAGCCAGCTTTTATTACAATAATAAAAGAATTGATATTAAAGAAGACTTAGTTAAGCCTGTTGAAAAAAACATGGAGAAGCTGCCTGAACTATTCAAGCTTTTTAATCCTTTATTTAAAATATCAATAGATAAAAAATTTAATATTAATTATATATTTAATGAGCAGAGGCTTTATTATAAAGAAGATGATGAAGATGAGGTTTTAATAGATAGACTGGAGGAGGATGAAGAAAATGATAACCTGCGGGAAAAAAGTAAAAATGAGTATACAGGAATAGTTTCAAGTATTTTGGAGTTTATAATAAATAATAAGGAAACCAGCCTAAGCTTAATGGCAGAAAGCTTCAAGAATAATAAAGAAAAATACAGGGAGCTTGTGCCAAGTATCAGAAAGCTTTCAGAGGTACTTATAGAACTTATAAGAATTGGGAAAATAGATATAAATGAAATGGTAAATGAAGAAATAGGAGCTTATGAAAATGAGGAAATAGAATTTGACTTGAGAAAGATATTAGTTGATCAGATCAGCACTAAGTATTCACTAGTAGAAATAAAAACTATAAGCTTTTATAAGGCAGAAAATGGACAGAGAACTACCATTTCTGAAGATCCAGCTTTTGAGGAAGGCAAAGAATTTTATTCTCGGGAAGTCTTAAACTGCCCTGATATTATTATGAAATTGGAGTAGATAATATGTATAGCTTAGATGATATAAGAAAATCAATAAAATTAATTAACTTTCTTTTAGAGCGCGGTGAGCTTACGGAAAATGATGATGCGGAGCTGTATTCTTTATTCAGCGATGCCAGTGTAAGAGAGATACTGGAGGTTTATGGTGAGGAGAGCAGTGTAAGCATAAAGAAATATGATGATACCATATACTTCATACCAGGCACTGATAATGAATTTTTAGGCTATAAAAGAGCAGAGCTTAAAAAAGAAATATTCCCAAGAGGTGATATGAAAAACATAGATTTATTTCTGGCTATGTACATAATTATTCTTCTTACAGCTGAATTCTATTCAGGAAAGGGAACAAATGTTAAGATCAGGGATTTGATTTCTCTGGGAGAATTAGATGAGAAAATAACTGAAAGGCTGGAGCTTTTTGAAGATGAGGAAGATAATTCTAAGTATGCAGTAACAGGAATTGCTATAACTGATATTTCAAAATACTGGTTTACCTTAATCAATGAAGATGATTCAGAGATTATGAGAACAAGAAGATGGTATATAAACCAAGTAATGAATTTTCTTAAAAAAGAAGGACTTATAAATATTCAGGATGAAACAGTCATAATTCCTACAGCTAAATTTAACAGGCTGGCATCTAATTACTTTTTAAATTATGACAGGCTGGAGTATATAGAAAATATTTTAAATAAGAAAAAGGAGGATAATAATGCCTAAGCTTTCCAGGACAAGAATAATAAATTTAAATTATAATGACGGAAAAAGAACCATATATAATGAGATATTTGATTATGGCCAGGGCAAAAATACTCTTTTTTCCATGGATAATGGTATAGGAAAAACAGTACTTATCCAGTTTTTTATGCAGCCTTTTATAAGAAATAAAAGAGAACTTTCCTCCAGAAAATTTGAGGATTATTTTTCAACTGGTTCTCCCACTTATATACTTCATGAAATAATTTTAGAAAACGGTGAAAAACTGCTTATAGGAATGGCAGTTAAGAAGGAAAATTCTGATGATGAAAAAAATAAGCTGAGGATTTTAGCCTTTATTAATAAATATTCAAAGCCGAATGATTTTGATATAATAAATATTCCATTTGTTCAGGGAAAAAAAATTATTAAATTTTCTGAAGCTGAGGAGGCTGTTAAAAATTACAGCCGGGGCAGGCTTAATTTCAAATACTTTAATTTTAATGACAGCAGCAAAAAAAGAGATTATTTTGATGAGCTGAGACTATATAAAATTGATTATAAAGAATGGGAAGAAATAATAAGAACTATAAACAATGATGAATCCGGTCTTTCTAATCTTTATGATAAGCATAAAACCAGTGAAGCTCTTATTAAAAATGTAATGATTCCACTGATAGAAAGCAAGATAAATGGAGAAAAAAATGCAGCAGAGTCCATAAAAGATAACCTGGCTAAATATATTGAAACCTATAAGGAGAGTAAAGAAGATTTTTATGAAGCAGCCCTTTTAAAAAATTTCAAGGAGGAAATGGCTCCTGTATCTAATTTTTTAAATGAGGGAATATTAAAAGAAAAAGATAGGGAAGAATATTTTAAAAAGCTGTCTTATATATCCCTTAATTCAGAAAAAATACTTAATGAAAAAATAAAAGAGAAGCTGCAGATGGAAGACTTAAATGTTGATTTGAAAAACGAGCTTACCAAGGTTTACTACGAGAAAAATTCATTAATATATTATGAATTAAAGGATAAGGAAAAAAAGCTGGCAGAAGACATCAGTGAATTAAATCACCAGTATGAAGAAAAAGAGAAAGATTGTCAAAATCTTATAAAAGAAAAATATATTCAGGAATGCGCAGAAATATATGAAGATCTCATATCTGATGAAGAAGAGCTGTCTAAGGCTTTGGAAAGAATTTCAAATCAAACCAGGGAAGACTCTGAAATAGCTCAAAATATAAATAATTATAAATTTACTTTAAATAAGCTTTATAAGGATAGAAGTGCAGTCCTTAAGGATAAAGAGAAAGATTATATTGAAAAACAATACCAAATTGAAAATAACATAAAAATAAATCAGGATAAAAAAGACCGGATTTCAAAAGAAATATTAGATGAAATTCATCAGCAGGAAAAGCTTAATTTTCTAATAAATGACTACTATAAAAATG
>JBAXYJ010000233.1:0-4275 GCA_041670885.1 Clostridiaceae bacterium
AAAATGAAGAAACCAATTATTTTAGGCTTTTTTATAATGCTCATTGGTATTGCAATAGGTATGTTATTAAGCAATTGGATGTTAACTATCGAAATCTGCGGAGTTGTAGGGTTAATATGCCTTGGAACAGCAGGACTATTAAATGGCTCATTCGTTAGCGGAGATAGGAATAGAGCAAATTCTTCTTTTGATACAAAAGAAGATACGATTGTAAAAAGTAAGATAATTAATGCAGCGATTGCTGTAGGATTACCCAATATTATTCTTGCTGTTATAATTTTACTGATAATAAGCAAGAGTTAGTATAATGGAGAATATCCTCATAAAACAAAATAAAAACCATAATCAGTATAAATTAGACAAGCTAAAAAGTGAATAAATGCCCTGCTTAAAACAGCACTCTATTTTATAGATTTTTTGGCTTGAGCCTGAAATTTTCAGGCTCAAGCTTTATAGAATAGATTTCTAAATAAAATTATCCATGTGCGGCAGCCAGGGCTCTGATATTTCGTAAGGTATTTTTACCCCGTTTATTGTTTCCCCCAATTTTACATTAGGCTTAAGCTTTCCATGGTAATCGCTTCCGCCTGATGCATAAAGATTATGCTCCCTGCAAAATTTCAGAAGATATTTTGTCTTATCCATGGAATGAAGGGAATGATAACATTCTATACCGTCTAGTGAATTTAAAGATATAATTGAGTTTAAAAATTCTTCATGGCTGTCTGCAAAATATACATATAGGTGGGCAAGAAAAGCTTTGCCACCGGCTTTTTTTATTATATCTGCGGCTTCCTGTACGGTTGGATAATATTTGATTTGATTTAAGAAAAATGGGCTGTTTTCATTATTAACGCAGGTTCTGTAAAATGCATTTAAACTTTCCCAGACTTCTTTGGTGAAGTGTTTTTCATTTTCAGGATATTTTCTTAAATCATTATGCATAAGCTGCGTTGCAAAATATTTACCCTTAACTGACAGCTCAACACTATATTTAATATTAAGGTTTCTGCATACTTCTTTTAATTTATTCAGGTATTCATTTTCCCTTTCAAAAAATTTTTCATCTGAAACGATTCCCATCTTTTTTATTATATCAAGATCTATTCCATAGCCTAATACTTCAATAGGCTTACCATTGTGAGCAACGGAAAACTCGCAGCCGGGAATAATCCTGCCTTTAAAATGATCACTTATTTTAACCTTTTTCAGCTTTTCATAGGCTCCTATGGAATCATGATCAGTAATAGATATATATTTTAATTCTTTTTGCTGCGCTTTAATAAGAATTTCTTCCGGTTCATCTGAACCATCCGATGAAGTTGTATGAATATGTAAATCTATCATTTATTTCAGCTCCCTGCTTAATATATACACTATATTTTATACCTCTTTACACATACTGACAAACTTTTGTATGGTGAACATATCAATAGTACCTACATATAATGTTTATAGAATAAATGATTGGATGTTATAACATGTGGAATTGCATATATATAAGAAATACAATAACCAGCTTTCATTGCAGATGATATTGCTGTTAATCCGGGGATAGAAATAAGTTAAAATTGAAATCATGCATATAAAAAAGGTACGGATACAGACTTATTACTTTAAGTCTGATACACGCACCTCTTTACTTTAGAATTAATTAAGCCGCTATTTCGGAATTGTTTTGTGCAGCAGCAGTTTTGCTGAAGGCATAATAAGCAGCAGCTGCTACTGCAAAACCTACGAAGAAGGATATATCCATCCCGTTAAAGTATTTAAGCATTATAGGGCTGTATAGAGGAATGCCCAAAATTTCAGTTTTCCCTGTAAAGCTGGTTAGGCATGCTGCTATAAATCCAATCCAGTAGGCAGTCATTCCTTTTTTGTTATAATCAGGTATTAAGTTATTTAATCTATAAAGATCTTCTATTCTGTAATCTTTTTTTCGCACTATAAAGTAATCAACTATGGTTATTGCAAACCAGGGAGCCTGCCAAACCAATAGCGCTATCAGGAAGGTATGGTAAACTGTAGCAATATCACTTACAAATACTGAGTATGCTGCCATTATTGATCCCAATACGGCAATTACGGCAGTCCATTGTGTACGGGTGCCTTTCTTCCATATTACTTTAGCAGATAGTCCGCCGGCAACAAGGTTTAATACGTTTGTAGAGAAAAGTCCTGCTAAAATAACAATTAAAGCTGGCAGTGCAAAGCTTGGTATTGCCTTTGCAATATGGAGTGCAGGGTCAGCACCTGCAAATTTAGTAGCAAAGGTTGCCCCAATAACTTCAAGCCAGATTCCGATTATTGATCCTACAAGAAGAGGAATCCAAAAAATTTGTTTTACTGCTTTTTTATTTTTAAATTTAAAATATCTTGAAAAATCTGATGCATAAGGACTCCATGATCCCAGATAGCTTATTCCCACAGCGCCCGCAGCTGAAATCCACATGCTCCAATAGTTAAAGGAACTGCCTTTAGCTGCTCCGGAAGCTTCAGTTATCCAACTTACATCCTTCATAGCAATAAATGTCATGATTAGAATTAAAATTGCCATAGGTATTACAAGAAAGGCTTCAATTTTTTTCATCATTTTAAAGTTCGTAAGACTGAATATCAGCTGCAAACCAACAATAATAAATAGTAATAAAAATTTTAACAATACTGTAGCCTTTATTCCAAAAATACCAAAGACCTGAAAGCAGGCAAGGGCTGTAAGTACAGTATTTGCTGAGAACCAGCCTACTGTTGAAATAAAATTGAAGAAACTTGTTATTGAAGCACCTTTAACACCAAGTCCATAACGGGTCATTATCATTTGAGGCGCGCCGTGCCTGCCCATAAGAGAGGTTGCCCCTACCATTATTCCGCCGATTATGTTACCGAATATGATTGATGTAACAGCTCCTATTAAGTCAAGACCAAAAACTGCCACAGCCAGCGCGCCAACAGCCCAGGTCCCTACTATTAATTGAGCACCGGCCCAAATCATTCCTATATCCCAAATGCTTGCATTACGGGATTCTTCATCTAGTACAGGAACAATACTCTGGTTTTCATTCCCGCCATCACCCATTTTTTTTATGATTTTCTGTTCTAACTCATTAATATCTTTTCCTGCTAAGGTTACATTGTTTTCCATAGCCTTCATCTCCTTGTTTTTTATTATTTTGTAAATTTTATAGTTTCGCCAAATAATCTTGTCTTTGGAGCATTTGTCTCAGCAATCACCTGCCCATTTTTAACTACTAAGGTAACTGTAGCTAGTCTTCGGATTGCTTCCCACTTATCTTTTGCATCTAAAAGAATAAAATCAGCAGGTTTGCCTGTCTCAATTCCATAGTTTTCTTCTATATTAAGAGTTCGCGCTGCATTTTTAGTTATCATGTCATAGCAGGCCATAACCTGGCTGCGGCCTGTCATTTGACACACATGAACACCCATATGTGCAGGTTGGAGCATATTGCCGGTACCCATTGAATACCAGGGATCCATAATATCATCATATCCAAAACTTACATTAATGCCGTTTTGCCATAATTCCTTAACTCTTGTAACGCCTCTGCGTTTAGGATATGTATCTGTTCTGCCTTGCAGTGTAATATTAACCAGGGGATTTGAAACGAAATTTATGTCAGCTTTCTTGATGAAGCTCATCAGCTTAAAGGCATAAGCATTATCATAGCTTCCGAAAGCCGTTGTATGACTTGCTGTAACTAACTTTCCCATCCCAGTTCTTATTGCTTCAGCAACCACTATTTCAAGAAATCTGGACTGAGGGTCATCTATTTCATCACAGTGGATATCGATGAGTTTATTATATTTTTCAGCCAGTTTAAAAACTATCTTTATAGATTCTGCTCCCATATCACGGGTAAATTCGTAGTGGGGAATTGCTCCCACAGCATCGGCACCCATTTTTAAAGCTTCCTCTAAAAGCTCTGTTCCATTATGATAGGATAGGATTCCTTCCTGTGGAAATGCAACTATTTGTACATTTACTAAATCTTTAAACTTTTCCTTAACTTCAAGAAGAGCCTTGAGAGCTGTCATGTCTGGGTCTGTTACATCTACATGTGAACGGACATGAAGTACTCCCTGTGCAGCCTGCCATTTAAGAAGTGTTGATGCACGGTTTACTACATCTTCATGAGTAAGAGCTTTTTTTCTGAGAGCCCAGGTCTCAATACCTTCAAAAAGTGTACCGCTTTCATTCCATTTTGGCTCACCGGCTGTTAATGTAGTATCTAAATGAACGTGGGACTCAATAAAGGG
>JBAXYJ010000234.1:0-4273 GCA_041670885.1 Clostridiaceae bacterium
GGACTTGATACAATTTCTGCAGGAGCAACTATTGCAGCTGCAATGGAATTATATCAAAGAGGATATATTAAAGATGAAGAACTTGCTGCAGACGGACTTTCCTTAAAGTGGGGAGATACTGATGCTGTAATAGGCTGGACTAAGAAAATGGGTTTAAGAGAAGGCTTTGGAGACAAGATGGCTGATGGTTCTTACAGATTATGTGAATCCTATGGTCATCCAGAGTATTCTATGACAGTTAAGAAACAAGAGCTTCCTGCATATGACCCAAGAGGAGTTAAAGGACATGGTATAACCTATGCTGTTAACAACAGAGGAGGCTGCCATATAAAAGGATACATGATTAGCCCTGAAATCCTTGGATATCCAGAAAAGCTTGATAGATTATCCTTAGTAGGTAAAGCAGGTTATGCTAGAATATTCCATGATTTAACTGCTGTTATCGATTCACTTGGACTATGTATATTTACAACATTTGGACTTGGTGCACAGGATTATGTTGATATGTACAACGCTGTTGTTGGAGAAGAACATGATGTTAATTCATTAATGCTTGCAGGGGACAGAATCTGGACACTGGAAAAATTATTTAACCTTGAAGCAGGATTTACAAAAGAAGATGATACTCTTCCAGCGAGACTTCTTCAGGAACCAGTTGTTAATGGACCATCAAAAGGCGAAATTTGGGAGAAAGACATATTAATCCCAGAATACTATGAAGTAAGAGGATGGGACAAGGATGGTATTCCAACTCCAGAAACATTAAAGAAATTAGGACTTGAAGAATATATAAAGTAATATTATAATATTGATATCACCTGGAATATTTATGTTCCAGGTGATTGAAATATATACAGTTTTATTATGAAACTAAAAATGTGGGAAATGGAGGTGATGATTTGCAAATTGTTGTAAAATTATTTGCAACCTTCAGAGAAGGCAGGCAAAAAATACAAACTTTAGAATTAGCAGAAGGTTCAACACCAGAAGATATTTTTAAACTAATAGGATTAGAAACGTCTGAAGTAGCTATTCTGCTTATAAACGGCAGGGATGGAAAACCTGACAGCTGTTTAAAAAGCGGAGATACTCTGGCATTATTTCCTCCGGTAGGCGGAGGCTAAGGTGCCACCCAGTTCACTTTTCACTTTTGATGATGTAAAGCAGTAAGTTTTAAGGCTGTGTAGTTAGTTTAAGGAAATTAAATTTAGAAAAAGTGAAACATGCTATATAAGCTGCTGTGCTTATATAGCATGTTTTTTTAAATTTCTAATTATATTTAGTCAGTAACCTGTTTTTACTATATTACCAGTTCTTAGCTTCCAATTCAAAGTATGACTTTGGATGTGCACATACAGGGCATTTTTCGGGTGCATTTTCGCCTGTGTAAATAAATCCGCAGTTTCTGCATATCCAGGTCTTCTTCTCATCCTTTTTAAAAACCTTGTTTTCTTCAATATTCTTTAAAAGCTCCAGGTATCTTTCTTCATGATGTTTCTCAATTTCTGCTACCATATTAAATAATCTTGCTATATCTGTAAAACCTTCTTTTTTAGCTTCTTCTGCAAAGTTTTTATACATATCTGTCCATTCATAATGTTCTCCACCAGCAGCTGCTTTTAGGTTTTCGGGAGTACTGCCTATACCGTCTAAAAGTTTAAACCAGATTTTCGCATGTTCCTTTTCATTATCTGCTGTGAGATTAAAAATATTGCTAATCTGTTCATATCCTTCTTTTTTAGCAGCTGAGGAAAAGTATGTATATTTATTCCTTGCCTGTGATTCTCCTGCAAAAGCAGACCATAAATTTTTTTCAGTTTTGCTTCCCTTTAATTCCATTTTATACACCTCTATTTAAATATTTTATATAATTTTTTCGAACATATCTTTTGCTGCACCGCAAATTGGACAAGTCCAATTATCCGGCAGATTTTCAAATAAAGTCCCGGCTGGAATACCTAAATCCAGATCACCAGCATTTGGATCATAAATATATCCGCATATCCTGCATTTATATTTATAACTATTTTTTAAATCAGTTACAATTTTATTTTCTATCTGTGTTTGTGCAGCCTTGGTTGATTTACCCCGTTTTATATCATGATAATGCTTATATGTCATAGGAGTTGCATCTTTGAGTAATTCCGCATTTTTCACCCTGCAGATAAATATGGTATGAGTATAAACGTCTATTTCTTTTTCAACTTTCAACTCAAGATAGGATACAGAGCTTTCAAGAACTATTGGTATACCACTTCCCAGTAACTTAAATGTGGTACCTGAAAATTTATCAATATCTCTTCCTGATTTAAAACCAAATTTACCTATGAGCTCCATAGGAGTCTCATAAGTAAGAACAGAAATCCCTATCCTTTTACTCTTTTTAATATATTCATAAGTAAGATTTTCTTTATTTATGCTTACTGCAATCATAGGAGGTTCTGATGAAATTTGAAAAACTGTATTTGCAATCTGAGCATTTATTTTGTCTTCAAAAATTGAGCTTACAATATATAAACCATAACTTAATTTATAAAATGCTTTGTTTTCAATCATAGCTTTATATGCTTATAATTATGTAAGCATGCCCCTCCTTATTTTTAACTAATCATATGGATATTATTCTGCTTTCCATAATCCATGTACATTACAATATTCCCTGGCACAGATTACTTCCTCATTTGTTTTGAAAACTGCCTCAGGCTTTTCACCAGGCTTCAGGTATTTTCTATATACATTACCGGGAGTCTGAAGCTCTATCCATTCTATGTAATGTTTTTCTTCCATTGGATGCTGTACACTTCCAACTTTAACTAATACTTCATTTTCTGATCTTTCTATTAGAGGAATATGTTTTTCTTTAGAAGCCTCAACAGTATTTTCTTCCAGCAATTTCATTGGCTGTCCACAGCAGACTAATTGCCCTGCACTGGCGTGTACTACTTCAACAATGTTTCCACATATAGTGCACTTGTAAACTTCATTCAATTTAGTCATTTTATTACCTCCAATTTATTTAGTATTTTAGTAAATTATATCACTAAACAGCGGAAAATAGAATATATTTTATAAAAATTTATTAGGTAATAGGAGTTATTTGTAGATGAGTAATATCTATTGCCAGATTTTAATTTCCATTTAAGCTATTGCTTTGGGATAATAATCCAGGTAGAATAGAAGAAAATGAGTCTGTAAGTATAAATAAAATACCAATAAACATATTCATTTGATATAAAATTATAATCTAAGCAATAAAAGTATTGGAGCCAAGTCTATCTTAGCAGGAAATGAGCAGCAGGAATTAAGCTGTAAAATCAGCGGACTGCTTGTTTTATAAAAAAATATTTAGAAGGAAGTGTTAGTGTGGATAATCATTTTGAAAATGATTTGAAAAAGGCCCATGAATTTCATGGCCATTTATGCGGTGGTATAATTTTAGGTGTAAGAATTGCCCGTGCAGGATTGAATTATTTAGGTATTGATGAACCTGCAAAAAACAAAGATTTTATTGTGTTTGTAGAAGCAGATCGGTGCCTGACAGATGCTGTTCAGGCTGTAACAGGGTGTTCCCTGGGCAAAAGAAGGCTGAAGTGGATAGATTATGGGAAAATGGGTGCCAGCTTTATAGATATAAATACACAAAAGGGTATAAGAATTGTTGTAAAAGCAGAAAAAAGACCTTCCCCGGATCAGGATGTACTTTCCTTCTGGAAGCAATTTACTGATGAACAGATTTTTAAATTCGAACCTGTTAAGGTTGATATACATCCTGAGGATCTGCCCGGAAAGCCTTTGAGAAATGCAGTGTGTGCAGTCTGCGGTGAAAGTATTATGGACGGCAGAGAAATAGTTAAGGATGGAAAAGTATTATGTAAGGCTTGTGCCAACGGAGCATATTATAAAAAAATATAGATATTTAACTAAAGAAATCTGTTCAAAATTAATTATGAAGAAAGGATGTTAACTTGAATGGAAGCAGATATTATTACACTTAGTCCTATTGGAATTGTAAAATCTGAAATAAAAGACAGGAAAGATATGCCCCTTGGCGGAGTTGAAGCTGAAATAGAAGTATTCCCACAATATAGGGAAGCTCTGTATCGTATTGAGGAGAGCTCCCATTTATGGATTTTATCCTGGTTTCATAAATCACAGCGGGATATAATGAAGGTTGTGCCCAGGAAAGCTAATGCTCAGGCAGGTGAATTCGGCGTGTTTGCAGTCAGAACGCCGGTGAGGCCTAACCCTATCGCACTGACCTTAGTAAATCTTA
>JBAXYJ010000235.1:0-4187 GCA_041670885.1 Clostridiaceae bacterium
CCACCAATATCTTTGGATTATCCGGACTGAAGGCTACAAACCAGCCATTTTCTTCAGCAGATGTGTCATTTGCATCCTTTTTAAGCTCAGGCGTTCCTGTTTTCCCTGCAACTCTAATCCCGGCAATTTTAGCCTCATGACCTGTCCCTGACTTATCCTCTACAACCTGAACCAGGTCGTTTACAAGGGTACTAACATTCTCAGGTGCTATGGCCTTTGATTTCCATACAACTGATTTTGTATCAGATTTCAGTTCTAAAATTGGAGTCATTATATCACCGTTATTTACCAAAGCACTGTATATAAGGGCTAAATGGAGGGAGCTTACTTGGACCTGTCCCTGACCATAGCCGGTATCTGCAAGTGAAACATCATTTTTTATGCTGCCATCAGATGTGAGCTGAGATTTTGTTATTGGGTAATCTATGGGAAGGGCTTCTCCTATTCCAAAGTCCTTGCTTCCCTTTACGAAATTTTCTTTCCCTATTTTCAGGGCCTGCATCGCAAAATAAATATTATCTGAGTATACAAAAGCATCCCTTAAATTGACAGCTTTTTTAGTGTCTTCCACTCTGGTGATTTTATAGCTTCCCCAGCTGCTGTCCGGCTGCCAGGTTAGCCCGCTTATATTAACTGCTTCAGCTGCATTTAAAGTCTTCTGCTTCAGCCCAATTGCTGCTGTTACTAATTTAAATACAGATCCTGGGCAGTAGCTATTGCTGAATCTATTTGTGAATGGATCCTTAGTTTTATCCTTCCACTGATTACTCAGTGTTTGTGGAATATAAGTTGAAAATAAATTTGAATCATAGGATGGGCTGCTGACTAAGGCAAGTACCTCTCCGGTTTTTGGATTAATTGCAGACGCTGTCCCTGAATCGCCTTTCATTTCACTGTATATTTTCTTCTGAAGGTCCATATCTATGCTCAGCTTAACATTTTCTCCATCTTTAGCTTCGCTCTTTGCAATACTTACCTGCTGAGTTTCATTTCCATTTTTAATCTTTCTAATATATATTTCTGCTCCATTTTTTCCTTTTAAAGTTTTTTCATATACCTGCTCCAGACCTGCTTTTCCTATTTTGCTGGCTGCTGTGTAGCCCCCATCCTTGTTGTTTTTAAGATCGTCCGCGGTCACTGCGGATATGTATCCTACCAGCCTTCCCAATGCTTCCCCACCTGGATATATTCTTCCGTCAACTTCCTGGTAGTTAATTCCAGCAATAGCCATGAGTTTTGGTATATCCGGATCTCCCTTGGAAAGAGTTATTATCGGCACAAACCAATCCGGGTTTGAATTTCCCGTTAGTTTTGCAGTTATATTATCTTTTGGTATATCTAGAATTTTTACCATCTGGTCTATGGATGCGTCTTTATTCGCATTAAAATTCTTAGGAACAATACCGATTGAAATCAGCTTGCCATTAGTTGCCAGTGTCTTGCCGTTTCTATCTAATATATCTCCCCTTTTAGCGGCATTTACAGTTACGCCAACCTTATCCTCTGAATCCATTCCAGGAAATATCAGCTTTTCACTCCAAGTTATATAATAGCTATCCTTTTTACCTTGATTTTCCTTAACAAGGCTTGCTTTATAGCCAGAAAGGTTAATATTACCTGCCAAGCTATCCATCTTAACAGAAAAGGGTATTTCCAGGCTTTTTACATTATTACTTGAATTTTTAGGTTTTGTAAAACTAATCTTTATATTTTTCGCTTCAATACCGTCATAAATTTTCTTATATCTGCTGATAAAGTTTTCTTTTGTTATTTTACTTTTAGCATCTGAAGTTAACATCTCGTACATACCTGCATAATCCTGTTTCTGCCAATAATTTGTATACATTTCAAATGCAGTGTATGGACTTTTAGCAGCTTTATTTTTTATAATTAATATTGTTACAGTAAATGCAGCAATAATAATTACAATAGGAATTATTAAAAAAACTCTTCTTTTCATAAACCTTACCTTCCCTCTATGGCTAAAATATCTGAATTAGATTTTACCCTTGTGAATATTATAAATCAATTGATGCCTATAATTTTTCATTTTCTTCACAGCTTAATAATTTTTCCTTCATGTCCTCTTTACAAAGATTATACATTATTTCATAGCCAAAATAATTGTTGTCGCTGGCCCAGTTACACATCATTTCAAGAATAGGCAGCAGCTTTTTACCGTTTTCAGTAATAGAATATTCTACCTTCATCGGTACTTCAGGAAATACTTTTCTGCTGATTATATTGTTATCCTCCAGTTCTCTTAGCTGCTTCGTGAGTATCCTGTGAGTTATGTTTGGAATCATGCTGTGAATTTGTCCAAACCTTAGTGTGTTGAACTCCCCAAGAAACCATAATATTATAGGTTTCCATTTGCCTCCGATTACTGAAAATGCCACTTCTATTTCACAGGCTGCCTGTTTTTTATTCTCTGACATAAACGCCTCATACCTCCATAATTAAATATACAGTATCATTTATGTTACCAGATATCAAAAAAGTGCATTCTTGTACAATACTTAATAACAATTATACTATTATATAGAGATAATACAAAATATAAATGGAGGTTTTTTTATGAACTTTAATTATTATATTCCTACAAAGATTTTATTTGGAGCTGGAAAGCTTAATGAACTTAATAATGAGACTCTTCCTGGTAAAAAAGCGCTTATTGTAATTTCTTCAGGTAATTCTATGAAAAAGAATGGATATCTTAAAAGGGTTGAAGAGATTTTAGAAAGCAAAGGAATAGGATATGTAGTTTTTGATAAGATACTGCCAAATCCTATAAAATCTCATGTCATGGAAGGTGCAGAAACAGCAAAGAAAGAAGAATGCGATTTCGTCATCGGCCTTGGCGGAGGAAGCAGCATAGATTCTGCTAAATCTATCGCTGTTATGGCTAAAAACCCGGGAGATTACTGGGATTACGTTTCCGGTGGTTCAGGAAAGGCTCTGCCTGTCCTAAGCGGTGCTCTTCCAATAGTTGCTATAACCACAACAGCAGGTACGGGGACCGAGGCCGACCCTTGGACTGTTATCACAAAAGAAGATACAAACGAAAAAATAGGGTTTGGCAATTCATTTACTTTTCCTGTATTATCCGTAGTTGATCCTGAACTTATGCTTACCGTTCCGAAAAATCTTACAGCTTACCAAGGATTTGACGCATTATTCCATGCAGCAGAAGGATATATAGCAAATATTGCTACACCAATCAGTGATGCCTATGCCCTTAAGAGCATTGATCTTATTGCAAAATTCCTGCCTGTGTGTGTAAATGATGGAAGTAATATTGAAGCTCGTACAAACGTGGCTCTTGCAAATACTCTTTCAGGTTTAGTTGAATCTACATCCAGCTGCACCTCGGAGCACTCAATGGAGCATGCATTAAGTGCTAGCCATACAAAGCTTCCTCATGGTGCCGGTCTTATTATGCTGTCTCGATCCTATTACACATATTTTGCTGATATTGCCCCTGAAAGATTTATAGCTATGGCAAAGGCTATGGGGGTAAATACTGACAGTATGCCTGCTGATAGAAAACCTATGGCATTTGTTGATGCTCTTCTTAATCTGCAGAAGAAGTGTGGTGTTGATGGTCTTAAGATGTCTGACTATGGAATTGAAAAAAGTGAAATTCCAGCCCTGGCTGAAAATGCAAGACTTACCATGGGCGGACTCTTCCAGGTAGACCCTGCTGCTCTTTCATTAGAAGATACAATTAACATAATGACAAAAGCTTACAAATAATAAGTTTTTAAAAGATTAGACCTGTCCTAAGCTAGGGACAGGTCTAATCACTTTATCTTATGAAGTTTGTTTTTACACGTTTCTCTGTCTCAGGCAAATCAATGGTCTTCTTACCCTTATCAATTACCTCCATAAGCCAAGCCATATTTCTGCCCAGATTTTGAAGAATTTGAACGCCTTCCATATCCTGCATAACCTCTTCCGGTTTTGTGCCATGGACTACATTCCAGTATTGAGATGGCGTTATAATAATATTCGCCAGGTTAAAATAATTATTTAACTGGTGGAAAGTATCAACTCCCCCTGAACGTCTTAATGAAATAACAGCCGCCCCAACCTTATACTGCAGATGGGAACCGGCACAGAAAAATCTGTCCAGGAATGATTTCATTGAGCCTGCTATCCCTGAAAAATGAACAGGAGATCCTATA
>JBAXYJ010000236.1:0-4176 GCA_041670885.1 Clostridiaceae bacterium
ACCGTATCGTAAGCAATGGAAAGTCCGGCTAAATAATTCTTAATCTTTTCCTCATCAAATGTAACTTGAAGATTATCATCGATTTTAATCCATTTATTTATAACTGAGCCATCTAAAATTTCACTATGTTCTCCAAAAGTATAAGTAATTTTAGAAGATATATATTTATTTAGCATGTTTTTCACATCTGTAACTTTTGGAGAATTTGAAGAATACTCAGGCTCTACATAACAATTGATTGATTCCAAATCTATGGTATTTTCAAACTTGGAAATTGATTTTGATACATAATCCGATAAAACATCATAATTTATCTTATTTCCTTTCACTTCCGGTGTGATTGTATAATTGTTATTTACATATATAAAACCAGGATTTTTAGGCAGAATTATATTGCTGCTTTTAATACAGGACAGATTACTTACTTGAGTTTTTAAAAGTTCCTTATTATATAAAATTCCACCTATAATTTTATAATTTTTTGCATTGAAAAATGAGAAAATCCATCCAAAAGGGTTCTGTCCATCTTTTATATTCTGGACTTGTCCATCTGGATTATAACTTAGTTCAATATCGGACCCTCTTATCTGTTCTGTTTTACCCCCTCGCTCTTTTAGATTAAGTGTATATGACTGTGCCTGAGCTGGAAGTTCTTTTTCTGCATCTGCAACAGTTTTGCCTGAAACATTTACACAGTTAATTGAAGAACCGAAATAAAAATGATTCATAAAATATGCTGTCATTCCAAAGTATATGATAAGTAAAATGCAAAATGAAATTATTATGCTGATAATAAGCTTGTTATGTTTTACTTTCTTCGTAATAACCTCCCCCTTAAATATCGCTTATTTAGTTTACATTTTATTTTATGTGGCAGCAGATACATTTAAGACAATTATTAACAAAAATTAATTTTCCTAAGAATATAACAAAAAACCAGCAGTTTTATTAAATAAAGCTGCTGGTTAATATAATAAATATTTACTTATATGATTAAAAACTACGGCCCAATGACCATTGTTCTTCCCGCTGCACTTATTATGGCAGGAGTACTGATTAACATTACACCAGCATACCTTCTACCGATAATAAGCGGCATTTCTCTTTTTATCTTCAGTATGCTTTATATCAAAACAGATTAAATTCCGCCGTTTAAAGATTATTTAAAAGGATAATACAACTTCTCCTTAATTTATTTTCCAAAACATGGTTTTATAAGGAGTTGTTAATTATTAATATTCATATATACACATATTAGAAGGAGGGTGATTTTACCTCCTTTTTAGTCCTGAAACTTGCCTTATATCTGCATCAATTACTGATGCCTTTTAACTTCACCCCTGCTATAAATATAAACAAATAAATCAACTAGAATGATAACACCTGTTACTCTTATTGCTATATCAGGAAATGGAAATACAAACCGATTGATGCCCATACATATTAACGCAATTATCATAATAACTAAGCTTGTCATAAATACTTTTTTGTTCTTCAATTACTCTTTTCCTCCTTAACTTACTTCCTAAAACATCTTTTTATAAGATTTATTTTGTAATTTCTGATTGTAGAAATATCATGGTTACAAGCATACATACCTATTAATAGAAGTGCAGTACCGGCTCCTAAACAAAAGCCATTTAAAATATCAGGTAAGATACTAAATTGATTTGATGATAAATTAATTGCTATAAGCAATAAACCAATTTTCTGATAATTATTAAACTTTTTCATAAAAACTCACCTTCCTAAATATATAATGAGAAATATACCAACTAAAATTTATTCCTATAATATAATTTTAAAAATGCTTTAACCATTACAATAAATATTAACGCTCCCAGTAAAGTGATAAATATTGTCTGGCTGAAGAATCCCGAAATAACCACAGCAGTTGCTGCAGAGCCAATAATGAAATTAAGGCCGGTTCCTCCAATTTTATCTTTGATCAGTTTTTTCCTTTCGTCATTTTCTTCTATATAAAGCTTTTTTAGTGATTCTTCACTTTTTATGGCTTTACTATATTTAGCGATAAAAAACAGTACAACTAATTGCAGCCCTATAAAAACTCCAGTTTGAAATCCAGGGATGAAGCCTTTGCTGAAATCACTTATTCCTTTGTCCGCTAAAACATTTCCATAATAGGCTGTAAGTACAATAAAAATAATTGCCAGACAGTTAAAGCCAGCTGCAAGATGCATTCTTCTTTTAATAACCTTTTTATAATTTTCCATTTATAATTCCTCCACTTCCGAAAAATCAAAAACTTCTTCAATTGGCAGATCAAAATATTTAGCAATTTTATAAGCTAAAACCAGAGAAGCAGTGTATTTTTCACATTCCAGCGATGTAATGGTCTGCCTTGTAACACCTACTGCCAGTGCCAGTTCTTCCTGGGAAAGCTTATATTTCTTTCGCAGTTCCTGAATTCGTGTTTTCAATTATATTGCCTCCTTGCAATGTATACTTTGCATTATAAGTATAGTATGCTTTGCATAAAATGTCAAGTGCACTTTGCAAAAAAATAAAAAATACTGGGTATCAATTTTTAATCAACACCCAGCATTAATATAGTTATGCTATTTTTATTTTATTAAAGTTTTCCCGCCCATATACGGCTGCAGAGTCTTAGGAATATTTACCGTACCGTCTGCATTCAGGTTGTTTTCCAGGAAAGCTATCAGCATTCTTGGAGGTGCAACTACTGTATTGTTTAGTGTGTGTGCAAAGTATCTGCCATTCTCACCATTTATACGGATTTTTAGACGGCGTGCCTGAGCATCACCTAAATTGGAGCAGCTTCCAACTTCAAAGTATTTTTTCTGTCTTGGAGACCAGGCTTCAACATCTACTGACTTTACTTTCAAATCAGCCAGGTCACCGGAGCAGCACTCTAAGGTTCTTACCGGTATATCCAGGGAGCGGAATAAATCTACTGTATTTTGCCATAACTTATCATACCACATCATGCTGTCCTCAGGCTTACATACAACAATCATTTCCTGCTTCTCAAACTGATGAATCCTGTAAACTCCTCTTTCTTCTATGCCGTGAGCTCCTTTTTCCTTCCTGAAACAGGGAGAATAGCTGGTAAGAGTCTTAGGAAGTGTCTCTTCCGGAAGTATGGTATCTATAAATTTACCTATCATGGAATGCTCACTGGTTCCAATAAGGTATAAATCTTCTCCTTCAATTTTGTACATCATGGCATCCATTTCTGCAAAGCTCATAACTCCCGTAACAACTTCGCTTCGAATCATGAATGGAGGAATGCAGTATGTAAAGCCGCGGTCTATCATGAAATCTCTGGCATAGGAAATAACAGCAGAGTGAAGCCTTGCTATATCTCCCATCAGGTAATAGAAGCCATTGCCTGCTACCTTTCTGGCACTGTCCAAATCAATTCCATCAAATTTTTCCATGATTTCAGTATGATATGGAATTTCAAAATCAGGTACAACAGGCTCACCATAACGCTGAATTTCCACATTTTCACTATCATCTTTACCAATAGGAACACTTGGATCTATTATGTTTGGAATAACCATCATAATATTTTTAACTTTTTCTTCCAGTTCACTTTCTTTTATGCTAAGCTCTGCTAAACGGTCAGAATCTGCAGTAACCTTTTTCTTCATTTCCTCAGCTTCTGCCCTTTTTCCCTGAGCCATTAATCCGCCGATCTGCTTTGAAAACTTATTTCTGCCCGCTCTTAGTGTTTCTGCTTCCTGCTTTACACCTCTCAGCTCAGCATCCAAAGTGATTACCTCATCAACTAAACCCAGTTTTTTATCCTGAAACTTATTTTTTATGTTTTGCTTAACAATTTCAGGATTTTCCCTTACAAATTTTAGATCTAACATATGTTTCCCTCCTGATTAAATATATAATATATTATTTTACAAAAATAAAAACTTCCATCCCAATATAACTGGGACGGAAGTAATCCGCGTTGCCACCCAAATTGCTGATCCAAAATAAAGAACCAGCCACTCGATAATAGTAATATAAAGGGTACTAACCTTTCGATTCATCACCGACAGCTCCAAAAGTGGAAAGATTTAACCTTTCACCGGTTTCCACCAACCACCGGCTCTCTGAAGAAATTCATAAATCATAGCTTTTATAATCACTGTGTATGTTATTATTCACTAATTATATATATTTTTATACTTA
>JBAXYJ010000237.1:0-4171 GCA_041670885.1 Clostridiaceae bacterium
CCACCTTACTTTTTTATTGCTTATGTATATAAAAAATGCGGTTAATATTATCACATAATTTATTACGCTGTACATGTAATCATGTTCCAGATACAGTCCTTTACTTTTTGCTGCATAATATAGAAACAGCCTGAAAAATATAAGCATAATTGTAATTAATATAGGTATAGCTTTGAACTTTTTCAGTTTTTCCACTACATGTTTCATAAAATCATCTCTTTCTTATCAAATAAAGTTCAATTTTCATTATATTACTAAGGATTTATAATGGCAAATCCTATACTTTATTGCCATCCGGCCTGGTATGGTTCCTATGAATATAACTTTTGATATATTCAAGATTCTATTAAGACAGTTATAAATGCACCCCTTGGTAAAAAATATGGTAAAATAGAAAAAGTTAATTAGAGAAACATGAGGTGAGATAAATGAAAAAATATGATACAGTCATTTTTGATTTAGATGGAACATTACTAAATACACTAGAGGATTTAACAGACAGTGTAAATTATGCATTAGCACTAAATGGTTTTCCAGTCAGGGAAATTACGGATGTCAGAAAATTTGTTGGCAACGGCATCTCCCGTTTAATAGAGCTTTGCATACCTAACGGGCTCAATAATCCACAATTTGATAAATGTCTTGCAGACTTTCGCAGTCATTATTCCAAAAATATGCAGAATAAGACCGGTGCTTATATAGGAATTATGGAGCTATTGACACAGCTGTCAAAAGAAGATTATAAGATGGCAATTGTATCAAATAAATTTGATAAGGCAGTAAAAGGCCTGAACCTTGCCTATTTTGGAGAATATATTAAAACAGCTATCGGCGAATCAAAAAATATTTCCAGAAAGCCAGCCCCTGATACTGTATTTAAAGCACTTGAGAAATTAGGGTCTAGGGCTGATAAAGCTTTATATGTGGGCGATTCAGAAGTAGATGTTAAAACAGCTAAAAATTCCGGAATTACCTCCGTAGGTGCAACCTGGGGATTCAGAGGCAGAGATGTTTTAAAGCAGGAAGGTGCAGATTATATTATAGACAAACCCGAAGAATTATTGATAATACTTGAATCTTTAAATAATGCTGAATCAGAGCAGACAGATAAAGAGTCCAAGCTTAAATTGAAATATGAAACGGAGCATTTTATAATATGCTATGGAGAAACAGATATTACCTGCATTGATAAAGTTTCTAAGGTACTTGAAAATAATTATAGTAGAGTAACAGCCAATTTAAATCAAAAGCTTCAGGAAAAATTAACCATTGAGATTCATTCAGACCTTAAAGAGCTTCATATTGCTTTAGGATTTCCTGATGCACCTGCCTGGATAAGAGGCGGACTTGGAAAACACGGCATTGTAATCGCATCTCCCTTAAATCCACCGCCCGGCTCCAGCTTCGATAACGTATTAAATACAGCAGTTCACGAATTTGTACATATCATAATCAATAAAATTAACGATAACACACCCAGATGGCTAAATGAGGGAATTGCTTCTTTCGAGGCTAAGGATAACAATGAAAACTGGATAAGAAATACAATTAAAAAGGGAATTTTGGAAAATGCCCTTCCTACCTTTAAGGATCTGGATACCGGAGAAGACTTTGATACTTTTTTCAAACGGGATGGCTATCAGTTTTCCTATACCATTACAGAAGCTATAATTAAAATATTTGGCTACGATAAATTGCATAAGCTGATTGAATCTCCCGGTAAATTTGAAGAAATTTTTGATCTTACGGAAAAACAGCTGGAAGATAAATGGACAGAATTTATTAAAAAAAGTTATGCAGGCCCAAACAAGGCTTCAGGAGGTATAAAGCAATGAAAAATGCAGCTCTTTTAGTTGTAGACGTTCAAAATGCATTAGTTAAGGATAAGCCTTATGATATTGATAAAGTAATAAATAATATAAAAAATCTCATTGATATATGCAGGGAAAATAATGTGGAGGTAATTTACATCCAGCATAATGATGAACCCGGTGGGGATATAGAGCCGCAGTCTACAGGATGGGAAATTTATAAGGAAATAGAACCTGATAAAAATGAAAAAATAATAAACAAAATATATAATTCTGCTTTTAAGGAAACTAATTTAAAAGAATATCTGGAAAGCAAAGGCGTAAATACATTGATTATTACGGGGATGCAGACAGAATACTGCATAGATGCCACCACCAAAGCTGCTTTTGAGTATGGATACAAGCTTATTATTCCTGAAAAAACAAACACAACCTTTGATAACGGAAGCATATCTGCTGAGGAGCTTTATAAATTCTATAACTACCGGATTTGGAAGGGTAGGTTTGGTAAGGTAGTTAATATCCATGATGTTATAGCAGAATTAAAGGAGTCCACAGTATAATATTAAGAAAAATTAAAAGTTCACGGCTTTACTTCTGTGAGATTTTTTTGGTACACCTACTTGAAATCAAAAATCAAATCTCCGGCACATGGATTAGAAATAAAATTAAATTGGTATTGGTATAGTATTAGATATTTGTTATAAAATAAGTTAAATTAGGAGGAAAAAATAATGGATATGATAGCAGTTAATGATTTTGCAAAGAGGCATGTTAAAAAGTCATCATATAGTTATTTTGATGGTACCTGGAAAGAATTAGAAGATTTAGTCTATAAAAATTTTAGTAAAGCCGAAAAAGGATATAGAGATGGCGTTATTTTAATACCTGTACCTGAAGACAGGTTTTATACCTCAATGTGCAGGATATCAAAAGATTCAATATTTAAAACTTTATATGAGCCAAGACAGGAAGGAGAAGAACCCGTACTTAAAACTGTTCTTATTAATGGGGAAAAGACTCCGGCTAAATATGTAAATATCGTACTATACAGGCATGATGTATTGGCAGAGAATAACGAGAATTCTACAGATGCAGAATGGGAAATCATAAGCATTAATGCGTCACTGGTAGAAAATGAGCCTATGCACCCAATGACAATGGCCCGAAATATGCTGGAAAAGAAAGGTGGTACAAAAGCAGAATATACTGGAGAGCAGTTTGCTGAAGCTTTGTGGTTCTGGAAGGATTACTTAATGGTTGAAGAAAGTTAAATTATTTTATTTATAAATCTCATGGTAATTATTATTAATATTCACAGAAGCTATACTGTTTAAGCTATATTATTCCAATATAATAATCAGAATGTAAAGCATTATTATATAAAAAGATAATTCATATTTCCTTTAATCCTACATATTTCATCAAAATTAAATTATAGCATAATGTTTTAGGGGCAGCAGTTTGTCAGAAAACTGCTGCTTCGTTTTTCCATAAATAGAAGATTATAATTCCTGTTATCAGCTGGTAACGAGGTAAATAGTAAAGCACCATAAAGCGATAATCTCTGTGCTAAGGATGAAACCACATTATAAAACAAAAAGCTCACAAACCATTATGGCTGTGAGCCTTTCTTGGTGCACCCGAGAGGAATCGAACCTCCGGCACGCGGTTTAGGAATGTGGATTTTTATATTTTTTATGTTGTGCCGTATCATCTTAAGCCTTGATATTAAGGCACTTTTTATTTTTAGCCTTCCTTATTTTTTCGTTAGAATGGGTACTATTTTGAGTAAGCAGTACCCAAATAGTACCCAATAATGTATCTTGTAATATAAGAATTATTAACTATGCCTTTATACATTCTCCAAATAATGATATAGTAAATTCCAAATTCCATGCTTGGAATTTAAATTCTCATCTGTGTAATTTTAATAAATAAAGCTACACTAACAAATATAATAGCAATTCCAGCAATTCTTAAAAATATTTTTGCTATACCATTAAGTTGGGATCCTTCTGCAAACATCCATCTTATGCCAAACATATATGTTCCTTCAGGATATATTGTTTGGATTATTCCAAATCCTAATAATATTATTGCTAAAACATATAATGAAATTCTTTCCATTTTTTACCTCATTCTTATCAATAGATACACATATTGTATTAATTTTATCATATTAAGTATATAAAATAAAGTAACTATATAGATTAACTTCAATTCGTAATTTGAAAATTACGAATAAACCCTGCTATACTAAAGCCAAGGTTGGCTCAAGAAGTTTCCTGACTTTCTCATCGCAATCAGCATACAACTGAATAAACTCAAGAAAAGAAAATACGCCAAAATATTGACCA
>JBAXYJ010000238.1:0-4136 GCA_041670885.1 Clostridiaceae bacterium
AATAATTTTTGAAAATACACCACCCATAGTTTCAATACCAAGAGAAAGAGGTGCTACATCCAGAAGCAGCAGACCTTTAACATCACCTGTAAGGACGCCAGCCTGAAGACAAGCTCCCATGGCAACGCATTCATCGGGATTGATGCCTTTAAAGGGTTCTTTGCCTATGAACTTTCTTACATCTTCCTGTACTGCAGGAATACGGCTGGATCCTCCCACCAGCAGAACCTTGCTGATATCTGCGACTTTTAGGCCGGAATCGCTCATTGCCTGGTGTACCGGACCCATTGTTGCATTTACCAGATGTTCTGTCAGTTCATTAAATTTTGCTCTGGTCAGTGTAATATTCATATGAACCGGACCTGATTTATTTGAGGTAATAAAGGGAAGATTAACAGCAGTGGATGTAACTCCGCTTAATTCAATTTTCGCAGCTTCTGCAGCTTCTTTAACACGCTGCATTGCAGTAGGGTCTTTTGAAAGATCAATACGATTTTCCTTCCTGAATTCCTGTATAAGATAATCAGTTATGCATTTGTCAAAATCATCGCCGCCCAAACGGTTGTTTCCTGCAGTGGCAAGGACTTCAATAACCCCGCTGTTGATGTCAAGAATGGAAACATCAAAGGTTCCTCCACCCAAATCATAGACCATGATCTTTTGTGCCATTTCTTTATCTACACCATAAGCAAGTGCAGCTGCGGTAGGCTCGTTGATTATTCGCTGTACATTTAGTCCTGCAATTTTACCTGCATCTTTGGTGGCCTGTCTTTGTGCATCCGTAAAATATGCAGGCACAGTAATCACAGCATCATATACTTTTTCTCCCAGATAACTTTCTGCATCAGTTTTCAGCTTCTGCAGTATCATTGCGGAAATTTCCTGAGGTGTATATTTCTTACCGTCAATATTAACTTTGTAGCCCGTACCCATTTCACGTTTTATGGAGCTGATAGTATTCTCATGATTGGTAACTGCCTGATGTTTGGCAACCTCACCTATGAGACGTTCACCTGTTTTTGTAAATGCAACAACTGATGGAGTAGTCCGGCCGCCCTCCGCATTTGGAATTATGACAGTCTCGCCGCCTTCCATAACAGCTGTGCAGGAATTTGTTGTACCTAAATCAATACCTATAACTTTAGACATAATATATCTCCTTTATATAAAAAATTGTCAATCTCAGTTTGAAACTTTAACTATTGCAAACCGAATGACCTGATTTTCAAGCATAAATCCTTTTTGAATGACCTCTGTTACCATGTTTTCTTCTCCATTGGAGTTTTCTTCACGCTCAGCGGCATGATGAAAATTTGGGTCAAAGGGCTGTCCCAAAGCCTCAATTTCTTTTACTCCCAGAGATTTTAATACAGCTTCAAACTCATTCATTGTTATCTGTACTCCCTTTATAAAAGTCTCATCACTGCATCCATAATTTAAAGCCCGCTGAAGGTTGTCATAAACTGAAAGAAATGCTTCTATAGTATCCGATTTTGTTTTTATAGAGTTAACCTCCATTTCGGATTGTGTGCGACGCCTATAATTTTTATATTCATTAGTAACTTGAATAAGCTGCTCTTCCCGTTTACCAAGCGCAGACCTGGCTGCATAAGGGAATAGTGCATCTAATTTTCTCATAAATTTCTAACCTCCTAAACCGATAAATTGAAATAAAAAAATAATTATCCGCTTTTCAGCTCCAAAGTAGGTTTTTTAAAAAAACTATTATGGAAGGAATTAAGCCTGCCATAAAGTTAAGTGCTGTGCTGATGAGAATAAGTATAACACATGCCGAAGCGGGGTGAAATACCTGTGATTATTCTTCTGTTTAAACTCATTGTTATATGTGATTTCTTTAATGCTGACAGCCTTTACATATTGATTATGAGATAGTACACTACTTTTTTTGACGTAAATATTTTATTACTCATTTTAGCTTCTACTTTAACCTCTCTATTAATTGTAGGAATGTTTTAGAGAATTCAGATATAAAAGGCTTTTTCCTAAATATAGCTGGAATAATCATGAAATCTTATATTTAAACATAAGGCAGGAAAAAACAGCAAAAATATAGGAGATGTAAGACATCTCCCGGAGAAAAAATTAGCTAAGAAACTTTTTTCCTTTTTTATTATTGTTATTGTTGTCAGTATCATTATCATTATCTTTAACATTTGCAGAATTGCTGCTGCTCATATTTTCAATATTAGCAATAGCTTTATTTACTTTATTATTTTTAGTTTTTTTATTTGTGTTCATAAAATTATCTCCCTTCAGATAAAAAGTTTTATTGTACAGATATATGATTTGCAAATTAATTTGTAATATACATATTTAAAAAAATGGCTTACCCTGGCAGTAAGTCATTTTTGATTATTAATTCACACTTAAATTTTTCTATTCCCATCTTCATCAAAATTCTTTTTTAATGCTATTTCAACAGGAAAAATAGATACAATCAAGACAATGGTCTGTATGCTCACCAATGCTGCTTCAATAATTCCCTGAGTCTCATTATCAAGCTTATACCCAATCGTGCTTAAAATAATAGATGGAATTAACATTAAAAAACCAATTTTTAGCCATAATCTTCCGCAATATTTATGTGCAAATTCCCAAGTTTCTTTGTTTTTCATTGACATTGAAGTTCTGTAACCATAAATTCCATTGATATTTTTAGGCCCGTGTTTTCTAAATTTCATTCCAAAAAGCAGCATAATAATTGGAATTATAATATTACAAACAAATAAAAAAATCTCCATATAGTTCCTCCATATTATATTAAAATAAAATTTGTATTTACCGCAAATACATAATAATTTATATCATATTATACCACAAAATTCCACACGAACTCTTACTCCTGATTATTTCATTTTCCTCTTTGAACAGGTAATATACTAATCACCCCAAGGGTGAATTTTATACCAAATAAGGAATTATAAAGCAGAAACACAATGGCACTATTTATATCCGAATGAATAATCTGTTAATAAAGAAATTATATTAGTGAAGGTATTGCATGGGATACTACGTTGAGGCAGAACCAAATGTAAAAATTTATGTAGAGGATCTTAATCCAAAGGGCAATAAAACAATATTGTTTCTGCATGGCTGGCCCGGAAGTCATAAGCTCTTCGAATATCAGTTTGATAAACTTCCGGAGATGGGATACAGATGTATCGGAATAGATACCAGAGGATTTGGAAGTTCTGATAAGCCTTATGGAGGTTATGACTACAATCGGTTATCAGACGATGTCAAATGCATAGTTGATGTGTTGAAATTACAAGATTTTACACTGGCAGGGCATTCAACCGGAGGAGCTATAGCTATAAGGTACATGGCCCGTCATAAAGGATACGGAGTATCTAAACTTGCTCTTTTTGCAGCAGCAGCTCCAAGTCTTATCAAGCGTCCAAATTTCCCATATGGTTTAGAAAAAGAAGATGTGATGAAAATTATTCAGGGAACTTATACTGATCGCCCTAAAATGCTGAGGGATTTTGGCAATGCATTTTTCTTTCAGCATATAACTAAACCATTCTCTGACTGGTTCTTTGGGTTAGGGTTACAGGCAGCAGGGTGGGCAACTGCGGCTGTTGCAAATACCTGGTTAGATGAAGTACTGTTTTCTGAATTAGAAGCAATAGATGTTCCCACTTTGATTATTCATGGTATTCATGACAAAATTGTTCCATTTGCACTAGCTGTCATACAAAAACAAGGTAGTGAACTTACTCGCCACCTAAGAGGTGGGAGCTTCTTGGGTAGTATTCTCTAATGAGAATAAATTTACCAAGCTAACAAGGTAGAACCAACCTTTTTTATATTTATACTGGCATTGTAATCTCTGTCTATTATAAGACCACAATGCTGACACTTATATATTCTATCTTGTAATTGCAGGTTTTCATTTTTATTGCCGCAGTTACTGCAAATTTTAGAAGAGGGATACCATTTATCAACCTTGATATACTGCTTTCCCCTATCTTCTAATTTGTACTTGAGAAAATTCCTAAACATTCCAAAACCATTATCAGATAGATTTTTACCTAATTTTAGACATTGTCCCATTGCTCTTAGATTTATATCTTCTACTATTACTGCATCATAATTTTCAGCCAGGTTATAAG
>JBAXYJ010000239.1:0-4093 GCA_041670885.1 Clostridiaceae bacterium
AAGTGCACCAAGGATGCCGAGAATAATCAATACTCCTCCAATCCAGAATAACAATATAAGAGGCCTTGTAGTATAATATACAGCCTGCTTTGTAGATGATGACCCATTTCCGGCAGGAGAAAGTATTATATCAGAGCCAATAGTGTGAATAATTGTGCTCCTCTTAAGGTCCAGGCGGGAAATATCTATCTGGGCACCGTACCCCAGACAAGTGGAGCTGCCTGCCGTTATCAGAACTGCTCCATGCCTACTTAAGGCAGTTGAGGTGACAGCTCCTAATATTAGAAATATGACCCCTGCATGAGCCACAGCAGCAAACGGATTCTTAATCTTTTTAAAGTGTAATGTTGGTTTCATCCTTGTAGTATTAAGGACCCAAAGCACCAGGGGCATTAAAAGTATCCAGAGCACCAGCAGCCATATTAGTGATGTAAATTTCATACATAGGCATATTACAGCAGTTATTACGGCACTGACAAAGAGGACCTTAAAGAAAGCCTCCTTAAAACCGGTATAACATTCGGCTATGAACAGGATTGCGAAAGCTATTGAAAAAAATAAAGCTGAAGAATTGAAGAATACTGTAGTGACTGCAGTGCCTGAGATGAGGGGAAAAATGGTTCCCAAAAATACAAGTGCTGCAAAGGCATATAAAATCACATTAAGTATTGAAAGTATTGAGATAACGCCATACTGCCTGTTAATCTCATTCCTCTTTACTGTTGACAGACCAAAATACAGTATTGCCAAAACCAGTATAGCTAAGAAAATAAACAGCGGGATGCTCAAAGAAGACCCTGTATAAGCATGCAGGGACTTGTCCTTAAGTATACCGCTTCGTGCAAGAAAGGTTCCAAAGGCCGCCATAACAAAAGGCAGCATGTATTTGACCCGACTCCCAGCTTTTGATGTAGTATGCCCTCCATGGGCAACACCGGTTAAGAGAAGCCATGGGATAAGAGCAGCATTTTCAATTGGGTCCCATGACCAGTATCCACCCCATCCCAGCGCCCGATATGCCCAGAGGCTTCCGGTAAATATACCCATGCCAAGGAAAAGCCACCCTTGAAGAGCCCACTTTCTAAGTATAGTCATCTCCCAGTACTTTTCGATTTTGGGATCAGTACCCAGGCCAAGTGAAAACAGCACTGCCATTGAAGAGTAACCTATGAAGACAAAGGGGGGATGCACTGCCATCCATGGGTCCTGGAGAGCCAAATTTAGTCCCAGTCCTTCTGCAGGAACATAAGTCATTAACTTGAAAGGCTGACTTAAGAGCGCCATCATAATTATGCATATATTGATAACTGCAAAGCAGGTAAAGATCAATTTGTTTTGAAAATTATGTTTATTAAGTGCCCTCCAAAGTGCAAACCCTATCCATGAATTGATTACAGCCCATAAGAGGAAGGATCCTTCTTGTCCTGCCCATAACGCTGACACAAGGTAGGCCGGGGCTAAATCAAAAGAAGTATGTTCATATACATACACAAAGCGAAAATCATGATGCAGCTGGTAGAATACGAGCAGAAGCATATCAAGGGTTATTAATATCACTGAGGTTATTAAAAGGATATTTGTCAATTTTCGGGCAAAAGGTTTTTTATTTAAAAGGATACCGGCCATGGCAGCTGCAAAGTATATAAAAGCCGCTATAACAAGTATAAATTCTCCCGTATTTATCATTATATCATCTCCCTACACCATGAAGTTTTCCAGCACCTTGGTGGCAGGCACTGCATTGTCTTATAAAATCCGGCTTGCCATACAGCTGAATAGGTATTACATTGTCCAGCGGCAGTGTTGAAGGCCATTCGCTGTGTGGGCTGTTATGGCATGAAATGCATTTTATCAGATCATTCATATCATCAGGACCATTGATCAAATATGAATTGTGATATAAGTTGCCGGCATTTACAGCGTAATCTGCCCCGTGGCAGGAACCGCAGTCAGGCTCCTCAAGCCACGGCTTTCTTCCGCTTTTAATAGACTGTGATACCTGTGCCATATTTCCATGACAGTTACTGTCGCTGCAGGTAATGTTATTTGCTGCCATCACGCCTCTTAAACATTTGGTCACAGTCCCAGGGTGGCAGTTATAACACTGGTTTTCAAGTTTTGACATACCCATCGTTTGTGAGTGGAAACCGTGCATGGCCAGCGAAAGCGACGGCACGCTGCTCTTGCCGGGGGCATTTAAAACATTGTCGCTATGGCATTCATTACAGCTATGGCGGTTATTCTGCAGCAAATCAGTATAGAGATTTGTTCCTTCATTTTTGTCATGTGCTTTCAAAATGTTTTTATCGGTATCTAAGGTTCCGTGACAATTGCTGCACATCATCTCATCAGATACAGGCAGTACCACCTTATCCTGTACTGCAAGCACTTTCCCTGTGGAGCTGTCCTTGACTGTGATTTTCACAGTCTGATATGGATTTTCCTGCTTTTGATTGTCATTGTATGGTACGACAGGTATGGCTGTTGCCTCGAAATATTTTTTATCCTTTGAAAGAGTAAAAGTGCCTTTTAGTCTGTTTCCGGTAATACCTACATCCGGTGCCATGTTAAACCCATAATCTTTGGCATATTTCCAAAAATTATTCTTGTCGGCAGATGAGGTGTTATTGTTTACCTCATATTCCAAAGTTATACCTGAGGTTATAAGCTGAGCATTATCCTTGCCCTTTGCAAATACCTGTACGCCAAGATTGTTGCCGGGAGGGAGAATCAAAAAAGTCGAATAATCCGATTGTATGCAGTGCATCCCGGAGTCATTGTTTGCTAAAATCACATATTCACCTCCGGTTTGCAAAGATGAGGTTTGAGTAGATTTTACGTAATATGATGCCCCCCAGAGCAAAGTCAGGCAGAACAGGAACGCGGTCCCAATCCTTATAGTATTTTTACGAAATGAAATTATAACTACTTTACTTATATATATCACCTCTTGATATTAAGAAGCATCAGAAATATGTTTATATATCTATATTCTCATATCAATTTACTTATACATAATTGTAGGTTCATAGATTTAGGACAGAGATATTGCATTAAAAATGAAATGTGATAACTTAAATACTAAGCTATCACATTTTATTTTTATATAATTTTTATATTTACCCTTTAAGCACACCAACCTTAGTAAGCTTAGCTAAGTTGTTTGCCGCTCCATGGCAGCTTTCAAACTCTAAGCTTAGATCTTTACCGGCAGTTAAGCCATGGTGCACCGCTCTACTCCATTTTGAATTAGCGCTTACATCATATACAATTCCATTAACTGCTACATAAGCAGGTTTTCCCATAGTACCATCATACTGAGTAAGTTCATCTAAGGTAAATTCCTTGGTTTGCCTAGGATTTATTTGTCCTTTTTGATGGCAGCTGCCGCTGTGCTCTTCAGCAGCTTCTGCATCTGCTTTAGTTACATGAACTGTACCACGAGGATGCTGAGGCGGTGCATAAATAGAGTACAATTTAAGCGGCTCATAACCTGTATTGATTAGATTGTGCCATTTACCGGCAGGAATAACGAAGGCGAAGTCATCATAGACTCTTTCTTGAAAATTCAACCTATCTTTTCTATCACCCATTTGAACGATTCCTTCACCTTGTTCAATACGTATGAATTGATCAAGATCGGGATGAACCTCTAAACCTATATCTTCCCCAACCTTGAGGCTCATCAAAGTAACTTGCAAATGGCTTCCTGTCCATAAAGCAGTACGATAAGTATCATTTTGCTTAGCAGCCTCATTAATATTAACTACAAAGGGTTCTGGCCCATAATCCTTCGATTCAATAAAATTATCAGCATCTGATGATTTTGAAAAATCAAATCTTGCATCATAATCCATTTCATCAATAAAAGGGGTATATTGATTTGAAAAGTCTGAATTATACCTTGATGCGTTAAGGAAATAATAGAATGGACATGTCATATAAGGATTATACATATTTCTCTTCCTTTAATAGATCTATAACATTAGAATATTCTCTAGAGTAGCAGTAGGCGCCACCCAGTTCACTGTTCACTTTCTAAAATAGTTTAGCCTAAAATGTGAAATGTGATCTGGGTGGCACCAGAAAGTTC
>JBAXYJ010000240.1:0-4079 GCA_041670885.1 Clostridiaceae bacterium
TCATTAGATTTCACCTCCTCCCCTTGGACTAACGGCTGTGATTTTCACAGCAGGGATTACGAATAGTAATTGTACCACTAAAACGCTTTTAAATCAAGCTATTTATTCACTCTTCCGATCTTTCTAATAGCTTTTTCATATTTTTTTCAAATTTATTTCTTTCAATCATTACAATCCGGCTGCAGCGGAGACATTTTATTTTAATATCTGCTCCCACTCTTATTATCTGCCATCTGTTTTCACCACAGGGATGACCTTTTTTCATCTCAACTATATCATTAAGTCTTATATCTTTTGGCATATTACTCACCCTTTATAACCATAATCTTTGGATAAGGAATCTCAATTCCTTCTTTATCAAATTCATCTTTTATCCTTTTTCTAAGTTCCATCTCACATTTTAATTCTGTAAGAGGCTTTGACTTTCCTATTACACTTATAGAAACTGAGTTGTCATTTAAAGAAGAAACTCCATATACCTTAGCATCCTCCTCCATGTCAGGATCTTCCTTAGAGTAAAGGCTGCATACATTATTTATTACTTTAACCACATTATCTATGTTTTCTTCGTAGGCTATATCTATCTGAAGCATTACCCGCCTTAGCCCTCTTGAATGATTCGTAACCTTTTCTATAAGACCGTTAGGTATAATATGAAGGTCTCCGGAAAAGTCCCGAAGCTTAGTTATTCTAAGCTCTAATCCTTCAACTATTCCGCTCTTATCACCTATTGTTATATAATCACCCACTGAGTACTGATCCTCAAAAAGAATAAAAAATCCATTTAAAACATCCTTTATTAGGCTTTGAGCACCAAAAGCTATGGCCAATCCTCCAATACCGGCAAAGGTAAGTCCTTGAAGTCCCAGTACAGTAGAAAGTATAACTAATACACCCATAAAATATACTGCATACTTTAAAATACTCTTAAGCACATAGCCATATGTCTTAGATCTGTTCTCACTTAAAAGAAGAGGATTCTTTTTTTTCCTTGAAACAGATTTATCAATTAAAATATTTCCTGCTTTAATTATTAAATACATAACAGTAAGTATGATAAGTATTAATAGTATGTTCCATAAAAAATTATATAGCTTATCCAGCGTTAAATATTTTGAAATATAAGTTTTATATTCTGCTATTATTAACATCATCTGCCTCCATTAAGGTCAGTTAAGCTTATAATATTCTGATCCTTCTTTTTTATATATATTCATAAAAGCAATACTTTCTTTGTTAATTATTTCTGATATGCTGCTATAATCCTCTGATTTAAATCTTATTGCAATGCCACAGCTTCTAGTAATGCTGGTTGGAGTGGGAATTACTATAATGCTGATATCATTATCTCTTAGGACCTGTTCACAGGCCATAGCACTGTGTGTATTTGGGAAAGTGATTATAAAATATTCCATGCTATAAAACAATCATATTACTGCCATTATTCATCTTTTCAATAATGGTATACATATTTGATATTTCTCCAATTAAAAGCTTATCCTGTAGATTATAGAAATCCAGGCAGGTTCCGCAGCTTAAAATTTCTGTTCCCTTAGCCTTTAATGACCTTAAACTTTCAATAACATTTGAGCCTTCTGTTGTAAGTTTAACTCCTCCATTTACAAATATAAGAGTTTTTGGAATCTTATCACTTTCAGAGAGGGCAAACATATAGCTTTTCATTAGAATCTCTCCCAGCTTATCGTCTCCTGAACCTAAAACAGATTTGCCTATAAAAATAACTAAATTATCGTCAAATGTCATAGGATTGCAGGTAATACATTCCTGCTTTTTTGCATATACGTAGAATAGACCATCCTTATTTTCTGTTTTAAAATCTACTCCTAAGCTTTTACATAGCTTTGAAACGTTCTCTGAAGCCGTTTGATTGTCAACTACTATCTGTGCTTCTCCTTCAGCAATTGAATCTAAATACTTTTTAGTATTTATTACAGGTTCCGGGCATTTAAGTCCTTTGCAATCTATAATGTGCATATCAGCACCCCCATTATTTATATTGTATATTAAATTTTTAAATGATAATATTATTATAGCAAATATTTTGACTAAGAGGAAATTATATGAATGGATTTCTAACTTTTTTGAAGGCTGTTATAACTGGAATACTAACCGGACTTATAGTTTCAATACCCTTGGGACCTGCTGGCATAGAAAGTATTAAGAGAACAATAACCATAGGTTTTAAAAAGGGATTTACAGTATCAATAGGTGCTTTAAGCGCTGACGTTACATATATGCTTTTAATAAACTGCGGACTTTCTAATCTTTTATCTGCAAATAAGAAGACAGAAGCACTATTTTGGATTATTTCAGGTGCAATTTTATCTCTTATTGGATATTCCTCAATACGAAAAGGAGAACACGTAAAAAGCAGAAATTTAAAAAGCCAAAATTTAAATTCTTTTTTTTCAGGATATTTTATTGTATTAACAAACCCAATGACTCTCTCTCTTTGGCTTACAGTAAGTGGAACATCCATAAAGGCTTGGCAGATGGTAGGCAGGTTTTACTATATAACCTACATGTCCTCTATTGTAGCTGGAATGGTTTTATGGTTTGCTATGCTTAACTTTTTTGCATATAAGGGAATCAAGTTTTTCTCTCCAAGCAATACTGAAAAAACTTCTTTCCTGTTAAAATATTTGATTTTAGGAATAGGTTTCGCTTTTATTTTATTCGGATTTGTAATGTTTATAAGGTCACTATTCCTTGGAGGCTAAAATGAAACTATATCTGGACAATGCTGCTACTTCCTATCCAAAACCTGCCTGTGTGATAAACGCGGTGAATGATTATTTCTATAATATAGGAGTAAATTCAGGGAGAAGCGGCTATGAAAACTCAATAAAAGGAAACAGATTAATATACAGCACAAGGGAGAACATATGTTCATTATTTAATTTTGAAAAACCCTCTAATGTTATATTTACTCAAAACGTAACTGCGTCGCTAAATATTTTGCTTAAAAGTACAATTAAGGATAACTGGGGAGTTTTAACTACATCCATGGAACATAATTCAGTTCTAAGACCACTTACAGCACTTGAAAAAAGCAGAAATATAAAACTAAACATACTGTATTGCGAAAAAGATGGAAAACTAAACATTGAAAAACTAAAAAGCAGCATAAATAGTGAAACAAAGCTTTTAGTAATGTCTATATCGTCTAATGTTGTTGGTACAATTCAAGATATAGAAGAAATAGGCAGAATATGCAAATCAAATAACATTATTTTTATATTAGATGCAGCCCAAGGTGCAGGCTTCTTAAATATTGATTTTAAAAAAATGAATCTGTCAGCACTTGCTTTTACCGGTCATAAAGGGTTAATGGGGCCTCAGGGAACAGGTGGATTTATAATAAGCGATGAGTTAAACGCTGTCTCATCAACCTTTATGGAGGGAGGAACTGGCTCTTACTCAGAAAGTTTAATTCAACCTGATATTCTCCCTGATAAGTTTGAAGCCGGAACTTTAAATAGTTTTGGTTTAGCTGGCCTTAATGCAGCAATTAATTTTATTAAAAGTACAGGTATAAATAATATACGAGAAAAAGAAGAGTATATCTCTAAGATATTTTTAGAAGAATTGAGTAATATGGATAACTTGATAATTTACGGACCTAAAGACAGTAAACTGATAACTTCAGTAATTTCCATAGGGTCAGATAAGGTAGATCCCTCAGAGCTATGTTACATTTTAGATGAAAATTATGGAATTATGACAAGATGCGGACTTCACTGCGCACCACTGGCCCATCAAACAATAGGATCTTTCCCATCAGGTACTGTCAGATTCAGCATAGGATACTTTAATGATTTAAGTGATATAAATTATACGGTAAGTACACTAAATAAAATATTAAAAGGATGTGATTAAAACGGAAGATTACAAAGAAAAGTTAGATAAACTGATTATATTTTTTATACTATACACCTTGGTTTTTATAATATTTTTCAAAACATTAAAATATACCCTCCCCTTTGTTTTAGCAATTATCTTTTCATTAATTTTATACAGACCAACAATGTATATTATTAGAAAGTTTAACATAAAAA
>JBAXYJ010000241.1:0-4075 GCA_041670885.1 Clostridiaceae bacterium
ATAAGAAGGAAATATGTCGAAACTGAACAAAAAAGAAAGCAATTATGCAAAATCAAATTTTTATTTGTTAATATTCAAATATTATTGACATGGATATTTTACTTTGCTATCATTGTATAATAATTTAAAAAAAAGTTATAAATATAAGGAGTTAATGGAATTGGGTATACTTTGTGCAAATAGGGACATAGGCTAAAGATAAAATCTAAAAAGCAGCAGCAAAGTAAAAAAATATATGGGTTTGCTGATATGGCTAAATATTAAAGATAGGGGGAAGATATTTAAAAAATTTATCTTAAAATGCTTTTATATACCTTTATAAGACACAAAAAAAGAAAACTAAATAAAAAGTGGAAGTTTTCTTAACCAAGTTTTATTACAACTTAAACTACTATAATATGATAACTGATTTATTTTATTAAATAATAGATTCTAGAGTGAACTCGCTTAGCTAAAGCTAAGCATCGGTCTTCAGATGGGAAGCCTACCCCAGCTGAAGTAGAATTATAGGATCAACCACTTATAGAAATGGGTGTCTTGAAACTTGGATAAAGCTGAATCTTAGCAATATTTTATATGCTATATATAACGTGCTGATGGCAAATATGTTTTTTAATAAACTAATATATTTGCCCTAAACTTATGGGCAATTTGAACCATTATATACCTAAATTATAAAAAGACAGGGGGATAAATAATTGACGAAATATATATTACAAAGGCTTTTTTATACTGTTATTACATTATGGATAGTAATTACTGTAACTTTTTTCCTTATGCATGCTATACCAGGTGATCCTTTCACTGAAGATAAAAAAGTACCGCCTCAGATAATGGCAAACTTAAAGGCAAAATACGGATTGGACAAGTCCCTTCCTGAGCAATATGTAGTATATCTTGGAGATTTATTACATGGAGATTTAGGCATGTCAATAAAGAATGAAGGAAGAACAATAAATGATATTATAGCCTATTCATTCCCAACATCAGCAAAATTAGGCGGGGTAGCAGTACTATTCGCAACAATATTTGGAATTATAATGGGCATAATAGCAGCTCTGAAGCAAGGCAGGTGGCAGGATAACTTCTGCATGGTTATATCCACCATAGGAGTTACTGTACCAAGTTTTGTTATGGCAACACTTCTTATGTATATATTTGCTTTGAAGCTGCAGATACTTCCGGTCATTGGCTTTGATGGACCTGAAAATTATATAATGCCGGCTATTGCCCTAGGGGGATACTCCATGGCATTTATAGCAAGACTTAGCAGGTCTAGCTTATTAGAAGTAGTAAAACAGGACTATATTAAGGTAGCAAGAGCAAAAGGATTATCAAAGGGTAAAATAATATATAAACATGCTCTTAAAAATTCCCTGCTGCCTATAGTAACATATTTAGGACCGGTAATAGCAGGAATATTAACTGGAAGCTTTGTAGTAGAAACCATGTTTGGAATACCTGGTCTTGGAAAAGAATTTGTAGTAAGCATATCGAACAGAGATTATACAGAAATATTAGGAGTTACCATATTTTATGCGGCATTCCTGATAGTATGTAATCTTATTGTTGATTTACTATATGTAGTAATAGACCCAAGAATAAAATTGGAATCTTAATAGGAGGTAAAATTTATGGAATACAGTAAAGACTTATTTGAAAAAGTCAGCGAAGAAGAAAAAAATTCCGAAGAAATTGTTCGCCCAAGCCTTACCTTCTGGCAAGATGCCTGGAGAAGACTAAAAACAAACAAGTTAGCAATGGTTGGATTTGCGTTTGTAATATTCATAACATTACTTGCAATATTCGGACCTATGTTTTCAAAATATAATTATAGCGCTCAGGATTTCAGTATAGCAAATCAGGGGCCAAGCAGCGTTCATTGGTTTGGAACTGATAAATTTGGAAGAGATACATTTATAAGAGTTCTCTATGGAGCAAGAATATCCTTAACAGTAGGATATGTAGCAAGTTTATTAAATTTATTTGTTGGAATTTTATATGGCGGTATATCCGGTTATTTTGGCGGAAAAGTAGATAATATTATGATGAGAATAACTGAAGTATTATATGCCATACCGATGATGATATACGTTATTTTGTTTATGGTTATATTAGGAACTGGACTTAAAAGTATTATTATTGCTCTAGCTGTTTGCTATTGGGTAACTATGGCCAGGATTGTCCGAGGTCAGATAATGTCATTAAAGCAGCAGGAATTTGTACTAGCTGCAAAAACCATAGGTGTTTCCCCTATGAAAATAATTTTAAAACATCTTATACCAAATTGTATGGGACCAATAATTGTAACATTGACACTTACAGTTCCGGATGCAATTTTTACAGAGTCATTTCTAAGCTTTGTAGGTCTTGGAGTAAGTGCTCCCCAAGCATCCTGGGGTACACTTGCATCAGAATCTCTGCAGTCATTTCAGATGTATCCAAGTCTGATACTATTTCCATCACTGGCGATATGCTTAACAATACTTGCATTTAACTTTTTAGGTGATGGACTTAGAGATGCACTTGATCCTAAGATGAGAAAGTAGGGGGATTATTATGGAAAAATTACTCCAAGTTAAGAACTTAAATACATCTTTTAAGACCTATGCCGGAGAAGTAAAAGCAGTAAGAGGTATTTCCTTTAATCTTGAAAAGGGAGAGGCTTTAGGCATAGTAGGAGAGTCAGGAAGCGGAAAAAGTATTACTATGATGTCAGTAATGAGGCTGCTTGATGAAAATGGAAGTATAAAAGATGGTGAAATAATATTTGATGATAAAGATTTGACAAAATTAACTGAAAAAGAAATGGAACATATAAGAGGAAATGAAATAGGAATGATATTTCAGGACCCAATGACATCTTTAAATCCCGTATTTACTATTGGAAATCAATTAATGGAGCCATTATTAAAACATAGAAAACTAAGTAAATCAGAGGCTTTTAAGCAGGTTGTTGAAATGCTTAGGCTGGTTGGTATACCAAGTCCTGAAAAAAGGATGAAGCAATATCCTCATGAGTTTTCAGGAGGAATGAGACAGCGTGCCATGATTGCCATGTCACTGGTATGTTCACCTAAATTATTAATAGCCGATGAACCTACTACTGCTCTTGATGTAACAATTCAGGCTCAGATTCTTGAACTTATGAAAAAATTAAAGGAACAGTTGGGTATGTCAATCATTCTTATAACCCATGATTTGGGAGTTGTAGCAGATGTATGCCAAAGAATAAATGTTATGTATGGTGGGAAACTAATAGAAACAGGCAGCGTTAAGGATATATTTTATAATCCTAAACATCCCTATACCTGGGGATTATTAAGAAGTATACCAAATCCAAAAAATGATATAAAAGAAAGATTAAAACCAATTAAAGGTACGCCTCCTGATCTATTAAAACCACCAGCAGGCTGTCCTTTTGCGCCAAGATGTGAACATACAATGAAAATATGCATGACAAATATGCCGGAAGACTTTGTAATTGAAGATAAACATGTTTGTGCTTGTTGGCTTAATCACCCATCAGCTCCAAAAGTAACTCCGGAAACAGGAAGGGGGAACTTATAATGGAGGATAAAAAAGTATTATTAGAAATTAAAAATCTAAAGAAATATTTTCCGATTAGTAAAGGAATATTAGGGAAAAATATTTCTTACGTAAAAGCTGTAGATGATGTTTCATTTACAATAAATAAAGGAGAAACTTTAGGACTTGTTGGAGAAAGCGGCTGCGGTAAGACTACAATAGGGAGAACAATTATTAAGCTATATGAGCCTACAAGTGGTTCAATAATATATAATGGCGAAAATATTGCAAAGCTTAACCGAAAGCAGATGTTTCCATATAGAAGAAAAATGCAGATGATATTTCAGGATCCATATGCATCTCTTGATGCCAGGATGACTGTTGGAGATATCATTGGTGAAGCAATAGATACACATAAATTAATGCAGGGAAAAGAAAGAATGGATAGAATCCAGTACCTGTTAAAAAGGGTAGGATTAAATGCAGAGCACGCCGGCAGGTATCCTCACGAATTTTCAGGCGGTCAGAGACAGAGAATAGGCATTGC
>JBAXYJ010000242.1:0-4039 GCA_041670885.1 Clostridiaceae bacterium
GTTAGATGGAATTGTAATATTAAGCTTATTAAGATTTATCTTATTATCATCTGCTGCTGATTTATCATTTTGTATATTAACTGCTGCTGCCTTAGTAGTTTTGATACAGCCTGATAATCCAAACATTATAACTCCTGTAATAATTATGATTAAATACTTTCCAAATTTATTCATATAATATTTCACCCTTTCAAAATAATATGATTTTGTTTTCATTTCTATAAATATTCTTCCCTTGTTTCTGAAATTATCTGCATCCTCCAGGGGTTTAACACCTGCTGCAATCCATTTATAAAATTCTCTAGCTTACTTCATTATACATAATATTAACATTAATTTCTAATATTTAACATAATCTTACCATTCTTTAATTAAAAATTTTTGAAATAGTTTTGAAAAAACTACTATCATGGAAAGTCATTGTAATTAACTCCAATGTTAGATGGTTTCCTGCTGTTTACTTAATTTTCAAGGTATATTTTCAAGCTAAAAAGTCAAACTAATAATAGTATGGAGGTGTTATTTTTATGAGTAATAAACCTTTAGTACCACAAGCAAAGGATGCACTGGATAAAATGAAAACTGAATATGCCAATGAGATTGGTACAAAGCTTAACGATGCTTATAAAGGAAATTTACCTTCAAAAGCAAATGGAAAAATAGGAGGACCAATAGGCGGATTGATGACTAAAAAGATGGTGGAGGCTTATGAAAAGAAATTAGTTGATAAATGAGGAAACTGCATAATCCAAAAAGATTCTTTTACAAAAGCAGCTTTTTATGATAAAAAAATATCATAGAAAGCTGCTTCATTATTGAAGTGAGAATGATTATTCCTTTATTCTTAAATTCTGCCTCTTGAAATTACTTACTTTACTTTTAACCGATAGTCATAATTATCTTCTAAAATAACATAGCCAATCTTCTTATACACTTTGTTTGATATAGGATTTTTCTTGTCCACAAAGAGGCAGCAAAAATCATTACCTTCCGATAGCAGCTTTTCGCCCAAGTTATATATATTTGCTGCAGCATATCCCCTGCCCCTTACTTCCTTAGGTGTATATACATAGGAAATAGCTGTTCCATGAATTAGCTTTCTTGCAGCTGCTGCCATTGAAACAGGTATACCTTGTTCATTCCGGAAAATATAATAAACGCCCTTTTCTATTCCTGATGTTATCTTATCTGCTATATCTTCATATGAAATTATCGACGAAAGTGCATCCAGGTTAAATGCGATAATCCACTTTGCTATTAATGGAAGATCTTGTTTGGTGGCTGCACTGCATTTTCCCTTTGCCAAAGGAATATCTGCCAGATGTCTAAGCTCCATGATATCCATTGATAAGTGCTGCTCAAAGACTGCTCCGGTTACTCTTTTCTTATAGTCCTCACAAAATGCCATGCAAGAAAATTTATTAGCATTGATTCCATTAATATTATATTTATTTTCAATAAGGTAATCCACAAGTGCAATGGATGCTTCTTTATTTGTTAAAATCTTAGGCACATAAATTACACAATTATAAGGTTTAACGTTACAAAACAGATATTATGCCTTTATATTGTTTCATTAAATATAAACTTTTTTAATGAACTGACTGTTGTAAAATAATAATCTGAATTTATCTCCATATAATCTTTTATCTCCGGTATTATATGTGACCATCCTGCTGCAGCAAATGTAATATTACAGCTTCTTGCCATATCCAACCCCGGCTTTAAATCATCTACTACCAATATCTCTTTGGTTTTCAAATTAAATCTTTTCATAATTTCCAGAATTGGATAAGGATTAGGTTTTCTCTTTTCCTCTTCCAATTCCCAGCCAAATATTAAATCAGGTGTTAGCCTGCAGTTTAACATATAGTCCCTTACTATCTGCTCACTCTCTGAATGAGATACTACGCAGACTATTCCTCCTGATTTTTTATATTCTTTTATCAGTTCAACAAATCCGGGATAAAATTCAGGTACTTTTTCTTTTGTGTATTTTTTCCATACTTTATATTGATATTCCTGCTCCTCCTCGGTGAATTTCAAAATATCTTTGCATAACTCTGAAAAACCCGGATTAAAGCAGTAGGAAACAAACTCTTCAAGGCTTAAAGGCAGCCTATCGTGTCTTAATACCTTCAGTGCTTCAATGAAGGAAGGATAATGGATGTCTGGTGTACTTTTAACCACAGTGTCATCATGATCTAAAATTAAGCAGCGGTATTTCATTTCAATCTCCTTTGTATGATATAACTTTATCCATTAATACATTTGTAATCAAAAATTTAACATATGTTAGTATACTAATTTAATATTTTCAGACTTGCCTCCTCTTTTTAATTCAAAGGAACCTGTTTACCACTATATAATCAAATTCTGTAGTTGTTTACTCAATCAATTACTATATATATTGCTCTCCGTAAAGAATATATGGATGGCGGGAAAATATACCATAAGTAACCCTTCCATCATATTTTAACATGCATTTTACCTTATCTCTTGTGAATTCTTCATTAATTACATCTAAAACTTTTTCTCTTTCGAACCAGCTGACTTCAAGGCTTTCTTCACTAGTTGTAAGCTGGCCTGCCACTGCTTTGCCTGTAAATCCAAAACTCACAATTGTAGGGATGGGACTCACTCCATCATATTGAACTCCAATTCCTATGTTAGAATGAACTGCCGTTAGATTACCAATTTCTATATCAATTCCTGATTCTTCTTTTATCTCTCTTTTCAATGCATCAGTTAAAGTCTCACCTACTTCAACTTGTCCACCTGGAATTTCCCATCCCCTATCCGGGTTTTTAATCATCAGTATTTTCCCCTCATCATTTTCTATTACCCGCCTACAGAAACAATATGTGTTGGAAAATTCATAATAATACCCTCCTTTTTATATTCCTATTAATTTTCTAAGTTAACTCGCTTAACTAAAGCTAAACATCGGGTCTTCAGATGGGGAGCCTACCACACCTGAAGTAGAATTATAAGATCATCCACTTATAGAAGTGGGTGTCTTGAAACTTGGATAAATTCCGGCTGTGTTACATACTCCAAATATTGTAGATTTTTGTCATGTTCCAAATACGCCAAAAGCGTCTGGGAATAGCTGAAACTGTAATTATATGAATTTGATTAAGTCATAAGGCAGGATAATGACTTAGTAATTCCATGCTATATTCAACTGATTTTGAACCATCAACTATCACTTTTTCACATTGAAGTTGTTTTGACCACTTATCATGCATTGTTTTACTCCTCATGTTTTCATCTCCACTATCATATTCTTTTGCCCATTCTATAAATGATAGATACTCTTCATGCATATCACCATTTATCAATATTCTATTGCCATAACGCCCATATTCTCTTTCTTCCAACCTTTTAATACGAATTTCTGTTGGTGTAACGATTCTTATTGCTAAATTAAAAAATGGAATTAAAACATCTCCCCAACCACACAGAGCCCCTGTAATCACAACTTTCTCATTAGCTTTTATATCCTTTTCCATTAGAGTAATCCTTTCTAAGCGTTCTCTCTTAATAGAAAAAGGTAGATTTGTCGGCTGCCATAAGTAATCATCTGTATCCATATGTTTATACCCATATTTGCTGGACAGTGCTGCACCAAGTGTTGATGTTCCTGATCCTGATGCTCCGTATATATGTATAACTTTCATCTAACTCTCCTTCTTTTGCTGCAGCATCATATGCATTTCATAATGAATTGCATAATAGCCTTAGCATTTATTAACTACTATTGTTTAGATATTGTAAAACTAAGATTACTGAGTAATATGCAAACATAGCAAATTAAACTTATTTCCTATTATGCTTTTTTTCATCTATATATAATTTCCAAAGATAAATTAAAGGCATAACGGATATTAACAAAAATATGTAAGGGTATATTGTAAAGCCATCTATAACAGAAATAGTTACAATAAACATTAAGCACAGTAAAGAGGTAAAACTTGCTATGATTGCAATTACTTTGAGTAATTTTGCCTTTTCACTCATTACTTTTCCTCCTTAA
>JBAXYJ010000243.1:0-4038 GCA_041670885.1 Clostridiaceae bacterium
ACAGTGTAGCTCATCTGGTATGGGTTATTGATGATAAGGCTTTGATAGAAGAAATAGTCAGTATTTTTAAGGGCGTAGACTACCTTTATATAGCAGATGGGCATCACAGAGCAGCTTCTGCAGTTAAGGTAGGCATGAAAAGAAGAGAAGAAAATAGAAATTATACCGGGGACGAGGAATTCAACTATTTTCTCTCAGTGCTTTTCCCGAAGGATGATCTTTATATAATGGATTATAACAGAGTAGTGAAGGATTTAAACGGCTTATCCGCAGAAGACTTTATGGATAAAATTCAAAGGGCCTTTACACTTACAGCCTGCCAGGATAAATCTCCTTATAAGCCGGAAGAGAAGCACACATTCGGAATGTTTCTTCAGGGTAAATGGTTTAAACTGAAAGCAAAACCAGGAACCTATGATGAAAATGATGAGGTAAATTCTCTTGATGTTTCAATCCTTCAGAATAATTTATTAGCGCCGATTTTGGGTATAGGGGATCCAAGACTGGATAAAAGAATAGATTTCATTGGGGGAATAAGAGGCTTGGAGGAATTGGAAAAAAGAACAAGGGAGGATATGACGGTAGCCTTTTCAATGTATCCCACCAGCATCGAAGATTTAATGAGGATAGCTGATGCGAAAAAGGTTATGCCGCCAAAATCCACTTGGTTTGAGCCGAAATTAAGGAGCGGACTTTTCATTCACAAGTTAAAATAAATTTCTAATAAAAAAGAGATAACTGTTTTTTCAGTTGTCTCTTTTGCTTTACTATAATATATTCAGCATATTCTCTATTATATGTATTGAATTGTCTATCGCTATTGGAACAAATTTTTCATATTCCATATGTGCTCCTGTGTTTGCATTATCAGATATGGAGCGGATAACTACAAAAGGAATTGAGTTTAAATAGCATACCTGGGCAATACTTCCGCCTTCCATTTCACAGGCCTCTGCATCAAACTCTGATTTTAACCATCTTATTTTTTCAGTATCAGCTATAAACTGATCTCCGGATACAATTCTTCCGATAAAGGTTTTATGGTTTTCAATATTGCGGCAGGCTTTTTTAGCTGCATGAATCAGCTTTTTATCACATTTAAAATCAAAAGTACTAAGCCTTGGAACCTGGCCTATTTTATCACCGAAAGCTGAGGTGTCAATATCATGCTGAACCAGGTTTTCACCAATTACCACATCTCCTGGAAGGATGTCTTCTCCTATGCCTCCCGCAACGCCTACATTAATTATATTATTTACATTAAAATCATCTATTAAAATCTGTGTACAAACAGCGGCATTTACCTTTCCAATACCACAGGTTACAACTACCACATTTTTTCCCCAAAGGCTTCCTGAAAAGAATTCCATTTTAGCTTTTAACTCTCTTCTGTCTATAGTCATCTTATCTTTCAGGATTTTGACCTCTTCATCCATAGCACCTATTATTCCAATTATCATACTTATACCTCCAGACCTTTATCTAATATTTATAACATATAGAAATAGCATATAGATGTCAATAGCTTTAAATTATTATTGATAATATCACAAGTTTGACCAGGATAAACTAGTTTAACTTATGCAAAAAAACTTTCAGCTCAATAATAAATCATTGTGCTAAAAGTCTCAATTTGCTAAATCAGCCAGAATAAAGCCAGGCCTTAAGACCAGTATGTTGACTTTATCACTTATAAAAGGCGGTTACTCCCTTTTAATAATGGAATTTGCAAATGCCAAGTGATTATTTTAATTAACTATACCTTTCCAGAATGTTTATATAATGATTTGCTTCTCTTAGTACATGGTCTGCCAGCAGAGGTATAATCATTGATTTGATTTTACAATCTAAGATACCCTCAGCTCCCTGATCTTTAAAGTCTCTCAGCTTTTTTACTGAAGTTAAAGTAATAGATGTAAGAGCAGGCGGAGCCAATTCAGATTTATTTAAAGCAGCAGTTTTTTTCATTAAGTTTTCAAATTCCTTCCCAAATTTATCTGCTATAGAAAATAGTTCTTTTTCTTCTGGGTCTAATAACCCTCTGATGAAGAAAGAGTGTTCAGACATTATTTCATCCCAAAAGGTTTCATGTTCAATCAGGTCTTTTTTTGTATGAATTTCCATACCCTTTTGTAATTTTAATAATGATCTTAAAAAATGCTCTGCTTCTCTTATTATGTGATCAATCAGGGATGGGTAAACAGCAGTAAATAACCTGCAGGATAATACTTCATTATTAATTTTAGATTTAAATTGTATAATCATTTTAACAGCATCAAGGGAACGCTGGTTTAACATATAAACGGGCCCTGCCAGTTTTGAAATATCTTTATTGTCAGTATCAGGTTTTAAAGAATTTTCTAATAAAGTTATCCTGGAATCTATCATTATACCAGATAAAAATTGTGTTTTTTTCTCTGCCTTAAGAGTGTGCCCGGTAACTATTTCATTTGATTGAAGTAATTTAGAATCAATAACTCCATCTGATAGGGAGACTGATTGAGAGAGCAGCAGTCTAAAAGTATTTTTGAAGGCTTCTGCCTGACTTATAAGAATCCTGTTTTTTGATGGTAATGCTGCTTCTAAAAATATTGAATGTTCCTTCATTATCCTAAGAAAAAACAGATTTAAAGCTAGAGATTCTCTGACAAAATTTTGTTTTGATATCATTTTAACACCTGAATTTACTCATTATATCATTCTTAGTATATGTAATATGATAGGTTTGGTGAGAAATTTGAAAAATAGTTTACTAGTACAAAATGACATACTTATTCAAATACTTAACAAAATAAGAAATAGGCGGGGTAAATACTCCACCTTATTTTTTTATGCTATTATATTAAGGAGGTGGTTTAGATGGGAGACAAAATTTCCTTAAAAAGGTATGATGAAAAAGAATACATAATAAGAGATGAGATGGAAATTATAATAGGGAGATTTATTCTTGCAGAGGAAGATAAAAGTAATAATTATATTTCCTTCAGATTCTATTTTTATAGAGAAGGAGAAAATTTAGTCAGTATATCTTTAAGCAAGCTTATAGATATGTACCGCCTGCCAGGATTTTATAAGTTATCTATATACAGTGAAAGCCCTTATAAATCATATTCTGATTTGGGATTTATATTAGAGGGAGTTATAAGTGGCAGAATAAAGGACGGATCCTCTTATAAGTCTCTTTACATATATGGGGTTAATCTGAAAGGTGAAAAATCTATAAGAAGTGGAGTACCGATTCTGTCCGGAGAGAGGCTTAAGCTTAAGCTTCTTACTCCTGAAGACTCTGAGGAACTCCTTAATTATCATATAAGAAACAGAGATTACCTAAGGCCCTTCGATCCATTAAGAAAAGAAGAATTTTTTACAATAGAAACTCAAACTAAAGATATAGAGAAAAGCTTTAATGATTATTTAAAAAAGAAGGCATATAATTTCGGTATATTTAAAGATGAAAAATTTATAGGTAAATTAAGAATCAGCTCTATAGTATACGGAGCTTTTCATAATGCATTTATTGGTTACTCTATTGATAAAGAAGAGCAGAGAAAGGGTTATATGAAGGAAGCTGTTAAGCTTGTTACTGATTTTTGCTTTAATGAACTTGATATTCACAGGATAGAAGCCTCTACCTTAATAGATAACACTGCATCTCAGAAAGTTCTTCTGGCCAGTGGGTTTAATAAGATTGGGCTTAGCTCTAAATATTTATTTATAAATGGGAAATGGAGAGATCATTACACCTTTTACAAATTAAAGGAGAATTAAATCAGACACATAACCTGGTGTGTCCATATATGAACCAGTTAGATATTTCAAGAAATTTCAAGATACATGAATATAATTTAAAATTTCGGTAATAATATTATATGTCGTACTACTAAAACGTGATATTATTATAGAGCGTCGCAGGTGCGACAAGAACCTTGAAAATTGAACAGAGAAATAAACCAGTTGATTCAAATATAATGAGTTTTGTTCAGACTTTTAAATTAAGAGTTTGATCCTGGCTCAGGACGAACGCTGGCGGCGTGCTTA
>JBAXYJ010000244.1:0-4011 GCA_041670885.1 Clostridiaceae bacterium
TAATGTTCAATCGGATCTTTATATTGCTCTGCTGCTCTATATTTTCTAATAATATCCAATCTTGAAATAACTTCAATTATTGCTCCTTCCAATAGTACATAAGATTCTTTATAGAATTTTTGTTCTGGTGAAAGTGTTTTGCATGCAATTTCATATTTAGACTGCTGCATTATGTATTCCTCCTTGTTGAAACTGGTATTTTTAACTTCTGATATAAAGTATATCTTTCCAATATGACAATTCCATTACAATAATTAAAAATATTTATAGTAAACTTTATCAATAAAAAATTCTATCACAACAAGTGGTTGAAAAATCGAACAAATTACTATACTTTTTTACTGCCAATATTATATAATATTGGTAACATACTGAATATTTGTATTGTATAATTATAGTAGAATTAATTTGGAATCGTGTAAAATGTAAACTAAAGATAATTTAAATGCTTGGGAGGTGGTTGTATGAATGAAGGTGACATTACAGATATTTTATTATTAAATTTTAAAAGGAGATGTTTTCATGAGTTACAACCCCGAAATACCCAGAAACCGTTATGACAACTATGGCGACAGAGAGTGGACTAGACTTGAAAGGGACGCACAGGGAGAACTTTTATATCATGTTCATTTAGATATTTTAAAGAGGTATATAAAACCATCGGATTGCGTATTTGAGATTGGAGCAGGGTCTGGCAGATATACGAAAGATATTGTAAATATGTGCAAAGAACTTACTATTGCCGATATATCATCTCATCAAATTGAATTTAATAAAGAAAAGATGAAAGAATTATCATTGTACAATCGTATTAAAGATTTTCTCATATTGGATGTAGTTAATATGCCAACTATTAAAAACGAATCATTTGATTGCGTAGTTTGCATAGGAGGTGTTATTAACTATTTGCTTGAAAAGGAACTTACCGGAATAGAAGAAATGCTTAGAGTGTTAAGACCGGGAGGCAAACTGATTATCGGAGCCATGAGTTTCATAGGTGCATCATTATTTTATTTAGATGGTATCCGGGAGGAAAAAAACTTATTAGGAATTGAAGCAACTAAATGGGTATTTGATACAGGGGTTCAAGATGAAGAACATTATCCTGTCCCAAGTAAGCATTATGTGCATATGATGAGAAGTTCTGAGATGGATACTCTCTTTTCAAACTTTCCAGTAAAAGTTGTAGAAAAAAGTTCAGCAGGTTTGTTTTCTCAATCAAGAAATGATGCATTAGAAAATGCAAGACAAGATAAAGAGTTTTGGGAACTTATTGTAAAGCAAGAGATTGAATTTACAAAACTACCAGGAACTCTTGACTGCGGGATGAATATTATTTATGTAGTAGAAAAATCCCAATAAATTGCTTCAATAAGCAAAATATGTAGTTAAGTTGGTTCGCTATCTTCTTAAATAATTCATCAATTGTAAACCTACGATTATTAAATGATTGTAAATAAAGTGGTACGACAACCATAGATTATTAGTATAGTCTATCTAAAAATAACAGCGTGACAGGAGGGGTCATATGCGATTACCAGCAGAACTTATAAATCAAGGCTTTTCATTAAAAGATGTAAGCATTGATGATTTGGGTAATTACTTAGATGTCAAAAGAGTTTGCTATAGAAAATACGTTGATGAATATTACGGAGGGTGGATTGAGAACATTCAAATTAAAATGAACACTGATGTTTTCGATAATATGATGAAAGAAACGTATTTTCAGAAATTATTGCTAAATAATGTACCTGTAGGTTTTTTTGCCTATAATGAACAGAAAGATAAAATAGATGGTATTTCTATTCAAATGATTGAAATAGCTCAAAATAAAGGCGTAGGTTCATTTTATTTGAAACATATTACATCACTTTCTAAGGATACTAATAAACCAATATTCTTAAAGGTGTTTAAATCTAATCCTGCCAAAAATTTATATAAGCGATTTGAATTTGAGATATATTGTGAAACAGTAACACATTATTTAATGAGATATAACCCGATAAAAGCAAATGATTTTCAGTTTAACGATTTGTGTCATGAGCATAATATTTATCCAAATTTAAAGACGCCCACTTCTATAAGTGGGCGATCCTATAATTCTGCTACAGGTGGGTTAGAAACCCATCTGTAGACCCTATGCTTAGCTTTAACTAAGCGAGTTCACTTTTATAATTCATGCATTTCTATAAGCTGCGCATTAACATCAAATTCATGATATGAAAGTCCTCTGTCTTCATATTCACATTCACCCCGCTGATTATCATAGGGGTCCCCTCTTAAAAATTTCTTATTTGGATTAAAATTATATTGAAACTCTGAATTTGCTATCATTCTAAAGGGATCTAAGTTTCCAAAATAGAAATTCCATCTATTTTCATCGCCGCTTCTATATGCACTTCCTCCAAAGGAACAATCTGCAAACAGCCAGCCAAAAGGTGCTATATAAAACTCTGCCCAATCATGATTTCCAACAAAATATGGTGTTACATATAGTCCTGACTGCCATTTTGCAGGGATTTCAGCACATCTGCATAATGTGATAAATAAAATAGCCTGTACACCGCAGTCACCTTTTAAATTAGCTGCAGCATATTCAGGGATATTCTCAATTGTTAAATATTCTCGCATGAATGAATACATAACTTTTGTGGTAACAAAATCATATATTTTTCTTGCTTTTATAAGTGGGTTTGTCTCATCCCCTATAATTTCATTTAAAAGTTCCTTTATATAAGGAGTAAACATTATATGAGGGGCTAATTCTTCAGTATCAAAATCAGGCTGAATACTGCTGACTTCTTTTGGATCCGGATTTACATACTTAACATGATTTTCATAGGAGTATAGAGCTGAAAACTCTCTGTTATCTCCAAATACTTCTTTAAAATATGCTGTTCTTTGGGGATAATTTTCATCTGCTATAAATTTTGCTTTCGGCTGCGTATTTAATATTTTAATATTTTTAATCTGACGGCAATTTGCAGGTATGGGAATATGTACATTAATAATTTTTTCTGGCTCGGCTTGCTCTTCTTTTATTTTTACAGATGCTTTTACTTTTATAAAATAAGCTTTCCCGCCCTTTTCCTTCATTTCTTTAATTGTATTATTAAGAAAATTTGTCTTTTCATCTCCGCTACCCTCAGTATCCTTTATAATAAGTCTTTCTGCAATATCCGGACGTGTTTTAATTAAATTTAAAAAGAAACGATTTTGGAAATGTATTTCTCCGTTAATAAAAATCCAATCAGCAGTGCTTTCCTCTTTAAGTACTAAAAGTTCCTCGATTTTAAAATCCTTAATATTATTTTGCATTATCCTAAGAGCTTCTTTAATCGAGTATGGATATTGCCTTTTGATTATTGGAATAATATTTTTTTCAATTTCAAGCCTTTTTCTTAATGCTGTTGGAATTTCTTTTTTCAAAAGATAGTTAATTTGTTTTAGCTCTCCATCAAAATCTCCATAGTATTTAAGCTTTAATATATCCTCAGGAAGGTTGATTTTTAAGTATTCTATATTGGTCATTTATTTCACCTCTGTTTATTTTTTGCTTGTGGTCCAAGCCTCCGATATACATTAAAACTAATAATACATTAAAAATATTTTTTTATCAATAAAAAATGTCCCTATTAATTTATTATGTGATATCAGTATGAATACAATTATTATAATATGTGCTTTGTTAGGAAAGCACTTTTCATACTGTATAAATGGATGAGAAAAAAAATCTGAAATAAAAAGCAGGTATCAGCCAATTTTGGTCTAATATCTGCTCTATTATTTTCCTTATATTACATAATTATCATTAACTTTAATTATATCATAATGATTTTTAATTATAAAAGCAAAAAATAAAAAAGACTAGTAAAACTAGTCTTTTACTAACCTGGCGATGACCCGCTCTCCCACAGGGCTACCCCTGCAGTACCATAGGCGCTTTGAAGCTTAACCTGCGTGTTCGGAATGGGAACGAGTGTTGCCTTCAAGCCATAGTCACCAGATTCA
>JBAXYJ010000245.1:0-3977 GCA_041670885.1 Clostridiaceae bacterium
TATATTTAGTTATTCTTCAGGTGGGCTATAGCATTATAAAAAGTGCTATAGCAGTTGATATAAATATCGCTATCTTATATAACCAAATTGGTAGTGTTAACAATTAGGCAAAACCTTGATTTGAGGATATCATTACGAACTCTTCTGAAATCTCGATTGAACCGCTCGTTTTACCACATCAAAAAAACTTAACGACCGAAGCATATGATTTGGCTCAACATATTTTCGAACAGCACGAAGTACTTTTTTTGCTTCTTTAGAAGAAAAAATATAGGTAACATTTTTCTTCGTTTGGATCGCATATCGTGGAATCCACTTTCCTTTTAGCAATACGGATGCAATGACATAGTCAACCTCTTTCCAAGGAATTTGAATATATTTGCGAGAATCACGAGAATTATAAAACTCAAAACCTTTATCGCCGATCATGATTTTCCCATAACATGTAAAACCTGTAAAAGATGTTGCATCAATTACTAGATCCACCTTTGTATTGAGTGATTGAACCATACGGTCTACCTCTTTTCTATTTATACACACATTTGTTTCTATTAATTAATAGCTATATTTTAAAACTTCGTGGGAATTTTTGAATACCTTCAAAATATTTACCCCGCTCTCCAGACAGAAACTTCCCTGCTTCTGCTTAATTAATAAATCATTTTACAATGATTGTTGACTATAGCATCCAATACAACTTTTTAAGATGAAATAATCAAGTGCAGCAAGGCACAACTGTCAAAAACAGTTTTACTAGACATAAAATTAAACTGAATATTTACATAGAAGGTGATAAAAAAGCCCAGGCTGAGTAAAAAAATATTACATTAAACCGATTAAGTGAAAAACAATGCCGATTCCGAACAGCCCAAAAATAATTAAAATTGGAGACACTTTCTTCTTAAGCAACCACATACAAAGAAATGTCAATGCTAATCCTGCAAGTCCAGGAATCAATGAATCCAAGTTATTTTGTAATGTTGTAACCTTAATATCAGTTAATGACAAACCACTTCCTTGCTGCAACAGAGCTTGTTTAATACCGTTCGCGCCAGCAGGAAGCTTGCTCCAATCAATGAAGGCACCGTCAGCTAACTTAACGGATGATACTATCGGTGTAAATTTAATGGATACCCATCGGTTAACTAATGATCCCAAAATGAACATACCAAGGATGGATGCTCCTTTTGTAACATCTGCTAGTAAACCACCTGATACATCTTCGGTAATATGAGAGCCCGCTTTGTAACCAAACTCTTGTGTATACCACATAAATGACATACGGATGATATTCCAAGCGAAGAAAAAGATAATTGGTCCAAGGATGTTGCCACTAATAGCAAGAGAAGCACCTAATGCCCCTAAAATTGGCCTAACAGTAAACCAGAAAACTGGATCTCCAATACCAGCTAAAGGTCCCATCATACCAATTTTAACACCTTGAATAGTTATGTCATCGATTGGTAAACCATTTGCACGTTCTTCTTCTAAGGCTAATGTTACACCAATGACTGGTGAAGCTAGATATGGATGAGTGTTGAAGAACTCCAAGTGACGTTTCAATGCAGCTGCACGATCTTCTTTAGTCTTATATAATTTTTTGATTGCGGGTATCAATGCGTATGCCCAACCACCATTTTGCATTCTTTCGTAGTTCCAAGAACCTTGAATGAAAAATGAACGGAACCAAACAGAAATACGATCTTTTTTTGTTAAATTTAATTTATTTGCCATTTTCGTGTTCCCTCCCTTCTTAGTAAGTGTCAATAATATCGCCTAATGGATCACCACTATTTGAGCTTCCACCATTACCTGAGCCGCCTTGTTTAGTAAGCTTTAAGTAAATAAGAGCCAAACATATACCGATTGCACCTAGTCCGATAAGTGTAATTTGTGAAATAGTTGCTAAAACAAAACCAATTGCAAAGAATGGCCATACTTCTTTTGTAGCCATCATGTTGATTACCATTGCATAACCGACAGCTACGACCATTCCACCACCGATTGCGAGTCCAGCTGTTAACCAAGCAGGCATAAGTCCAAGTACTGAACGAATCGGGCCAGCACCAATTGCTAAGATTAAGGCTGCTGGAATTGCAATACGAACACCCTGCATACAAATAGCAATGATATGCCACATTTCAACTTTTCTGATATCTCCTTGTTTAGCAGCAGCATCCATGAAATGTACAAAACCTGTAGCGATCGTACGACAAATAATTGTTAATAATAGCCCTGCAACTGCTAGCGGAACAGCAATAGCGATAGCTGAAGGAACACCTGCTCTACCTTGGCCACCAAGAACTAGAATAATTGCAGATGCAACAGATGCTAACGCTGCATCTGGTGCTACGGCAGCACCTATATTTGCCCAACCTAAAGCAATCATTTGAAGAGTACCACCTAAGATTAGGCATGGCAGCAAGTTACCTGTAACTAAGCCGATTAATGTACAAGCAATTAATGGTTGGTGGAATTGAAATTCATCCAAGATACCTTCCATACCAGCTAGAAATGCCACGAAAACGACTAATATTATTTGAATAATATTCAGATTCATGATTATTAATCCTCCTTTCTTATTTAAACAGTTAGATTATTTTAGTTTATTTAATTCTGCTTGTGCTTTTTTAAGAATTTCGTCCATATTTTCTTTCGAATCATTTGGAACTTTACGAACATCAAAAGTAAGTCCTGCTTGTTTAAGCTCATTAAAGGTATCGATATCTTCTTGATTGAAAGCAAGTACTTTGTTTGGTTGAACTTTACCCGGAGAGTGAGCCATAGAGCCAATATTGATTGTTTTCAAAGGTACTCCACCTTTTACCGCTCTAAGTACATCTTGTGGATTTTCAAAAAGAAGCAGTACACGTTGTCCTCCAAAATATTGATTATTTTTTGCAAGTTTAATCATTTGATTAACTGGAACAACATGAGCTTTAACACCCGGAGGAGCAGCCTGTGTGATTAATTTCGTACGAAGCTTATCTTTGGCTACTGCATCTGACACGACAATAATTCGTGTAGGCAGCACAGATTTTGCCCAAGCAGTCGCTATTTGTCCATGAAGTAAACGAGAGTCAATACGAGCTAAAACATATTCGAATGATCCAGGTCTACCTATATTAGATTGCTGAGCCGAAGTTGCAGAAGATTTAACATTATCTGCTGGTTCTAATTCTTCAGGCTTAACTTTAACTCCTTCTTTAGCTGTTTGATAGATATGAGCCGCAACTTCTTGTGTGTATTCCATTGAAGAACGTGAAGCATAAGCTTCAATCACCATTGGCAGATTCATACCAGTTACGATTGCCCATTTATCTTTGTGTTCTTCAAATAGACTATTCACTTGATTGAATGGTGTACCACCCCAAAGATCAACTAAGAATAAAACCTCATCTTGGTTGTCAAAGGATGCAATTGCGTCTTTCATTTTTGCTTTAATATCATCAGGTCCTTCACTAGGCATCAACGTAACAGCTTGTACGTTTTCTTGTTCTCCGAAAATCATCGTACTAGATTGCAAGATGCCTTTAGCAAATTCTCCGTGACTTGCAAGAATAATTCCTACCATCTTTTATACCTCCTTTTTTTATTTGTTACAGTTAAATTTATATAAAAGTTTTGAAAAACCGGTAACCGAAATTAATAATTATGATATATATGAATTAATTTACGAATTGTAATGACATTTGATGTCACTTCAGGTGGAGATGCTTGTTTTAACTAAAATTTTTGGGACTCATTATAAACAATTATATACTTATATGCAATATTATACAAATAAGCTGCTAATATTAAACTCTTACATTTTTTAATATTTCATTCTCTATTTCAAGCTCGTTATTTCTCTTTTACAGAGCCTTGTAATCTTTAACATTTCTATGCGGAATTCTCCCATCCTCTAACAGGTGGGAGATGGATAGCATTTTATTTTATTAGGTTCAATACCTAATAAAATAAGGATTGATACATAA
>JBAXYJ010000246.1:0-3973 GCA_041670885.1 Clostridiaceae bacterium
ACAAATACTCCGGGATGGTGGGGTGGTGCGCATCCTTTTACTTTGTTAGACTGGTCTATTGTTCATAATGGAGAAATATCTTCTTATGGAGCAAACAAGAGATATTTGGAAATGTTTGGTTATCAACTTTCTCTTCAGACTGACACGGAGGCTATTACCTATGCTTTTGATTTGCTTATTAGAAGGCATGGCTTGGATGTTGAAACAGCTTGTACCGTATTGGCACCACCTTTCTGGAAGGATATAGAAAGAATGGAACCAGATAAAAGAGAGTTGATTACTACACTGCGTACGGTTTATAGTAGTCTTTTGTTAAATGGTCCTTTTTCTATTATTCTTGGTTCAAGTAAGGGTATCGTTGCTCTTAATGACAGAATAAAACTTAGACCTTTGGTAGCAGCTACAAAAGGTGACAATCTTTATCTGGCCTCAGAAGAATCAGCTATCAGGGAAATTTGTTCTGACCCTGAAAAAGTGTGGACTCCCAGAGGTGGCGAGCCTGTTATCTGTATGCTTGAAGAGGGGAGGAGTAAATAATGGCTATTAGTATGCAAATGCCTGATTTCCTTATTGAACGGGATCAGAATAGATGTATTAAATGTAAGGTATGTGTTAGTCAATGTGCTAATGGAGTGCATGTTTGGGATGAAGATGAAAATAAGGTTATTGCTAATGAAGAAAAGTGTGTCGACTGCCATCGTTGTGTAGTCTATTGTCCTACCCATGCCCTGAATATTAAAAAGGCTCCTTTGGAATTTAAAGAAAATGCTTATTGGAATGCTGACGCAATTAGGGGAATTACCAAACAGGCAGAAGGCGGGGGTGTGCTTCTGACATCAATGGGTAATAACAAACCGCTTCCTGTGTATTGGGATAGAATGCTTCTTAATGCTAGTCAGGTTACCAATCCATCTATTGATCCGTTGAGAGAACCTATGGAAATAAAAACCTTTTTGGGACGTAAACCCGATAGTGTAAAAATAAAGGACGGAAAATTGGTAGAAAAACTTCCTCCTCAGTTAGAAATTAATATGCCAATAATGTTTGCAGCTATGTCTTTTGGTGCAATCAGCCTTAATGCTACAAAATCTTTAGCTAAAGCTGCTGAAGCATGCGGTACTATGTGGAATACTGGAGAAGGCGGTTTACATTCAGATTGTTACCAATATGGGAAAAATACGATAGTGCAGGTAGCTTCCGGCCGTTTTGGTGTTCATGCCAAGTATCTTGAAGCTGGTTCAGCTATAGAAATTAAAATAGGTCAGGGTGCAAAACCTGGTATTGGAGGACATCTTCCAGGTGAAAAAGTGGGACAAGAGATATCTGAAACAAGAATGGTTCCTATTGGGTCTGATGCAATATCACCGGCACCTCACCATGATATTTATTCAATTGAAGATTTGCGTCAATTAATTTATGCTTTAAAAGAAGCAACAAGATATGAAAAGCCTATCAGTGTTAAGATTTCAGCGGTGCATAATGTTGCTGCAATCGCTTCTGGTGTAGTGAGGGCAGGGGCTGATATACTTGTGATTGATGGCATTAGGGGTGGTACTGGTGCAGCGCCGCTAAGAACTCGTGATAGTGTTGGTATTCCAACCGAACTTGCTTTGGCAGCTGTTGATAGCCGTTTGAGAGAGGAAGGAATTCGAAATCATGCTTCTTTGGTTGTTGCCGGAGGTATAAGAAATAGTGCAGATGTTATTAAAGCAATCGCTCTTGGGGCGGATGCTTGCTATATTGGTAGCGCAGCACTTATTGCTCTGGGTTGTCACATGTGTCAGACCTGTCATACAGGCAAATGTAACTGGGGAATCTGTACGCAGGATCCCAAATTGGTTAAACGTTTGAATCCGGAAATTGGAGCAAAAAGGCTAACAAATCTTATTAATGCCTGGTCTCATGAGATTAAAGAAATATTGGGAGGCATGGGTATCAACGCCTTGGAAAGTCTTAGGGGAAATCGTTTGATGATTAGAGGGGTAGGTCTTAGTGACCGCGAATGTAAGATTCTTGGAATATTACCAGCAGGGGAATAACCCTTCTGTATCATAATGGAGAAAGAGGGGATGAGAAAATGAAACGAGTATATGCTAAAGAAGAAGTATGTGCAGGCTGTAAGCTCTGTGAGGTTTACTGTGCCACAGCACATTCAGAGTATCCAAACAGTATTATTAAGGCTTTTTTGAAGCAGGAAACAAAACCTGTAGCTAGGATTTTGGTAGAAGGAAATCAATCTCTTACTTTTGCTTTGCAGTGCAGGCATTGTGAGGATGCTAATTGTACAAAAGCTTGTATTACAGGAGCAATGCATAAAGATCCGGAGACAGGTATTGTAATTAATGATGAAAGTCGTTGTGTCGGGTGTTGGACTTGTATTCTTGCTTGTCCTTATGGAGCAATCAAAAGAAATGAGAACGGACGTAAAGTAGCTTCAAAATGTGATTTATGCAGTGATTCCGGAGAAATTCCGATATGTGTGCAAAAATGTCCTAATGAAGCTTTGGTCTTTATGGAAGTGTCGGAAGGGGGGAAGTAAGGTGAACTATGTAATTATTGGTAATTCGGCAGCAGGAATTGGTACAGTGGAAGGTATCCGAAAGGTAGATTCTAAGGGGAGAATTACTTTGATATCTGATGAACCTTACCATACCTATTCGAGACCATTAATATCCTATTATCTTGGTGGTAAGGTAAAGGCAGAAAAAATGTATTACAGGGAACAGGATTTTTACGAAAAAATGAATGTTGATGTTAAATTGGGAGTAAAAGTGACCACTGTTGACCCTGCTGAAAAAAAAGTGATGCTTACTTCAGGAGAACAGGTAAAGTATGACAAGTTAATGCTGGCAACAGGTGGAAAGCCTATCGTTCCTGAAATGACAGGTTCAGACTTAAAAGGTGTGTTTACTTTTCTGAAGTGGGATGATGTAAAAGCTATTGAAAATTATGTAGGGAAAAAAGATAAAGTAGTGATTATTGGCGCAGGTCTAATTGGCCTGAAAGCTGCCGAGGCTATGGTTGGATTTAAAGCTGAAGTTAAGGTAGTTGAGCTTGCGAACAGAGTTTTAAGTGCTATTCTTGATGAAGAAGCTGCCTTGATTGTCCAAAGTAAACTGGAAGAACAGGGAATTAGCTTTTATCTAAACAATACAGTGGAAATAATTGAAGGTAAAGATGGAAAAGTAACAGGAGTTAAACTTCAAAGTGGGGAAAAGCTCGATTGTGATTCTGTTATTATAGCTATTGGTGTAATACCAAACAAAGGTTTGGCTGTTGAAGCAGGGCTAGAAGTTAATAGGGGAATAATAGTAGATGAGCATTTGCAAACCAGTGATTTTAGTATTTATGCAGCTGGAGATGTTTCTGAAGGATATGATACTATCTACAAACAGAGGAGAGTATTACCTATTTTGCCCAATGCTTACAAACAAGGTTTTGCCGCAGGTCAGAATATGGCTGGAGAAGAAGTTAAATATCCTGGCGGGTTTGCAATGAATGCCATTGGCTTTTTTGGATTGTCAATGATTACGGCAGGTATTATCAAACCTGTTGGTGAAGAATTCGTACAGATTAAAGATAATGAACCGGAAAGAAACAGTTTGCGTAAAATAGTATTAAGAGATAATAAGGTTGTTGGATATATTGCTCTAAATGATATTGATAGAATGGGTATAATAACTGGTTTGATGGAAAATGAAGTTGATGTAGAATCTTTCAAAGATGATTTGCTGAGGAAAGACTTCGGATATGTGTATATGCCCAAGGATTACAGGCTTGAAAAGCTGTTGGGGGTGAAAAAACAATGACTGTAGTAATAGATGCCAAAGGAATATATTATAAGCAGTTAAATGAACAAATACGTTCCTCTTTGGATAAGGGTGAAGAAAAAATCCTGATTAAAAATGTGAATGGACAACGCTATATTGGCGATGGAGTCACAGGCAGTCAGAGTCTTATTGTGGAAGGTACT
>JBAXYJ010000247.1:0-3901 GCA_041670885.1 Clostridiaceae bacterium
ACCCACGGAAATGAAAAAATGAAGGAAAGGCCAATAATTGTAGGAATGGGTCCAGCTGGTTTATTTTCCGCCCTTATGCTGGCTGAAAATGGATACAGGCCTATAGTAATAGAAAGAGGAGAAGCTGTAGAGGAAAGAGATAAGAAGGTAAAACTATTTTGGAAGAATAAAATACTGGACACAAATTCAAATGTTCAATTTGGAGAAGGCGGTGCTGGTGCATACTCTGATGGAAAGTTAACCACCAGAATAAAAGACGCTAGATGCGATTATATATTAGACAGGTTCTATAAATTTGGAGCTCCTGAAGAAATAATATATTCCGGTAAGCCTCATATTGGTACAGATATTTTAAAAAATGTAGTTGTAAATATAAGAAAAGAGATAATAAGGCTGGGGGGAGAAGTAAGGTTTAATTCTATTCTTAAGGATATTAATATAGAAAATGGAGAAATATCTTCTATAAGGGTAAATGATGAAATAATGAGTTGTGAAAATCTTGTTCTGGCAATAGGCCACAGCTCAAGGGATACTTACGAAATGTTATTTAAAAAAAGTATTGCAATGGAGTTTAAACCATTTGCTGTAGGATTTAGGATAGAGCACCCCCAAATAATGATAGATGAAAGCCAATACGGAACCTTTGCCGGCCATAAAAAGCTGAAAGCAGCAGATTATAAGCTTACCTATACAAGTAAAAATTACAATAAAGGTGTATACAGCTTTTGTATGTGTCCAGGGGGAGTAGTTGTAAATGCATCATCAGAAGAAAATTCTGTTGCTGTCAATGGGATGAGCTACTATAAAAGAGATGGAGTAAATGCAAATTCAGCCATAGTAGCATCAATATCCTCAGATGACATTGATGTTTTATCTCCGCTGTCCGGCATGGAATTTCAGCGTGATATGGAAAAAAAGGCGTTTACAGCAGCCGGAGGGGGATATCTATCTCCGGTCCAGCTATTAGGTGATTTTATTGAAAGCAGACCATCCTCCAGGATAGGCAGAATAAACCCTTCCGTAACTTCCGGATATAATTTAACTGATATGTCAAAATGTTTCCCTGAAAATGTTAAAAAAGCATTGGAAGAAGGAATAAATGACTTTGGAAGGAAGATAAAAGGCTTTGACAGATTCGATGCCGTACTTACAGGAGTTGAGACAAGAACCTCTGCACCTCTTAGAATAGTAAGAAAAGATAATCTGGAATCTTTACTATTGGCTGGTCTTTACCCCTGCGGAGAAGGGGCTGGCTATGCAGGAGGAATAGTGTCTGCAGCTGTTGACGGAATTAAGTCCGCAGAAAAAATAATTGAAAAATATAAATCATTTATCTAAATTGCTTGAAAATTCCAACATTGTTCTGGTATAATATATATATACCACTGATATATTAACAAAATATATATGCGTGGAGGTTTTTATGGGTAAGGCTTATATATTGACTATTAATCCCGGTTCCACAAGTACAAAGATATCATTATTCAAAAATGGAGAAATGGTATTCTCAAAAAATTTAAATTATAGTAATGAAACTATAAAATCCTTTGAAACTGTATTTAGTCAAAAGGAAATGAGACTTAAGGGAATATTAGAATCTTTAGAGGAAAAGGGAATAGAATTAAAAGATTTATCTGCAGTTGTTGGCAGAGGAGGACTGCTTAGACCTATGCCCGGCGGTACATATGAAGTAACGGAAAAGATGATTGAAGATTTAAAAATAGGATATCAGGGAGAGCATGCATCCAACTTAGGCGGAGTACTTGCCAGTGAAATTGGAAAATTAGCTGGAGTTAAAGCCTTTATTGCAGATCCTGTATCGGTAGATGAATATGAAGATGAAGCCAGAATATCAGGAATTTCTGAGATAAAGAGAAAAAGCCTGGTACATGCTTTAAATATAAAAGCAGTTGTGAGAAAAGTATCTAAGGAAATATCAAAGGATTACAGGGGAACCTCTTTTGTAGCAGCTCATTTAGGCGGAGGAACCAGCGTTGCAGCGGTTAAAAACGGAAGGATAATTGACTCTGATTCAGCCAACGATGAGGGACCTTTTTCACCGGACAGAACAGGAGGGCTTCCTGCAGTTCAGCTAATTAACATGGCTTTCAGCGGAAATTACACATATAAAGAGTTGAAGAAAAAATTAGTTGGTGAAGGAGGACTTACCGGATATCTGGGAACAAATGACGGAAAAGAAGTAGATAAAAGAATAACAGAGGAAAATGACACAAAAGCAAAACTTGTATTTGACGCAATGGCATATCAGATAGCTAAGGACATTGCAGCTATGTCCACCGTACTGAAAGGCAGAATGGATGGAATAATTCTTACAGGAGGCTTGGCATACAGTGATTATCTGATGGAGGATGTAAAGGATTACATAAAATTTTTAGCACCAATTTTTATAGTGCCCGGAGAAGATGAAATGCTGTCTTTATACCAGGGGGCAAAAAGAGTACTAGATGGCACCGAAGAAGCAAAAATATATGAAAACGAGGTGGATTTCAATGATTAAAAGCTTTGATGATGTGCTGAAAAAGGCTCAGCATTTGGGAATCAAGAAAGTAGCAGTAGCCTGTGCTGAGGATAAACCAGTTCTGGAAGCAATAAAAGCAGCAAAAGAAAAAAATATTGCAGATGCTATTTTAATAGGAGATAGAGAAAAAATACTAAAGATACTAGATGAACTTAATATGAAGGAGCAGGATTACCAGATAGTAGATGAAAAAAATCCCAAAACAGCATCTTTAAAAGCAGTAGAACTTGTATCCTCAAAAAAAGCAGATATGTTAATGAAAGGGCTTATTGATACTGCCAGCTTTTTAAGGGCAGTTCTTGATAAAGAGATAGGACTTCGGACAGGAAAGCTGATGAGCCATGTGGCAGTATTTGAAACAGAAAAGTTTGACAGATTATTGTTTATTACAGATGCAGCATTTAATATAGCACCTGACATAAATGCAAAGGTAGATATATTAAACAATTCAGTGCTTATGGCAAGAGCTATAGGTATTGATGAGCCAAAGGTAGCTCCTATATGTGCTGTAGAGGTTGTAAATCCTAATATGCAGGCAACAATAGATGCTGCAATCCTGACAAAGATGAATGACAGGGGACAGATTAAAAATTGCATAGTTGACGGTCCTTTAGCTTTAGACAACGCTCTATCCCAGGAAGCAGCAGCTCATAAAAATATAAAAAGTGAAGTTGCGGGAAAAGCTGACATATTTTTAATGCCTAACATAGAGGCAGGAAATGTATTTTATAAAGCGTTAACATATGCTTCAAACTGCAGGAATGGAGGCATAGTTGTAGGAACTGCAGCGCCGGTTATTTTGACATCTAGGGCTGACTCCTTTGAATCGAAGTTAAATTCAATTGCACTGGCTGCACTTACTGCCCATGCACTTGATAAATAGAGGAGGAATAATATGTCATTTAAAATATTGGTCATAAACCCTGGTTCAACCTCAACAAAAATAGCTGTTTACTCAGATGAAAAGGCTGTTTTTGAAAAAACACTTAGACATACTGTGGAGGAAATTGAAAAATATGATACTATATTTGATCAGTATCCTTTTAGAAAAAAAGTAATTGAAGAAACTTTAGAAAAAAATAAGTTTGATATAAAACAGCTAAGTGCAGTTGTAGGAAGAGGAGGACTTTTAAAGCCAATAGAAGGTGGCACGTATGAAGTTAATGACAGGATGCTGGAGGATTTGAAAATAGGAGTTATGGGAGAGCATGCCTGTAATCTGGGAGGAGTATTAGCCCATGAAATAGCAATTGAGGCAAATGCCCCTGCGTTTATAGTAGATCCGGTAGTTGTAGATGAGCTTTCTGATGTTGCCAGAATATCAGGTATGCCTGAAATAGAAAGAAAAAGTATTTTCCATGC
>JBAXYJ010000248.1:0-3876 GCA_041670885.1 Clostridiaceae bacterium
AATAGCAGAAAAAGTCGATAAATGTAAAACTGTTTTAGACATTGGAACAGATCATGGGTATATTCCTATTTATCTGATTAAAAATAATATATGTAATAATGTAATAGCTTCTGATATAAATAAGGGACCTCTTAAAAAGGCTGAGGAGAATATTAAATTAAATAATATAGATGGAATTGAGCTACGACTTGGAAGCGGCTTTAATGTAGTTAAACAGGGGGAAGCAGATACTGTGGTTTTAGCCGGAATGGGAGGACACCTGATAAAAGATTTAATACTTGAAAGGGAAGATATTTTTAAAAAGCTTGAATATGCAGTCTTGCAGCCTGTTCAAAATCCTGACGTTTTAAGAAAATTTATTATAAATAGGGGTTATACCATATTAAATGAAGATTTAGTATTTGACGAAAGCATATTTTATGAGATAATAAAGGTAAGATATAATGAAAAAAAGAGAGAAGAAGCTAAAATATATTACGAAATAGGTAGAAAATTGTTGGAAGATAAAAACCCTAGATTACATGACTTTTTAATGTATAAAATTTCGAAATATAGGAAAATATTAAAATATATAAAGGAAGATACAAAAACTGCTTCTGCGAGGAAAAAAGATGTAAATGAAAAAATTATAGAAATAGAGAAACTGTTATCAGATTTATAGACTGCTGGAAACTACTAGGCTGCAAATTTTAAAAGGAGGATTTTATGAATCTAATTAAAAATCTTTTTATGCTTCAGGATTGCTATAATAAAATTTCTAAGTATAATAGTGTGCTTAAGGATGAAGAGAGACTAAATATGTTAAAAGGCATAAAAGAAAAATATGAAAATGCTAAAGTGGATTACAAAAACAATATTAATTCATTAAAAGCTTTAGAGAGAGAACTGTTATCATTAGAAAGCAAGCTAAACCTTAATAATAAAGAGCTGGAAAGATTAGAGCATGAGTTGTATAACGAGTCCGGTTCTGATTTGAAGCAGATAGAAAGTATTGAGGGAAAAAAAGAGGCTATAAAAGAATCAAATGATGAAATAAATCAAAATATAGATAAAAGCAAAACTCATGTAAGAGAATTAAAGATTAGTATATTAAAGTACAGAAAGTATATACAAAAATTAAAAGATGATTTTATTAAAGAAAAGAAAGAATTCTCCCACAGTATTGATGAGGCTAAGAAGAAGTTACCAGCTAAATTAAAAGAGAGAGATCAATTGTCAGGTAAAATTCCTCCAGCTATACTAAAGAATTTTGAGTACCTTATAAAAAATAAGGACAATGCAGTTTCAGAGCTTAGAGATGGTATCTGCCTTGGCTGCAGGATGATGGTATCATCTATGACTATAGATGAATTAAATAAAGGAAAAGATATAGTTTACTGTGATAATTGCGGCAGGATATTATATTATGATAAATAACATAATTTTACATTGATACTTATATTAGATTATGATAGAATGTATTTTGCGAGTAAGCCAGACAATCGCTGCTGCTTATGCAGGAGAGGAAAGTCCGAGCTCCATAGGGCAGGGTGCTGGGTAACTCCCAGTGGAGGCGACTCTAAGGAAAGTGCAACAGAAATAGACCGCCAGCTTAGCTGGTAAGGATGGAAAGGTGAGGTAAGAGCTCACCAGCGCATTGGTGACTATGCGGCTATGTAAACCCCACTTGAAGCAAGATCGAATAGGAAGACGTTTGGGGCGGCCCGTCCCGTCTTCGGGTAAGATCGCTGGAGCCTGTTTGGTAACATCAGGCCTAGATAGATGATTGTCTAATACAGAACTCGGCTTATAGACTTATCTCGCTTAAATGGCATGAGCACTCACTAAGGTGGGTGTTTTTTTATTTGGTTCTGTACCGAAATTCATAAGATTATATTCATAATAGCGCACATATTAAAAAATAAAAAGTAAAATTTAAAATATAATTACAGGAAGATAAGAATTTGTACACTTGAATTCAGCAGTTCTCTATTGGTTTAAATAATGGTTTCTGTTTGTGCTTTTTTAAAAGTTCATCTACATATTCATAGATATCAGAAATTGATATTTTAGGTTTATCATGTATTATACCTAATATTGAAATCATTATTAAATCCGTTTTGTTATTATCATCTAATGCATATCTTGCCACTCTAAATAAATTATCCATCTCATCATAAGTTAGTCTCAGTACTATGCATATACGAAATATTATTTCTTTGCTTGGAATATATTTTTTACCATTATTTTTTCCAGTAACTATTTTGTGGAATTCCTGCTTACTAATATTTGCTCTTTTATATACATATGTATTTTCATAACCTCTATCAATAATTAATGCAAGTAAAACTTTGTTAAATTCTTCAGATCCAATTTCATTAAGTTTTTCATCTAATTCTTTGATATCTTTAGCACATGTATCAACAAATGTATTATTTGCTTCAAATATATCTTTTTTATTTAAATCCCTAATAATCTTATTTGGAATTCTAAAAAGCATAAAAAACTCTAATTTAACTTTTGTAAATAGTGAAATCATTTTTTTATCTCCTTCAACAAGTCGCCTTAATAGTGACCACTTAACATTACTGACAATTTATACTTAGTATATATTAAAAAACGACATGTTGGAAGGAGAAATTTATGAAAATTAGAAGTCCAGATTTAATTGAATATTCTTATGTGATGGAGCCACTTATGAATTACTCGCTTTGGACTAATTCAGGCTATACTTCACGCATTGACATATCCTTTTATGGGCCAACGCATTCGGTATTAATTTATAAGCATCATGAACGATTCAATCCAGAATTGCATTGGCAAGTGAATTTATGCCTTGATTTCTTTCACAACCGGAATGCTGGCTCTTAGTTTACTGAAATGGTGGATCTGAATCACCGGACAGATGGCTCAGAGTGAGCCGGAATACTCATGTACTTAGAATTATAAGTTATTATGATAAAAAGAATATAAATAATAAAGGAGAAAAACTTATGATAGAAAATAATATGAAAAATGTAATTAATGCTTTTTTAGATAATTTAATACCTGGAGAAGAGGCAACATTAAGCACATATGTGGCTTATAGAGAGGATTTAATTTTATTTGCTAATTTTCTAAAAGACTATGAAAAGATAACAGATATAAGAAAAATTAGTACTGCAATGATATATGATTTTAGAAAGTATTTGTATGAAAAAAAAGGTTTCTTAAAAAGTACAGTTGACAGAAAGATATTTTGTTTAAGGAGTTTTTTTAAATATTTAGTTGATTATGACTATTTAAATAAAAATCCAATGAACAAATTTAAGCATAATAAAAAAGCCAGATCCCCTATTACTGATTTTTTAACTGAAAATGAATTGGATATAATATGTAATACACCAAGAAAAATGAACATAATCGGGTATGAAAAAGAACAGGCATTAATTTATGCACTGAGATATACAGGTGGAAGAAGAGGAACCATCAGAAGTTTAAATTGGGATGATATTCATTTTTTTGATTCAAAAATAACAATTACGATAGGGAAACAAGTTAGGCCTGAAAAACATCCTATACCTATGCATAAAAGATTAAGAGATGCTTTATTAGTATATTATAAACGTATTAAACCTAATGATAATGATCCTGTATTTACTTCCAAAACAGGAAATCGTATCTCTAATACAGAATACACAAAAACGCTTCGAAAAATAATAGATGCTTCTGGAGTAAAAAAAGAATTCACCATTACAGGCCACTCATTCAGAAGTGCTTTTATCACACTGCTTGTACAAAAAGGATGGACCCTTGCAGATATACAGGCACTGACATTTCATAAAGATGCAAAGACCCTATATGAATATTACTTTAAAACTAACCAAGAAAGAATGAAGGCATCTATAGCAGCGTTAG
>JBAXYJ010000249.1:0-3866 GCA_041670885.1 Clostridiaceae bacterium
TAACCTTGGCTCTACTAAAAGCATGTCAGAGGCCGTAAATGATGGCTGAATATCAACTCCCATCCCAAGCTTTTTAATGCGGTCAAATAGCTCCTCATCCGCAATCTGGCAATGGACAATACGATGACGTAAGTCTTTAGAATTAGCAATCATCGCTTTCTCAACAGCATTAACACATTGTTCTATGGCCCCATCCCCAATGGCATGAAACGCAATCTGCATGTCGGCCTTATGGGCAACCTCAACCATCTCATCTAATTCACTTTGGCTATAAATGGCCACACCCTGATTGCCTGGATCATCACTATAATCCTGTCGCAGGTAAGCTGTCCGAGCCCCTAAGGAACCATCTGTAAGTAACTTAATGTTACCTATTTTAAAGTAATTACTACCCCAACCAGTACGCATCTCCTTACTTAAAAATCTTTCCAGCACCTGCCTTCTAGCTGCTTGTACCTCTTCAAACACACGGATCGTCAATTTTCCTTCCTTCTCCAGCCTAGCAAAGGCCTCTAACAGGGTTTCCAACGGAACGCCTTCTAGATCATCAGTCTGCATGGACGTGATACCAAAAGCGTTCGCATAACTGGATGTAGCTTGGATAATGCTCATCGTTTCCTCTACCCCAACCTTAGGAATACGAGATTTAAAACAGTCAAGTGCAGCTTCCCGTAAAATGCCTGTTAGATTGCCATTAGCATCCTTATCTAATATACCCCCCTGAATCTCCGTTTGCGCAGTAAATTTCACTTGCCGAAGTGCAAGGCGGTTAGCAGCTCCTACATGTCCACAAATACGGTCTAGAAGTACAGGATGACTAGACGAAATTGCTTCAGCTACTGATCCATCCGGCAATACTGGATTATCAAATTGATTCTGGTCGAAACCAAAGCCTATCACCCACTGACCTTCAGGCAAAGCGCTCTCCTCAATATACCTCCTACCACGAGCTATAATCCCCTCGACGGATGTAACTCCTTTTAGATCTAAACGCACAAAGTTCATACCTGTCAGCAACAGGTGGCAATGGCTATCGTTAAAACCTGGCAAAAGACATTGTCCCTTTAAATCAACCTTCTCAGTCTCTGAATTACCTAGTGCTAAGATTTCATCATCACTACCCACTGCAGAAATTATTCCCTCTTCTATTGCCACAGCCTGGACTGTTGTTCCTGTCATAGTTCGAATAATACCGTTATAAAAAATACACTTCATTATATACTCCCTTTCATAAACAAACCGGATGAAACTACTGTCACCCGGTTTGTAAAAATATATTCAACTTCTAAGTTTATTTATACTTTATGCCTTTAAACAAATATTTTTGAAATACAGGTTCCACAGCCAAGAAGCATTCATAGTAAACCCTGTAAATTTCTCATTAAGAACGGTTTGCTTAATAGGATAATCAACAAAAATGTAAGGCACCTCATTTGTAATGATATCCAACGCCTGGAATACCAGATCGTTCCTCTCGGTAGGATTTGTACTAGCAGCCTGTGCTGCAATCAATTTATCTACCTCTGGGTTTACATAAGCTGCAGCATTAGCACCATCAGCACCAGCATTAGCAGAGGCGAATAGTGGCTCAATGTTACCAGAGATATCTGGATAGTCTGCTTCCCATCCAGCAAGAATCATATCATAGTCACGCTTTCCATTGGCATCCATAACGCCACCGAATTGGTAATTGGTATGTTCATCAGAGGATAGTTTCACCAATTCTACATTGATGTTGATGGCTTTCAAAGCCTCTTGAATAGCCAAAGCTTCGGAGTATCTCAGGGAAGACTCCGTCGTCAGCAAATTGCAATCAAAACCTTCTGGAACAGAGGATTTGGCCATATATTCCTTGGCTTTATCCAAGCTATATTCATAAACCGGAGCCTTCTCCAAATACGAATTCCAACGATCTGGTTCAATAGTATAGAGTGCAGAACCATTAGGCAATACCGTACCCTGGATTCCAGCTGATTTTACAATATTATCATGAATAGCTTGCATATCTATGGCATGATAGATTGCCTTACGTACGTTCACATCATTAAATGGGGCACGTTGGGTATTAAAAGCTAAGAAACTGAGACCCATTGTTTCCACGCCATCCACATTCAAATTGGTATCGGCTTCCAAAGTCTCCATCATATCCAAAGGAGGTTCAGCCGTGAAATCTACTTGCCCTGTCTGAAGAGCAGTAACACGAGTTGTATCTTCAGGAATAATTTTAAAAATTAGCTTTGCCAAATCGGACTTTACATCTTTATCCCAATATTTATCATTTTTGGTGAGAACAACTTCCTGACCATTCTTCCAGCTATCATACTTAAAGGCTCCTGTGCCAAGAATGCCGCCTTCCGCAGTTCCAAATTTAGCCTTGTTAGTTTCATAGTATGCTTTACTAATAATATGCCCAGCCGTTGTTCCAAACACGTATTGCCAAGTAGCAGAAGGTTGCTTCAATTTAACTGTCAGCTCCCAATCGCCAGTCTTGGTGATTGAATCTACAGAACCGAACATCCATTGTACATAAGATCCTGTTGCTGGATCCTTTGTTCTTTCTAGTGAGAACAGTACATCATCCATCGTCATGGGTGTCCCATCAGAAAAACAGACATCATCGCGAATAGTGTAAACGTAGGTAGTGTCATTCACTGCCTTCCAATCTTTGGCCAGCAAAGGAACCAGTTGATTATTGCTGTCAAAAGTCAAAAGTCCTTCGGTAATCTGGTTAACTACTTGATTGGTAGTGAAATCATAAGCAAAAGCAGGATCAAGTGAAATAATATCACTACTTAAAGCAACTGTAAAAGTTGTGTCCTCCGAAACCGGAGTAGTCTGCGTTTTGCCACAGCCAACTAACGTAGTTAGAATTAACGCCATGACCAGAAATAAGCTGAGAATTTTTTCATTTCTCATTTTGTATTTCCCTCCCTTTTAAAATTTAAAATATTTTTCGGCAATAGTTTTTAATGCCGACAGAGACCATTTAAGAACTTATAAATACTATTTATCAATCCCAATATTAATTGTCTTACCTCGTGAAGATACCAAGTGACAAGCCACCAAATGGCCATTCCCCATATCTTTTAATTCAGGCTCGCTCTTAGTACAGATTTCCATACATTCTCGACAACGGGAAGCAAAACGACATCCCCTTGGCAAATCGATAGCGTTGGGAATATCTCCCACTAACATAATTCGCTCGGTTGAGATCTCAGGATCAGCTTTTGGAATCGCCGACATCAACGCTTGCGTATATGGATGCAGTAGATTTTTAAAAAGCTCCTCTGTAGGCGCTAACTCTACTATTTTGCCAAGATACATAACAGCAACCGTATCACAGATATGTTCAACAACTGTCATCTCGTGGGAGATAAACATTAGTGTCATCTTAAATTGCTCGCGCAAATCAACAACTAAATTAAGTATTTGGGCCTGCACAGATACATCCAGGGCAGAAACTGGCTCATCTGCTACGATAAAACTCGGATTAAGAAGCAACGCTCTAGCAATAGCCAACCTCTGAAGCTGTCCCCCGCTAAGTTCCCCTGGATTCCGACCAAGCACGTCCTCCGACAAACTGATATATTCCAACAGTTGGAGAATTTTGGACTTGGTTACCTCTCTACTCATCTTGTAAACATGCCCAACTTCCCTCATGGATTCCCCGATTCTCATTTTAGGGTTGAAAGAAGAAAATGGGTTTTGAAAAATCATCTGCATATTCCTACGATATGGCTTAATCTCACCTCTAGATTTACGGGTAATATTCTCCCCTTCAAAAATGATTTCCCCATCAGTAATATCGATTAGTCGAAGCAAACAACGTCCCAAAGTAGATTTGCCACAGCCACTTTCACCTACCA
>JBAXYJ010000250.1:0-3841 GCA_041670885.1 Clostridiaceae bacterium
ATTCTTTAGCTGTCAATATCAACAAATGTCTTAAGGTGGAGGAAAACCTCCGTTTAGAAAGCATTCGTGAGGAAAAACATTTTAAAGAATTGATTGCAGATATCTCCCATGACCTAAGAACTCCACTTACTGCTATTAAGGGGTATCAGCAGCTTATGGAAAAAGGGGAATTGAATTCTGATCAGTATCAGAAACTTAAGACAGCAGAAAAACACGCCGATGAACTGGGCAGGCTTATTGAACACTTTTTTGAGTATTCCTACCTTGTAAATGCTGAGCCGGTTCTTGAAAAGGAAAAAATCAATCTTACAAATCTGGCAGCAGAATGCCTGGCAGAATCTATATCTGCTTTTGAAGAGAATAATATTAAGATACATTTCAATGAAACCTCTCCTGTATTTGTTCTGGCAGATAAAGAGATGCTGGTCAGGATCATAGAAAACCTGATAGGAAACTGCCTGCAGCATTCTGAAAGTGATGTGAAAGTAAGTATACATGCTTCTAAAAATGCAGCTCTATCCTTTAAAAATCCAGTAAATAATCCTTCGGAAATTGATGTAAAAAAGCTTTTTGACCGTTTCTATTCAGAGAATAAAGCAAGAAACAAAACTACTGGGCTGGGATTATCCATAGTAAAGCTTCTGGCAGAGAAGATGGGGGGAAGCACCGGTGCCGCCATTAAGGATGGTGCCTTAGAGATTTGGGTTGAACTGCCGCTGTGGGAAAGAGCTTGACTTAAACAGGGATTATTTGACCAACCCATGAATATAACTCAATTAAGATAATGATGAAGTAAAATATTGGACTTAAAATTTAGAGAAGGTTATGATGAAATGAACATGGTAATAAAAAACATTAATGCGTATTTTATAAATATGTATGGTAAATATAATGATAATAGAAAATGGCTTAAAAGAAGGAACAAAAAAGAAACTGAAAGAAGAATATTTTAAGAAATGAGGTAACTAATGAAATGGCAAAATGTATACTTTGTAATAAAAAAATAAAATTTCCAAGAAAATGCCCGGCTTTAAATGAGATAATTTGTTCTACCTGCTGTGGAAGTAAGAAAGGATCGAAAATAAAATGCACAGATGATTGTAAATATTTTATTGAAAGTCAGATTAGAGAAAATAAAAAACAAATAATGCAGATAGTAAAAGAATCTTTTAATAGAGTAGAAGAGGACATATATCAAGATGAAAAAATGTTAGAATTAGTTGTGCCTTTTGAAAAATTCATATTTGAAAATTATTACAATAATATAAACATGACTGATGATTTTATTGCTGACTGTTATACAAAAATATATTATACCTTAGAGAAAAAAGGAAGCATCTATAATTTTAATGAAGTTGAAATGAAAATATTTGATGAATTTAGCAGGATCGCTGATAAAACTAAAATGACAATAGAATCACAAAAGCTTATATTATTAAGAATGATTAAATCAGTAGATAGTATGACTGGAGGCATGTTTGGCAACAGGATGTATCTTGAACTATTAAGAAATAATTTTACTGGAACTGGTGTTGTTGCAGATGTTATGGGGAAAAGCTAACAGCCAGGAAATAGCCCCAATTTCCTTCTAACCATTTCCTGACAGGTCCCCTGAGCCAGCAGATATATGGAAAATATGCAATCATACGAACTATGTTGAGAAGCAATATACTAGCTGCTTTCTCTAATGTATCTTAAAGCCTTTTCACTAGAAATATATTAGGTATTTTGTTATAATCAACTTATTACGCATTGCGATTTAAAAATCAAAACTGTAAAGTATCTTATGAATCAATATGGAGGGAGAATATCTGGTGGAAAAACTAAAAATGAAAAACATACTGATAATCATAACATATACGGTGTTCTTATTTATGGCACTAAATCATTTCACAGCAGTAACAGGAACACTGGGGAAACTGTTCAGAATCATCGTTCCATTTATATATGGAATCGGAATAGCCTTTATTCTCAATATACCTTTTCAATTTTTCAAAGAAAAGGTATTTGCAGCAGGGGAGAAAAAAGATGGGAAGCCAAGAAAATGGGCAAAACTGTCTGCATTGTTAGCTACTTATGCATCTGTTTTGATTACGATCTTTCTGATTATCTGGTTCATAATTCCTCAGCTGGGGAGCAGTGTCAATCAGCTGATTCTTAACATTCCGTACTACCTGGTATCGCTTCAGACTATTGTCAATGATCTTATTGATTATTTCAACCTGGGTAATCTGCTGGGTACACAGGTGGGCAGTACCTGGACGAATCTTCTGCAGCAGGCGGCAACGATGCTGAGCAACATGCTGCTGGGTGTTTTCGGTTATATAATGGGTCTGACAAGCAGCATATACAACTGGATGATTGGTTTCATTGTTTCTGTTTATATGCTCTCTGATAAAGAGAATCTGCAGAGACAGTCAAAGAAAGTGTTGGAGGCATTTTTACCAAAGAAATGGATGGGTACTGTAATGGAAGTAACCGGCCGCACGAATTATACATTTAACCGTTTCATCAAAGGCACCCTGATAGATTCAACAGTTGTGGGCGTTATTTGCTTTATCGGTTTGAGTATCCTGGGCATTCCTTATGTGCTGCTGGTCAGTGTCATTCAGGGTATTACCAACATGATACCAATTTTTGGACCGTTTATCGGTGCAGCCCTAAGTGCTTTTATTATTCTTATGGATAATCCGTTTAAGGTACTTATTTTTCTGATCTTTATCATTGTCCTTCAGCAAGTGGACGGAAACATCATCCAGCCTCGTATTGTAGGCAATGCAATCGGCTTGCCGGGAATGTGGGTTCTCTTTGCGGTTGTTGTGGGAAGTGCGCTTTTTGGCATCCTGGGGCTGATTATTGCAGTTCCAACTGTTGCAGTTTTGTATTCCCTACTTAAAGAATTCGTGAACAAGCGACTGGAGAAGAAGGAAAGCAGCAGAGAGAAAGCTAAGTAACAGCTGAATATATTGGTTCAATTAGTTCATATAATTTTGAAAACTATATTATTATAGCTCTTGTTTTAACTGTATTATAAGAAAATTTGATGAAGTAATTACAAAAGAATTGTTGGAAGATAGTTTATATAGAGACTTAGAAGAAAAAACACTAATTGAGCTGGACTTTATGCTCTTTCAGTTATGATTAACATTATAAGTTATTTGTTCAAACAGAATAAGCCACTGCCGGCAGAAAATTTAGTTTTATTTATGTATGAGCTTATGCAAAATGGCGTTATGAACAAGTTTATCTGGTTTTATTATTTTTATGTAGAACGTATGTTTTTAGTATATTAGGTTATAATATTAATATAGATGAATCTTATTTTATATTATATGGGTGGTGAAATTTTTGGATAAAGAGATACTAGACATCTTAAAAGAGCTGAAAGATAAGATAACGCGCATGGATGATAAAATTACTGGCCTGGAAGAAAGACAAAAAAGATTAGAGGAAAAAATTGATGGAGCAGCAGAACATCCTAATGATTTATCAGAGTTTAGGAACAATATTACTGAAGAAGTTGACAGCATCAGAAAAGATTTAAATAAAATAGAAATTGTAACAAGTAAAAACTGTTTTGAAATTGCATACTTAAAAGCAGTAAAATGATATTGCTATTTCCATTAAGAGTATAGATAAAAAATCTATACTTTTTTATTGTATAGGAAAGTATAAAAAAATTTAAGGGTGGAGGCCTGATGAAATCTGGCTTTCACCATTAAAAAATGGTAAAGTTAATCTATACAAAAATTATAATGAGGGACATATGGAAAGTAAGATAAAACTAATACTTGAAGATCATTGGGAAGGTTTTTTAAGAAACTATGGAAATAGAATAAGA
>JBAXYJ010000251.1:0-3828 GCA_041670885.1 Clostridiaceae bacterium
AAGCACCTAAATATTATGCTATGTTTACAGGAGAAGAAGTTTCAGAAGAAGATTCAAAAAATACTCCATATTTTGTTATTATAGAAAATCTTAAGGCTGCCAGACCTCAGTCAGGTCTTACCTACGCAGATATTGTTTATGAAACTATGGCAGAGGGCGGCATACCAAGATTTATAGCACTGTTTCAAAGTAAAAAAACAGATAAAATTGGTCCTGTAAGAAGTGCCAGACCTTACTTTTTAGATATTGCAAAGGAATACGGTCTTCCCTTTGGACACTGTGGAGGAAGTGAAGAGGCCTTAGACAGGATAAAAAATGAAGGCCTTATGAGTTTAAATGAGTTTGCCTACTCCGGAACCTATTGGAGGGACAAGACAAGAAAGGCTCCTCATAATCTGTATACATCCTCAGATAAAATGATTAACACTGTAACTAGTAAAGGCTATACAACTGCTTCTCTTGTTAAATTAACCTTTGACAAGAATTATTGGGAAACCCAAACAGGAACGGCTGCTTTAAATGTTGACATGAAGCTTAGCTCATATTACAGTACAAGCTATGAGTTTAAGGATGGAAAATACTATAAATCTATGGACGGCAAGCCAAGTCTTGATAAAGAAACAAATAATCAAATTGCTGTTACTAACCTTATAATTCAGAAAACCTCAATTGTTCTTCAAAAAGACAATAATCATTTGTCAATAAAGCTGGTTGGCAAGGGAACAGGTTATTTCATAAGTAATGGCAAAGCAATAGAAATCACCTGGGAAAGATCTTCAATTAATTCACAGACTGTAATAAAAGACAGCCAGGGAAATGTTGTTCCATTTAACATAGGAAATACCTGGTGGAATATAATAAGTACGTCAAATACAGTTTCTATAAAATAGTTGACTTTTCTGAAAAATATAATATAATAGTATTAAAGAATCCTTAGTAAAATACTCTGATATACGATGATAAAGGAAAGTAGCATAAATGGAATTTACAGAGAGAGATTCTCTTGGTGGAATGAATCTTACTTAAAGCTTATGTGAAGTGCCCTTTTGAGTTATGCACCGAAATTAAGTAGGCTGCACCGGAATCGCCCGTTAAAGCGATAAAGTATGTATGTACTTGATGTTTTAGGGTGGATTATAAGCATTGTCTCTATGGCAGTGCTTTTTATTTTTATTAAAATTGAGAAAGGAGATATTATGATTTATAAAAGTGCAACAGAATTAATCGGAAATACACCAATGATTAAATTAAATAGTTTTGGTACTAACGCTGATATTTATATAAAGCTGGAGAAATTTAATATCGGTGGAAGCATAAAAGACAGACCTGCTCTTAATATGATAGAAATTGCTGAAAAAAATGGATTGTTAAAAAAGAACAGTGTAATAGTTGAACCTACCTCTGGAAATATGGGAATAGCCTTATCTCTAATCGGTGCATTAAAAGGCTATAGAGTAATCATAATTATGCCGGATACCATGACAGTGGAAAGGCGAAATGCAATGTCAGCCTATGGTGCGGAGCTTGTGTTAACTGACGGAGAAAAAGGGATGAAGGGAGCCATAGGAAAAGCGAAAGAGCTGGCTTTTAATAACCCAAACTACGTTATACTGGACCAATTTGAAAATATAAATAATTCAATGTCACATTATAAAACAACCGGCAAAGAAATAATGGATGATATACCAGATATTGATGCCTTTATAGCAGGAGTTGGAACCTCCGGAACACTGTCCGGCATTGGGAAGTATCTTAAGGAAAAAAGGCAGGAAATTTTTGTTTTTGCCATGGAGCCTGAAAATTCCTCGGTATTGTCTGGAAATGCCCAAATGATGCATAAGATTCAGGGTATAGGAGCTGGCTTTGTACCTGACCTATATGATGAAAGTATTGTTGATGAAATAATTACAGTAACTGATGAGGAAGCAATGAATTACACTAAGCTGCTTGCCAAAAATGAAGGACTTCTGCTCGGAATATCATCAGGAGCAAATATAGCAGCTGCAATAAAAATAGCAGATAAATACCCGAAACTAAAGAAGATTGTTACAGTTGCCCCAGATGGCGGAGAAAAATATTTGAGTCTACCTCTTTTCAAAGGAGAGAAATAAATGTTTAAAAATATTAAATATTATGTAAATAATGTAATGAAAAATGACCCGGCTGCCAAAAACTTTTTAGAGGTTGTCTTGTTGTACCCTTCTGTTCATGCAATAGTTTTCTATAGAATAAGCCACTTTATGTTTAATAAAAATTTATTCTTTTTAGCCAGGTTCGTATCACAATTTGCCAGGTTTTTGACAGGCATAGAGATTCACCCGGGAGCTAAAATTGGAAAAGGCTTATTTATAGATCACGGTATGGGTGTAGTTATAGGCGAAACTTGTGAAATAGGAAACGATGTTACCATATATCAGGGTGTAACTTTAGGGGGAACCGGTAAGGATAAGGGTAAAAGGCATCCAAATATTGAGGATAATGTAATTATAGGAAGCGGAGCTAAAATTCTTGGGCCAATAACAATCGGAAGTTCATCTAAAATTGGTGCAAATGCAGTTGTTCTAAGAGATGTTCCCAGTAATTCAACAGCAGTTGGAATTCCAGCGAAAATAATAACTCAAAGTATCGCCCCTATAGTTAAGCTTAGAAAGGTCAAAATAAGTTGATTAAATATTCCATTGTAGTATAATTAACAATTGATGGGAGGTGATATTATGGATAATAAAGGTGTTCAAAATTTAGTGCGATCCGGACTGCTTTTAGCTATCGCCGTAGTAATGATATTTGTAGGGAAAAATGTTCCTGCTATAAATCAGTTTCTTGCAGGTCCGGGAGTTAATGCTGTTCTTCTGTTAACGGCTTATATCTGCGGAACTTATTATGGAATCGGAGTAGGTCTTTTAACACCACTGATTGCGCTGCTGGTAGGACAGCTGCCTTCAGCCTTTGCTCCTTTTGTTCCCTTCATAATGATCGGAAACGCAATTTATGTTTTATTATTTGGTTTATTAAAGGATAGGGTCAAACTCGGGAAATATGCAGGCATGATTTCAGGCTCAGTTTTGAAATTCATATTCCTGTACCTTTCAGCTTCACAACTGGTAACCCTGTTCAGCCTTAATATACCAAAGAAAATGCTTTCAAAGCTGGCTGTAATGATGGGACTGCCCCAGCTGATAACCGCTTTAATAGGAGGCATAATAGCAATTGCAATAATTGAAATACTAAGGGTAAGAAAAGTAATAGAATAACCGGTAAACAAAACTGCCCCATTAAAATAATGGAGCAGTTTTTATTTTATCTTTCTTTTTCACTTATGCCATAGCTGATTAAGAGTACCATGGAGGCTGTAAAATAAGCAATTCCAAATATTAATTCCAGTCTGCGGCTTATGCCATTAAACAAAGGTGTCTGAACTAATGCTCCAATGAAAATTAATACAATAAGAGCATATTTATAGGGCTTTCTGATTAATATGTAATCTAAAATAATAAGAACTATCATTATAAAGCATGCTAATAATGGTATAATTCGTCTTATATTCATTACCTCTTGACTCCTTTTAGTCTTTTATTGTTATACATTCTGGTATCTGCCAAAAATAAAATTTCTTCTAACGTAAGCTTGTCCTTGCTGCTGTATTCACATATACCATAACTAAACCTGGTATTTACCCCATCAATATTTTTTGATAATATCTTATCCGTTATGCTTCCCATTCTTTCTTTTGCCATTTCAATAGGGCAGCTTCTAAAAAGTATTACAAATTCATCACCTGCCATTCTGGCAACTACATCTGATTTTCTAACGCACTGCTCCAATATATGA
>JBAXYJ010000252.1:0-3694 GCA_041670885.1 Clostridiaceae bacterium
ATCAACAATTATCCCAGAAGAATTCTGGGCGGTCTTTCAGCTATTATGATAGAACAAAACTGCATTCCAGCTTAACATTATTTTTTCTCTAAATCTTGGACATTTTATATTGCAATCTAACAATTTCGAACCGTCCCCATAATGATGTTGACATTATATAGCAATACTGATAATATGTGTTTAACGATATAAGTAAAGGCTTTGATGAGGAAGAGTAATTACATACTGAAATAAAGAGAGGGAATGAGGGTGGAAATTTCCCATGAAAGATGTAATGAAGGTAGCCTTGGAGCTTTAAACTGAAAGCTTTTTGTGAGTAGGTTTTAACGGAGTTCCCGCTGTTAAAAGGGAAATAGTATCGGCTTTATGCCTGCACTATATCGAGAGTGTACACTTGTACAAAGTTAGGTGGTACCACGGAGTTAGACCTTCGTCCTATATATTAGGATGAAGGTTTTTTTTATTATGGAGATTACATAATTACCTTGGGCTGATTCATCTTGAAAATAACGGATCTTCACTGTTTTTTCAAGATGAAATATAATTATGAATTATGCAATCTCATTTCTTCTAAATGTGCAGCAGAGGAAAAATATAAATTTTGGAGGTATTTCGATGTTAAGTAAAAAATATAACCCGGCTGAATCAGAGAAAAAATGGCAGGATTACTGGCAGGAAAATAATATATTTAAATATGATTTCCAAAGTGATAAGGAAACTTACTCTATTGATACACCGCCCCCCACAATAAGCGGAAGACTTCATATAGGACATATTTTCTCCTATACCCAGGCTGAGATCATTGCCAGATTTCAAAGAATGCAGGGCAAAAATGTATTTTATCCCTTTGGCTTTGATGACAATGGTCTTCCAACGGAAAGACTTGTTGAAAAAGAAGAAAATATTAGGGCAGCCAATCTTCCACGAAGCCAGTTTATTGAAAAATGTTTAAAAACTACTAAGAAATATGAAGAAGAATTTAAGAATCTATGGCTTTCCATGGGATTTAGTGCTGACTGGACTCTGCAGTATGAAACCATTAACCCCAGGGTACAAAAAATATCCCAAAAGGCATTTTTAGATATGGCAAAGTCCGGAAAGGCTTATATTAAAGAGTCACCGGTTTTATGGTGCACCACCTGCCAGACATCCATAGCCCAGGCAGAACTTGAAAGTAAAGACATAGAAACTACTTTTAATTATATAACCTTCCTGGCAGGCGGCGAAGAATTAACAGTTGCAACAACAAGGCCGGAACTGCTTTGTGGATGCGTATGCCTGTTTATAAATCCAGAAGATAAAAGATATGCAAAATATATAGGAAAAACCGCATTAGTTCCGCTGTATAACTATGTGATACCAATTCTTTCAGATGAAAAGGTAAGTCTTGATAAGGGAACAGGAATTGTTATGTGTGCCACCTTTGGAGATACTACAGATGTGGAATGGTACGAAAAGCATAAGCTGCCTTATAGAAAGGTTATAGAAGCTGACGGAAGAATTGCTGAGAATGTACCCTTTATTGGAAAAATGAAGGTTTTAAGTGCCAGAGAAAGAATTATCCAGTTTTTAAAGGAAAATAATCTTTTGAAGAAAAGCGAAGTAATGGCACATACGGTTTCAACTCATGAAAGGTGCGGAAAGCCAATAGAAATAATACCTTCAAAGCAGTGGTATATAGACATTTTAAGTGAAAGGGAAAGATACCTGAAGGCTGCAGATGAGATAAACTGGTATCCAGCTTCCATGAAAAGCAGATATATAACCTGGGTAGAGAATTTAAAATGGGACTGGTGCATTTCAAGGCAGAGATACTTTGGAATCCCATTTCCTATATGGTACTGCAGCAAATGCGGTAAACCTGTATTTGCAAAGGATGAGGAGCTGCCGATAAACCCAATGGAATCAAAGCCATCATCTGCATGCAGCTGTGGAAGCACAGAATTTATGCCTGAAACAGCTGTATTTGATACATGGGCAACTTCATCATTAACACCGCTTATTAATTTAAAGTGGAATACAGACAAAGATTTAACTTCCAAGCTTCTTCCCATGGGATTAAGAACACAGGCCCATGAAATAATAAGAACCTGGACCTTTTATACAATAGTAAGAAGTCTGGTCCATACTGGAAAAATTCCATGGAAGGATATCATGATATGCGGCTTTGTTCTGGCAAAAAAAGGCGAGAAAATAAGTAAGTCAAAAAATAACGCAGGTTCCTCTCCAAAGGAATTAGTAGAAAGAAATTCAGCAGATGTAATGAGATACTGGGCTGCAAGTGCTAAATTGGGAACTGATACCATGTTTACTGAGGATGAACTTAAAATATCAAAAAGATTTATAACTAAACTTTGGAATGCAGCAAATTTCTGCATTATGCAGCTGCAGGACTATGATAAAACAATTCCAGAGGATCTGCTGCCAATTGATGAATGGATAATGGAAAGGGCTAAAGTTTTGGAAAAGACAGCAGCAGAATATTTAAACCAGTATGAAATCGGTCTTGCCAAGCATGAGATTGATGAGTTCTTCTGGAATGATTTCTGCGATGATTACCTGGAAATAGTAAAGGATAGACTTTATAAGCCTGAAATACATGGAGAAAAAGAAAGGTTATCCGGCCAGTATGCACTATATAATGTTCTTTTGGAGCTTCTAAAGCTTTACGCCATATACGTACCTCATATTACTGAAGAGATATATCAGTCATATTATAAAGAATTTGAAAAATCAGTTTCCATCCATAAAATGCAGTGGAATATGAAATCTGACAAGGATAATAAAAATGAAGCCATATTATCCTTTGGGGAAAATATTAAGAAGATTATAAGTCACGTGAGAAAATACAAGTCAGAAAGAAATCTTTCATTAAAGGATAAAATAAACAGTTTGAAAATCAGTATACCAGAAAGCCAAAGTGTCTGCCTGCAAAAAACACTGAAGGATGTTAAAGCCTGTACCTGGGCTGAGGAAATTGAAATAAATCCTGCCGATAAATATGATGCTGAAATAGAGATTGGTAAGTGACATCAGGTATTACTTATTTTATTATCAATAGGAATAGGAAAATCTTATTCCTATTGATTTATATAAAAAGTCAAGGAATTAATGTTTAATAATGTTAAAATGTAAACATAATAGAAAAAATACAAATTAGATAACAGGAGGGAAATATGTCAAAAACAGCTTTTCTAATAGTAGATATGCAAAAAGATTGTAAGAAAATTACTTCTTGTAAGGCATCCTTTGAAAAAGCAGTAGAATATATTAATGAAGTCAGCCAATTTTTCCGCAAAAAAAATTATCCTGTTGTAATTATCAGGGATATTGAAGCAGGAGGCCCAGGGACAGAAGGGTTTGAGTGCATAGATGAACTATTGATATCGGAAAAGGATCATTTTATAAATAAAAGCTATTGTAATGCATTTTGGGAAACAGAGCTAGATAATATATTAAAGCGGGAAGAAGTAGACTGTGTTGTTGTAAGTGGCTTTGCCGCAGAGCATTGCGTTCTTTTTACTTACAATGGTGCCATCGAACGAGGATATCATACTTTTTTACTGCAAAATGGTGTAGCTGGGTTTGATGAGGATGAGACTAAACGTATTCAGCTGCTAAGATCTGTTGTGTCTTATGGAGCTCTTGAGTATTTTTTGAATTAGGGACGGTTCTAAAATATTTTATATAATAA
>JBAXYJ010000253.1:0-3680 GCA_041670885.1 Clostridiaceae bacterium
AGATAATATCACAAATGCTCTTTTTGATTTTTCTAATAAAATAATTGATTCAGATGAGGGATTTATTTCAGAAGAATCATATAAAATAAAAGTTTTTCTAAAGAAAAATATAGTTTATCTTATTTTAGAAGCAATTTCACAAAATTATAAACTGTATAGTGAAGAATACATCAAAAATATTGAGAAGTACTATCCTTTTAGAATGTCATATACAAGAAAGCTTTATAAAAAGATTAAGAATAAGTATTCAAGCTTTGACAGCATTTATGGATACTCAATTGATGATGTTATATTAATAGCAACTCAAACGAGTTAAAAATAGCGCCATGCTTATCAAAGCAGGACGCTATTTAACATTATTTTACAAGGGTCAGGCCCCATGCTTTGATAATTTATAATATTTGTGCACTTTATTTAATAATAATATTAGTATAAACATGTTATTAGGATGGTGTTTGTGGAAACAAATATTATATTGGTAATATTACTGTCCATTTCCATAATTGGTAAAGCAGATTCTGTTTCGATTGCCATTGCTCTTCTTTTGGTTATCCGGCTGCTTCATGTTGAAAATCTAATTTTCCCCTTATTGGAGAAAAAAGGCATGTTTATAGGACTGGTATGCCTTACAGCAGCTATACTGATTCCAATTGCAAACGGAAGCGTAAATTCAATTAATATTAAGAATAACTTTTTTTCAGTGGTTGGAATAATGGCTCTAATTCTTTCTTTTTTTACCACATACTTAAGTGGTGTTGGGTTAAAATATTTAACTGCCGGGGGACATAGTGATGTGATGCCCTCGCTAATTATAGGAGCAGTTGCTGCAGCGGCTTTTTTAGGAGGCGTACCGGTAGGCCCCCTTATTACTTCCGGGATGCTGGCACTAGCTATGAAATTGTTTCATAAATCATAAATAGAAAATGGATAACCAATTTTAGATTATCCTTCTTCTTTATTATGGAATAATAAAATTATGAAATATCAGTACAGTCCAAATTTAACAGGTCTTATCTGTGCTTTATTTTGTCTATACAACAATTTTGCTATGATATAATATTACTATAGAAGATAAAATCATATAAGAGGCGATTAATATGGCAGATATAGTGATTTCCAAAGAAATAAAGAAGGCCTGTCCGGAAATAGCACTGGGCTTAATTAGGGCAAAAGTAAATACTAAAGAAAGCTCAAGGGATCTCTGGAAAGAGATTAACAGCTACTGCGATGAACTAATTAAAGAGATAAAAATTGAAGAATTATCATCCTTACCCAGAATTAAAGATGGAAGGGAAACATATAAAAAATTAGGTAAAGCTCCGGGTAAGTACAGGCTATCTTCAGAAGCATTAATAAGAAGAGTACTTCAGGGGAAAGGTGTATATAAGATAAACAATATTGTTGACATTAATAATTTAATATCATTGAAATCTAAATTTCCGGTTGGTTCCTATAACATTAAAAATCTCCATCTGCCTGTAACTTTAGGTGTTGGGAAAATCGGTAACAAGTATAAGGGAATAGGCAAGGAGCTTATAAATATTGAAAATCTTCCTGTACTTATGGATTTTGAAGGCGCCTTTGGAAGCCCTACCAGTGATTCTGAAAGAGCCATGATTGCGGATGATGCAGAAGAAATATTAATGTGCATTTTTTCTTTCAGTGAGGAAGCTGGTTTAGAGGAATATTTAAATTACGGGAAAGAATTATTGGAAAAGTATGCAGACGGAAAAGAAATTTTAGGGACGGTTCTCAAATAATAAAAATATTTAAAGATTAAAACAATTTGGACTTGCTTAAATGGGCAAGTCCTTATATTACATAAAAGTGTGATTAAGTTACATAAAACCCGTATAAAAGTGTGATTAAGTTACATAAAACCCGTATAAAAGTGTGATTCCAAATTTATATTGTGGATGTTGCATTAATGGCAGAGAATAAATTTCTCTGCTATTTTACAAGCCTGATATCATTTAGGTAGATAAAATTACTCAGAATCAGCCTTTTTAACAAAGTACCTTCTTGTTGGCAAAATAAATATTAAACTAAAAAATGTTGGTATAAAGCAGGCAGAATATATGTGCTGACCTTTTTGATATAAAAAAATGCATATTGCTAAAGATAGTATATTACTGATTACCATCAGATAGTAACTCCATATTTTAAGCCTTAAATATCCCAAAGATACTATTAATAATATTATGGAAAATAGTATTCTTATTATTACATCTGAATAGATAGGATATACTTCAATATAAATCCCGAGTTTATTCATAAAGTTGGGGAATAAAGATATTATTAATAAAATAGCACCTAAAATATTCATGTCTCCGATAAAGGTTACTATCATAGGCCTTTCACTACTCACAGATTCTCCGGCAGAAAAACTAAAGATCTTTGACCCTATGAACCTTGCTGATTCTGCTATAATAATACCTAATATCACATAAGATATAATAGCTATTGTAAACCCCATTCAAACACCTCTTTTATTAATCTAACCTTGATATTCATTATTTCCATTAATTACAATTATATAACATAAGTGGCTAAAGTAATACCATAAATTGAAAAAACTAAGGCTGCAAAATATTTTAATATTATATTTTTACCCATTGACAATTGTGACCTGTCAGTCATATAATATGACTATAGAGTCATATGACTTATTAGTCATAAAAATAAATGAAAGGAATTACAAAATGCCAAAGGAAACCTTTATAAATTTAAATGAAGAAAAACAAGAGAATATAATGAGAGCTGCCATAAAAAAGTTTTCAAGCCAGGGTTATGAAAAAGCCAATATTGGAGATATAGCAAAAGATGCAGGTGTGGCTAAAGGAAGCATGTATCAGTATTTTGAAAATAAAAAAGAACTATTTTTGTATTCTTTGAAGTGGGCCATGGAGCTGCTTATGAAAAAATATAGTAAATACATGACAGTTCCTGATAAAAACACTAATATTTTTGATTTTCTATACAATAGCTCCAGAGATATAATGATTCAAATGAGGGAAGAGCGAGAGGCAGTTATCTTTATTCAGGATGTATTTCTGGGAAAGTACAGAAACCTGATGGATGAGTCCATGGAATATATGCTGAAGGTTTCAGATGAATACTTGCTTCAGTTTATAAGCCAGGGCAAGGAAAATGGTTTCATCAGAAAAGATATAGATGATAAACTTCTTTCCCTTTATATCACAGCGGTTTCCCTTAAATTTAAGGAATATATCATGAACAGAGCCAGAAATGGAGGAGAGGACATAATAGATGAGCCTTTTGAAGAATACGAAAAAGAACTTAAAGATATGATTGAATTATTAAAACATGGAATGATGGGAGGAATAAAGTAATGTTTTTGAAAGTGGAGAATGTAAAGAAAAGCTACAAGACAGGTGATGTAACCACTCAGGTTTTAAAGGGCGTTGGAATGAGCCTGGAAAAAGGCAGCATTGGGGTAATTCTTGGACCATCCGGCTCAGGAAAATCAACACTGCTTAATATTATTGGCGGAATTGACAGAGGTGATTCTGGGACAGTTACAATTGACAACATAGAAGTTTCTAAACTAAGTGATAATAAACTGACAGATTACAGAAGGGAAAATATTGGCTTCATATTTCAGTTTTATAATTTGATTCCTAATCTTACTGTAGGAGAAAATATTGAGGTAGTTTCAA
>JBAXYJ010000254.1:0-3616 GCA_041670885.1 Clostridiaceae bacterium
AGTGCAGGCAGTATTGTTTTAGGTACAACAATTGAATTAGTTCATGAATTTGAAATGAATATGAACGATAATATTGGATTAACCGATTTTACTGGAGCAGGTATAACAGAAATAACTATATGTCCTCATTATTCAAGGTTTATCAATAGACAACAATAGAATAAGTAAAATATGATTTTACTTACTATCCATCAAAGACAATCTGGCTATACTTTGAGCAGGAATCAGTAAATAATAATGATTTTGCTGATTTTATAATAGAAAACCTGGAGAAAATTTGAGTAAATGGAGGTAATATTAATGATAAAAAAACTATCTTATTTAGGAATCTTCATTGTTTTTTTCCTAATTTACTTTAAAATATTAAGCTTTTTATGGACTAAATTTATGCCGTTTAATACTGCTTCAGATATAATTTCTGTTGTTATTCTGATTTTTGTTAATATTCCCCTATCTGTAATAAGTACAGAAAAACTAATTAAAATAATCCAAAAGGAAGAATTATAAAGCTATAGTAAAATTCATAGAGCTAATAGAGAAAGATTATACAGGTGAAAAGAATGGACAAACCAAAAACAGCAGTAGTATTATTGCATGAGATTTATGGAATTAATAATCATATTTTAAGTATTTACAATAAATTCAGGAACGAAGGATATGATACTTACTGCATAGATTTACTTAATGGTAAAACATTTAATTATGATAAAGCAGAAGAAGCATATTCATATTTCATGAATGAAATTGGATTTGAAAATGCTAAACTAAAGGTATTAAATTATATATCTGCTAACTTAAGAAATTATGATAAGGTATTTTTGCTGGGCTATAGCATTGGTGTCACAGCAGCATGGCTCTGCAGTGAAGAAAAGGGTCTTGTCAGCGGAGTAATAGGTTATTATGGTTCCAGAGTAAGAGATTATTTAAATGTTGAGCCTGAAGTCCCTGTGCTTTTTTTCTTTCCTTCAAAAGAAAGGGGATTTGAAATTAGTCCTTTAATAGATAAATTAAAAAATAAAGAAAAGGTTTGGGTATATCAGTTTGAAGGGCTACATGGTTTTGCTGATTCATACTCAGAGTATTATGACTATAAATCAAAGTACTTAAGCGAGAAGATACTGGATGAATTTATAACCTGCAGGACTAATAAATGGATAAGTAAGAATATAGAGGTGAAAAAATGAACTGTAAGATTAAAAGATTATCAATTAATTATGAAATTATAGGTGAAGGCAAACCGATTATTATGCTCCATGGCTATTCAGTTGATCACAGATTAATGATTGGATGCATGGAACCTGTATTTGAGAAGGAAGATAAATACAAAAGAATATATATAGACCTGCCTGGAATGGGAAAGTCAGAGAGTGCAGACTGGATTACAAATTCTGATATCATGCTTGATATAGTTATTGATTTTATTAATAAAGTGATTCCAGGAGAGAATTTTCTTCTGGCAGGGGAGTCTTATGGAGGTTACTTAGCCAGGGGAGTCGTATATAAAATGATGGAAAGGGTAGAGGGGCTGCTTCTTATCTGTCCTGCCATAATTGCAGACAGAAAAAGAAGAAATGTTCCGGAGCATGTTGTTTTAGTAAAGGATGAAAATTTGCTGTCAAAACTTACAATAGAAGAAGCTGAAGATTTTAATCCAATTGCAGTGGTTCAAAGTGAAAAGATATATAAAAGATATAAAGAAGAAATTTTATCAGGTATCAGCTCATCTAATGAGGAGTTTTTAGATGAGCTTCAACAGAATGGTTATGGATTTTCCTTCAATGTGGATAAATTATATAAGAAATTCGATAAACCCTCTTTAATATTACTTGGAAAGCAGGATTCCTGTGTAGGCTATAAAGACGCTTGGAATATTATAGATAATTATTCAAGAGCATCTTTTGCGATTTTAGACAGAGCCGGACATAATCTACAGCTGGAGCAGCCGGATTTATTTAATGCACTGGTTAAAGAGTGGCTTGTACGGGTCCAGCGATTTTAAGGGGGTATTAGTATGGTGAAAAAATTTGTGCCGGATGATTTTATTATTCCTGAAAAACTGGAAACAGAAGAATTCAGATTAAGAATGTTGACAGTTGATGATGTGGGAAAGGATTATGAAGCAGTAATGTCCAGCAGGGAACACCTTAGAAGCTTAGTTTCAATGGAGGATAGAAATAATACCTGGCCGGAAGAAAAAATGACAATTGAAGAAGATTTGGAGGATTTACGAAGGCATCAGGATGAATTCCTTGAAAGAAAAGCATTTGCATATACAGTTGTAAATCTGGATGAAAGCAGATGTTTAGGCTGTGTATACATCGATCCAAGTGAAAAGAAGGGTATAGATGCAGAAGTAACTTTATGGGCCATATCCGGCGAGCTGGGAAATGGTCTTGAAAAGAGACTTTTAAAAACGATTAAAGGCTGGGTGGAAGAAAAGTGGCCTTTTAATAATGCTGAATATCCTTTAAACAAGATGGAGTAGTATAATTTATTTTAAAAGTAGTATAATATAAAAACTTACAAAGGAGTTAAAAATGAAAGAACTGACTATAAAACATCTTCAGGAATACATAAAAATAAATGATTATGAACCTGAATGGAGCAATGGATATTTTCAAAAGCTTATAGAAGAAGTTGGAGAATTATCAGAAGCTATCAGAAAAAACAAGAAACAGGGGAAGAAGGATGGTATTAAGGGCACTATCGATGAAGAGCTTTATGACGTCATGTATTATGTACTGGCATTAGCAAATATATATGGTGTTGATATGGAAAGCTGCGCTTATGAAAAAGAAAAACTTAATAAAACAAGGTGGGACAGGGCTACAGAATTATAAAGCAGGAGGAGTTATTGCATGAAATTTGATGAAATATTATTAGAAAGCTACTTAAGAAAATGGCAGGACATTTTAAAATTACGTGATTGGGATATTAAATATGAGATTGTTAATACTGATTGGCGTAAAACAGGTGATATTAAAATCGATATGGATGACAGGAAAGCCATATTAATGATAAATAATTATAATCCAAAGCAGACAAATTTAGAAGCACTAGTCATACATGAGCTACTTCATTTAAAGCTGTGGGGTATGGATCAAATGATTGAACAGCTTATATATTCTGTCTTTGGGCAAGATGAAAATGATCCAAAGTTTGATTTTGCTTATGGCCAATTTATGAAAATATTGGAGCCTACCGTGGAGGATTTAGCAAAAAGTTTCCTGTCCTTAGGCGGCGATGACAAAGAAATTTCATTTGGAAGAGTTCAGCAGCTTGTAAATAATGAGTTACATCCGGATGGAGATGGAGAATAAAAATGAATTTAGAAGAAATGAGAAAAGATTGTTCTGTTAAACAGAAGAACGGAATTCACTTTATTTTAGCTTCCATTATAATTTGGACAGCTGTGTTAATAATACATTTAACTGATATGCCAATACTTTCTAAAAATTTATTTACCTTTTGCTGTACCGCCCCGCTAATGCCTCTGGCCTATTTGATTTCAAAGATAATTAAAGTAGATTTTCAAAATAAAGATAACCCTCTAACTAATCTTGGAATCCTTTTTTCATTGAATCAGATTTTATACCTGCTTATTGCAATGTGGATA
>JBAXYJ010000255.1:0-3607 GCA_041670885.1 Clostridiaceae bacterium
CATCTACAAAAAAACTTAATTTAGATGTGCTGAATATTAGAAAATAGTAAGAAGATATCGTTACTTAATTTTATGGATTAAGTAACGGTATCTTTTTTTTAAGCTGAAAAAGCTAATTCATAAATTGTGCAATTTCTTCATTTGCCTAAATTGCTTTGCTTAATGCACTTTCCACAGCTTCCATTATTCCTCTGCTGGAAAAGGTGGCACCGGATACTGTATCTACTGATGTGGACTGAGATGAAACAATTTCATCTATTACGGTTCCTGAGGATCTTTCGTAGAATTCCGGAGTATCTTGATTTGAGATAGTTTTAATACTTGTAATATTACCGCCTTTTACAGTTACAGATACTGTAGTTGTACCTCCTCTGAAGCCAGTTCCTTCTCCTTCATAAGTTCCATCTTTATATTTAGTTTTTTTAGATGAACTGGAACCGGTTTCCTGAGAGGATGTATCAGCAGTTTCACTTACTGTATTCTCTGAATTTGATACTTCAGTTTCAGAAGATGAACTAACTTCGCTTGCTGAATCACTTGAAGCATCAATTGCTGCAGTGTTTGAAGTACTTGTGCTTTCTAAAGTTGAAGCTGCAGAACTTGCCAAAGCATTGTTTAAAGCATCATTAACTGCCTCTATTATTCCATTACTTGAGAAAGTAGCACCGGATACTGTATCTACTGATGTGGACTGAGATGAAACAATTTCATCTATTACAGTACCGGAAGCTCTTTGATAAAAGTCCGGAGTATCCTGATTTGATAAAGTTTCGATGCTGGTTATTTTACCGCTTTTTATTGTTATTGATACTGAAGTTGTACCTCCTCTAAAGCCAGTTCCCTGTCCTTTATAGGTTCCATCTTTATAATTTGAATAATTAGCTTGCGTACTTGATGTACTAATTGAAGAAGCTGAAGCTAAGCCCTTATTTATTAATACTTTAGAAGCTGAGCCGTTTAAAGCATACATTCCGGCAAAAGCAGCTATAGCAGCTGAGCCTGCTAAACCAGAGTTAACATCGCTGCCCACAATATTTGCTGATGTATTTTTACTTGGACATACTTCTATACATTTTAAGCAGTTTATACATTCTCCTCCACGGACTGAGTTTACATTATAAAGAGGGATTCCCATGGAGCAGTTATTAGTGCATATTCTGCATTTCCCGCATTTATCATTAGGCTTTCTTATTTTAAATATACTTAATTTAGATATAATAGTAAATACAGCACCAAGAGGGCACAGATACCTGCAGAAAAATCTTTCAACAAACATAGCTCCAATTGTTATTAAAAGAAGAAGCGATAAGCCCACAGCAAAATCTGATAAAACAAGAGAAATGTCTGTTATCTGGGCAAAGGCTTCCCAGGGGCTGAAGCTTCCTAATATGCTGCTGCCAAAGGTCCAGCCAAATACCAGGATAACTGCCAGAACCAAATATTTTAAATATTTTAAAACAAAATCTAATTCTTTGTTTACTTTAAACTTTATTTTAAAAACATTTTTTGATATCTCATGTATTAAATCGTTATAGGCTCCAAATACACAAACCCATCCGCAGAAAAACCTGCCTAAAAGTATTGTCATTAATAATACTGTTACCAATTCAAATATACCGGGAAAAGCTTGTATAAAGTTGAAATTACCCTTTAATATCATCTGATATATACCTTTTAGCTCACTGAAAGCCATAATGTATAGTCCCGGCAGCAGAAAAAATAGAATTATCTGAACCAGATGCCTAAATATTTGAATTTTGCTTATTTTTTTCGCCATTTTAAATCTCCTTTATTATTACTTTGTAATCTTCATTTGTTAGCATGAATTTATCTTTAATACCCGGTGTAATATATACTTTTTTATTCTCGGTTATAAGGATCGCATCAATTCCTTTAATATTATCTATTATATTAAATCCTTTTTCTATTCCAAGGATATATATACCGGTAGATAGGCCATCCCCGTCGATGGAATTATCTGATACTATTGTAGCACTTATTATTTCACTTTCGGAAGGGTAGCCGGTTATTGGATTAATAATATGATGATAGCGCTCTCCATCCTTTTCGAAAAATTTTTCATAATAGCCGGAAGTAACTATGGATTTATCTGCTGCATTTAATATTCCTACATACTGGCCCCTATCTTTGAAAGGATCCTGAACTCCAACCTTCCAGGAGCTTTTGTCTATCTTTTTCCCGATAACAAATATATTTCCTCCCAGATCTATTAAACCGCTTTTTATTTTGTTTTTAGCAAATATATCTCTTATTTCGTCTGCTGCATATCCTTTTGCAATACCTCCTAAATCAACAGCCTGATCTTTCCTTTTTAATTTTACTGTGGATTGTTCTTCATTTATTTCTATATCTTCATAATTTACCAGTCTAATTTTTTCTTTGATTTTACTGTCATCAGGGATATAATCTTTATTTTTACCGATACCCCAAAGCTGGACTAAAGGCCTTATGGTAGGATCAAAAGCACCTTCGCATAAAAAACTGTATTTTTTTGATTTTTTAAGAAGCTCCAGAGTCTCTCTATTTACCTTTTGAGGATTATCTCCGGAATTTATATTTATTTTTCCTATATCACTCTCTATCTTAAAGGCAGAAAACATATCATCTAACCGATTAAGTCTGTTTACAGCCTCCTCTATTGCCTTTTCTCCATTTTCCCCATAAGCATTTAAGTTCACTAAAGTACCTAGAACAAAGAATGTTCTCTCAGCTTCACTTATTTCTTTCTTCCCTGTAATATAAATTATTAAAATTATAGAAATCAGGATGAGAATGCTTCCATATATTAATTGATTCATAAAATCACCTCTTGATTTGACTTATATTTATTATATAACATCAGCCTTAAATCAAGCTGAATAAATACTGAGAGTTTGCTGAGAATTCAAACAAAAAAGAGGAAGAATGCTTCCTCGAAATTATTCCAATATTTTAAATTGAATTGTAAAATTTGTTCCTTTTCCTAATTTGCTTATAACTGAAATTTCACCTCTATGGGCTTCAACTATGGATTTGACTATTGAAAGCCCTAAACCGTAGCCTCCCTGGCTTCTTGCCCGGTGGGAATTAACCCTGTAAAACCTGTTAAATATTGAACTGATATTTTCTTCAGGTATGCCTATTCCATTATCTGCAACGGTCAGCTTGGCATACCTTATATTTTCCTTCAATATAGAATTAAGTGATATTTTAATAATGCCGCTTTCCTCAGGGGAATAGCGAGCAGCATTTTGAACCAGATTAAATATTACTTGATTTATTTGGTCCTTATTAGCTTTTATAAATATATCATTTTCGATATCTAATTCAAGTTTTCTTTTTTGCACCATCACTGTAAGCTGAGGCTGAATTTCCTTTAATATTTCACTTAAATTTTCAGCTTTCATCTCTAATTGATAATTCTGGTCAAATCGGCTCAGTAAAAGAAGACTATTAACAAGCCTGGTAAGCCTGTCACTTTCATTCATAATGGCCGTAAGTGATGTCTGCAGCTGCTTTTCATCTTTAGCTGCACCTAGCTCTAGTACCTCTGCAAAACCATGAATTGAGGTTATAGGCGTTTTAAGCTCATGAGAGGCATCAGATA
>JBAXYJ010000256.1:0-3595 GCA_041670885.1 Clostridiaceae bacterium
AATTGACTCATTTGAAATCCTCCTGTACTTTTTTGTTTTGTTTTGTCACTTAACATTGTACTAGAGTTTTTCTCTTGAGTCTTTATTTTTTTGTGGTTCGGTCATTTCATTTTACAACTTAGCTTTCTGTTGCCTGAATCTAAATCTAAGTATATTATAATACTAATATAAATTTTGCGAGGGCATGTATGGATATTGATAAAAAAGAAGTATTAAGATACTTAGGTTATAAAAACAATAGTGCAGATAAGCAGACATCTGATCTTATAGATGAATGCATAGATGAAATGATGAAAATATCCAAGCCTAAATATATATACAAAATATTTGATATAAAAAAAGAGCAAGAACAAGTAAACCTGTTAAATACCACCCTTTCTTTAAAGGGTAAAAATATAAAAAATCATCTGAAGTTTTCAAGCAAATGTTCAGTAATGGCCGCAACCTTAGGAATTGAAGCTGACAGGCAGATATCAATTTATTCAAATCTGAATCTATCTAAGGCATTAGTAATGGACTCCTGTGCAACAGCTGCCATTGAGTCTCTCTGTGATATGGCTCAAGAAGAAATAAAAGAGTATGCAAAAACGTTAGGTTTTAATATAACCGGCAGATTCAGTCCCGGCTATGGAGACTTAAGTATTGAAATTCAGCCTGAAATAATAAATATATTAGATGCATATAAAAAGATTGGACTTACAGCCACTGAAAGCTGTATATTAATTCCCCGCAAATCCGTTACTGCTTTTATCGGATTTCAAAAGCCTAAAAATTGTGATGTAAAACCAAACTGCTTAAGCTGTAATAAAAATAACTGTGAATATAGAAGGAGTGATTACATTAGTGAGTAAAATAGATTTTTCAAAAATACTTATATTTGATGGAGCAATGGGAACGATGCTTCAAAGATATGGAATAAAATCCGGAGAGCTTCCGGAAAGCTATAATATTACCCATCCTGAAATAATCGAAAGCATACATAAAAGCTATATAGATGCCGGTGCAGATATAATAACCACAAATACCTTTGGTGCAAATTCTCAAAAATTAAAAGCTTACAATTATACTTTAGAACAAATAATTACTGAAGGTGTAAAAATTGCAAGAAAGGCAGCCGGTGATAAATATGTTGCCTTAGACATAGGTCCAATAGGTCAGCTTATGGAGCCCTGCGGAACCCTGACCTTTGAAAAAGCCTATGGCCTTTTTGCCGAGCAGGTTAAAATAGGAGCTGCCTCCGGAGCTGATTTGATTCTTATTGAAACCATGTCGGATTTGTATGAGGCAAAGGCTGCAATACTTGCCGCCAAGGAAAACTGCTGCCTTCCGGTAATTTGTACCATGACATTTCAAAATGACGGAAGGACACTTACAGGAACAGACGCCGTAACAATGGTAAATGTACTTCAGGGATTAAACATAGATGCTGTTGGTATAAACTGCTCCTTAGGGCCTGTAGAAATGCTGCCTTTAGTAAATACTATACTGGAATATTCAAAAATTCCAGTAATAGTTCAGCCAAATGCAGGTCTGCCAAAGGTAAATGGCAGTGAAACTTTATTTTCTGTTGGAATAGATGAATTTATAAAATACATAAAGCTTATGGCAGAGTCCGGTGTAACAATAATAGGAGGCTGCTGCGGCACAAATCCGGATTATATAAGTTCTGTTAAAGCTGCACTTTCTGATATAAAAGCCGGCGAAAGAAAATTTAAGAAAACAACCTGCATAACCTCTAACACAGAATCAGTTTTTATCGGTGATGGGATAAAAATTATAGGTGAGAGAATTAACCCTACAGGGAAAAAGAAGATTAAAGAAGCCCTTAGAGCAAACAATCTAAATGAGCTTCTTTTAGAAGGCATTAACCAGAGGGATGCCGGCGCTGATATCCTAGACGTTAATGTAGGTCTTCCTGAAATAAATGAAATGGAAGTTATGATAAAAACCATAAGAAAGCTGCAGTCTGTAATTGACCTTCCTCTTCAGATCGACAGCGCTAGAGCTGATGTACTTGAAGCTGCTGCCAGAATATATAATGGGAAACCTCTAATAAATTCAGTCAGCGGAAAAGATAAATCCATGAAGGAAATATTCCCTATCGTTAAAAAATATGGAGCCTGCGTCATAGGGCTCACACTAGACGACAGTGGAATTCCGGAAAAAGCTGAAGAAAGGTTAAAGATAGCAGAAAAGATTATAAAAACTGCTGAATCCTATGGAATAGATAAAAATGATATAATAATTGACTGCTTAGTTTTAACTGCATCTGCACAGCAGGAAGAAGTAAAGGAAACAATAAAAGCAGTTTCCCTTGTCAAGGAAAAACTGGGAGTAAAAACTGCCCTGGGTATAAGTAATGTATCCTTCGGACTTCCAAAAAGAGAGCTATTAAACAGAGTATTCTTATCCTCTGCATTAACTGCCGGCTTAGACCTTCCAATACTAAACCCGCTGTCTGAAGTTATGATTGAAACTGTAAAATCATTTAATGTGCTTTGGAATTATGATAAGCAGGCAAAGGAATTTATCAGCACATATTCTGATGCTAAAGATAAAACTGTGGCAGCCCCTGCCCCCTCAAGTCTGGATTTAAGCTCAATTATAATATCCGGAATGAAGGATCTGGCAGCAGCCAAAACTGAAGAAATGCTCTCTGAAATCAGCAGCATGGAAATAGTTGATAAATATCTTATACCTTCTTTAAATATAGTTGGCAAAAAGTATGAAAGCGGTGAAATTTTTCTGCCTCAGCTGATACAGTCTGCTGAAACAGTTAAAAAATCCTTTGAAGTTATTAAATCAAAAATGATAGATAATAAGGAAGAAAACATAAGCAAAGGTAAAATCCTGCTGGCCACAGTTTATGGCGACATCCATGATATAGGCAAAAACATAGTTAAGGTACTTCTTGAAAATTACTGTTTTGAGGTAATCGATATGGGTAAGGATGTGCCTGCTGAAGAAATATTAAAAAAGGTAAAAGAAGAAGATATAAAGCTGGTGGGCTTAAGTGCACTGATGACAACTACAGTTAAAAATATGGAAGATACAATTAAGCTTCTCCGCGAAAATAATGTTGACTGCAAAATAATGGTGGGAGGCGCTGTTCTTACAAATTCCTATGCAAAGATGATAGGTGCAGACTTTTATGCAAGTGATGCCAGACAGGGAGTTAAAATAGCACTTGATTATTTTAATTAACAGACGATTAAGTTAATGCCCTTCTATAATTTAAAATATAGGTTCACGAATAATGTTAATAACATAGTAATTTTAAGGGAACTCCATTAATTTTGGGGTTCCCTTAAAATTCTTTTTTACAAAATCTAAGCGCTTTTTATTCATCAGTCTCCATCATCGAATACATGTCTTCCATTTCCATAATAGGATTCATGTCCTGCATCCACATCATTGGACACATACCCTGCATTCCCATCATCGGGTTCATGCCCTGCATCCCCATCATTGGGCACATGCCCTGCATTCCCATCATTGGATTCATGCCCTGCATCCCCATCATTGGGCACATGCCCTGCATTCCCATCATTGGATTCATGCCCTGCATCCCCATCATTGGGCACATACCATGCAT
>JBAXYJ010000257.1:0-3567 GCA_041670885.1 Clostridiaceae bacterium
GAATCTGGTGACTATGGCTTGAAGGCAACACTCGTTCCCATTCCGAACACGCAGGTTAAGCTTCAAAGCGCCTATGGTACTGCAGGGGTAGCCCTGTGGGAGAGCGGGTCATCGCCAGGTTATTGTATTGGATCTTTAGCTCAGTTGGTTAGAGCAACCGGCTCATAACCGGTCGGTCTGGGGTTCGAGTCCCTGAAGGTCCACCATACGGGGGTATAGCTCAGTTGGGAGAGCACCTGCCTTGCAAGCAGGGGGTCAAGAGTTCGAGTCTCTTTATCTCCACCATAAAAAAGAAGGTATATACCTTCTTTTTTTTATTTAAAATTAAATAATAGAAGCCTATAAATACTTGTTAATAGACTTCTATAAAATCTTATATAGTAAATAAATCAAAGATTAGTCTAGTTTCTATATTCATCTAAATACCGATTATTTGTATGAATATATTCTACTTTACCAATATAATTCATGAGCTCCTGGCATTACTGATTCAACTACGCTGTACTTAAACTATAGCTGATTTCTTAAGTAAAAGCTTTTTGTATTTCTTGTACCTTAAGTAAAAAGCAATTGATGCAAGAATTCTTAAAATACCAACTATTAATAAAGCAAAATATATATTAGTAGCGGCTTTTAGCTTCATTCCAAGAATAGGGGCAAACATCAGTGTAATATTGGTTATTATAGTATAAAGGGCAATATACGTTGTTCTGTCTGAATCCGGCGCTACCTCATATAAATTATTTAAAAGCAGAAGAGTTACTCCTGAAACAGCACTTCCTGAAACTACGCTTAGGAGAGCCACATTAAGCATACTTTTTGATATCAGATAAATAAATGGTGTAAATGCCATAAGCATGGTAGCGTAGAAAATTAATAAACTGTTTCCTTTTTTCTCAGAATATTTTTGCCATAAAATATAAGTAACTGCCTGGAATATGCAGGATGAAGTACTTACTATTGATGTCCAGAACTCATTGCTGTGCAATACATCATATTCAAAGGTGAAAAATATAGGCCATCCCATTTGCCAGGTAAAGTGAAAAAATATTACGCATAAAGAGAAATCAAGAAATGGTTTATTTTTTTTAAACATTTTTAAAATTTCTTTAAGCTTAACTAAGGAATTTTTATCCTTTAGCGGTGTTACCTTTTCTACCTGAACACTGTGTTTATCTAAGTGCTGAATTGAAAGGCTGTAGACTTCAAATATAGCTATTACAAAAGCTATTATAAAAAATATCTGATATAACCTCATTCTGTCAGAATTTGTTTTTGGAATATAGTATAGTATATTTCCAGCTGTAAAGGTAACAATTAGAGCTGACATGGTTGAAAGAGTACTTCTTTTAGATAATGCCCTTCCTCTCCAATTACCGTTAAATAAATCTCCGATATAAGACTGCCAGCCCATGGTTGCTATAGAGTTTGGAAAATTCATCATACCATATAAAAGAACAAAGGCGCCTGGCTGAAATGCTGTGGGCAGAAATGGAATAAAAATAAAAACCAAAAAAAAGCTTCTACTTAGTAAAAAGAAAATAGAAGTAATTTTTTTCTTGTTTTTAAATTTTCTATATAAATATGTTCCAAAAAAAACAGCAAATAAACAAAATACAGCAGGATAGGAATTAAGAAGTGCTATATCTCTGTCTCCTCCGCCAAGTCTTTTTGTATAAATTGAAGCATAAGGCACAACTAAGTTTAATGATAAAGCCTGAAGTATTCCATTTATGTTATTAATGTATAAATTGTACTCCAGATTTGGCAGCTTTTTTATCTTAAGTCTCATATATCCATTCCTCCGTACATGTATATACTAATACGTAAAAATTACCTTGTAAAGACAATTTTGCTGGTATAATATTAATTAAGGAAATTAGCTAAGGGAGCTGGTTATGATTAAAAGAATAAGACAATTTCTGATTTATTTATTTTCTTCGTTGAGCTGTCAGGATATAGAATACATAGATAAAAAATTAGATAATAATATAAAATATGTTTTCCTTAAACTATCAAAGTATGAGAAAAAGCATTCCATTCTTGTGGCTCAGGCTGTAGAAAAAGAATTTAAAAATGATCCAGATTTGGTAGTAGCCGCTCTTCTTCACGATATTGGAAAAACTAAATATCATATAAACATTACTCAAAAATCTCTGCTGGTTGTACTAGATCATCTTACAAAAGGAAAATTAAAAAAAATTACCATAAATAAAAGTATTAATATATTTTATAACCATGGACAAATAGGATATGATATACTTAAGAATAGTGGATATAATAACAGAATATTATTTATAGTAAAAAATCATCACAATAAAAACATATCCAGTGATGATTTAAGTATAATAAGAAAATTTGATGATATGTATTAGGTGATATTATGAATTCAAAAGAAAGAAGAGAAGTAATATTAAACAAATTAAATAAAAGCAATGAAACTATAAAGGGAAGCTATTTAGCGGAAGAGCTTAACGTTACCAGGCAGATTATTGTAAAAGACATAGCCATAATTAGAGCTTCCGGTAATAAAATAATAGCTACTCCATCAGGGTATATAATTGAAGATAAAAGAGAAGCAGGAGTAGAAAGAGTACTTGCTTTAAAACATGATGAGAATCAGATAGAGGAGGAGCTAAGCACCATTATTAAGTATGGGGGTATAGTTAAGGATGTAATAGTTGAGCACCCTCTTTATGGGGAGATTAAAGGGAATCTAATGATAAAAACTCAGTTTGATATTATAAACTTCATTAATAAGATGAATAAAAGTATGGCTGAGCCTTTAATGAAATTAACTAAAGGCGTTCATCTTCATACTGTAGAGGCAGAAAATGAAGAAATTATGGCAAGAATAATTAAAGAGCTGGAAGAAAAAAAATATTTAGTTACAGATTAGAACTATGTAATATGTTAGGGAGAAGACATGGGAAAGGTTGCATTATTAAAATGTGATAGCTATGATTTAGATTTAGTTGAAAAAAAGATAAGAGAAGGCTTTGATTTATTAGGCGGTGACAGCTTTATAAGAAGTCTGATACCCTATAACAGCAAGCTGCTTTTAAAGCCAAACATGCTGAGCGCAGAGGCCAGGGACTCTATTGTTGTTACAAGCCCTGTAGTATTTGAAGCGGCTATCAGGATATTAAAAGATTTCACAGATAATATAAGCTTTGGAGACTCTCCTGGTTTCGGAGACTCTAAAAGGGCAGCATTAAAGATAGGTCTTATGGAGGTTGCGGATAAATATGGAGTCAAGTTTGATGAATTTAAAGAAGAGATTCATGTAAGACTTGATGATTCTCTGCTTATTAAGTCATGGAATGTATCTAAGGCAGCCTATGAATCAGACGTACTTATAACTCTTCCAAGAATTAAGACTCACGCTATGGCTCATTATACAGGTGCCATAAAGAATCAGTTTGGCTGCGTGATAGGTACTTCAAAAGCATCTTTTCACACCAGGGTTCCTGAGGCAGAGAACTTCAGTAAGATGCTTCTTGATTTAAACAAAGTAGTTAACACTTCCTTTGCTATTTTAGACGGAATAGTTGCCATGCAGGGAAA
>JBAXYJ010000258.1:0-3557 GCA_041670885.1 Clostridiaceae bacterium
AGTGTGAAGCATGATATCCCACCACCAAAATTTCAGGTAATAGTCATTCATCTCTCCTAAGTATTGAGCTGCAAAAATAAAAAGAATAATAACTATCTGAAAACTTGGAGGCAGCTTAATATGCTCTTTTCTAGCAATTATAAATGGAAGAAAAGTAAGAAAAAGTGTAAAAACGGAAGTAAAAGTGTTTATATAATTTTTAGTTATTAAACTGTATATTGCAGCAAATATAAGCAGCAGCCTTATGGTATTAGAAACAGAATCTGCAAGTTTTATCTTTTTTTTCATAGCGTTAGCCCCCTATAAACAATTTATTATATCATTTATGGAATACATATATATGAAATAATTATTAATTTTATCATTATAACAGGAGTTGGAAACAACTTATAAAATAAATGAATATGAAGACTACCAAATACAGCATGTAAAGGATATCAATAAAAAACAATTGAATAAAAAATGAATTACTATAATTTCATTCTTTCATTTTATGTTAAATTGATATATAATATAAATACTTTTACGCAAGGAGGTATTTGTATGGCAAATAGTGTTGGCTTCCCATCAAAAATTGGATTATATGATCCTCAGGATGAAAAGGACAGCTGTGGGGTTGGTTTTGTTGCAAGTATTAAGGGAGATAAAACTCATGATATAGTTAAAAAAGGACTTAAAGTACTGATTAACTTAACTCATAGAGGCGCAGTTGGTTCTGATCCTAAAACAGGAGATGGAGCAGGGATATTGACTCAGATACCTCACGAGTTTTTTAAAATAAATTGTGATAATTTGGGCATAGAGCTTCCTGAGGCTTTTAGTTATGGAATAGGTATGATCTTTCTTCCAAAGGAGCCCGCTTATAGATTTCACTGTGAAGGAATAATGGAAAGAGTTATCGAGAATGAAGGGCAGAAATTGCTTGGATGGAGAGATGTACCTGTTGATAATAAGACAATAGGTGATTCAGCAAAGGGTACAGAGCCTACTATAAGACAAATATTTATAGAAAAGGCTGAAAATATGGATCAGGCTGAATTTGAAAGAAGACTATATATAATAAGAAAGATTACAGAAGAAGAAGTAAAAAAATTAGTTGACAGAAATGCTGAGTATTTTTATATCTGCAGTCTTTCCAGCAGTATAATAGTATACAAAGGATTGCTATTGGCAGAGCAGATAAAAGAGTATTACTTAGATCTTAATGATATTAATTTTAAATCAGCTATAGCCCTGGTTCATCAAAGATATTCTACGAATACCTTTCCTACTTGGGATTTAGCTCAGCCTTTTCGGTATATTGCCCATAATGGAGAAATAAACACAATAAAAGGAAACAGAAACTGGATGAATGCCAGAGAGGGTGTATTAAAGTCAGACATTTTTGGAGATGAACTTAAAAAGCTGTTTCCAATAATAAATCCAAGAGGAAGTGACTCAGCCTCTCTTGATAATGCTTTAGAACTTCTTGTTCAGGATGGAAGAAGCTTAGCCCATTCAATTATGATGCTGGTTCCTCAAACCTGGAAGGATAATGATGCTATGTCCAAATACAAGACTGCTTTTTATGAGTACCACAGCTCATTAGTTGAGCCCTGGGATGGACCTGCAGCTTTAGCATTTACTGACGGAGTTCAGATAGGAGCAGTACTTGACAGAAATGGACTAAGACCTGCCAGATATTCAATAACTAAAGATGGACTTGTTGTTTTAGCATCGGAAGCAGGAGTCCTGGGAATCGGAGCTGAAAATATATCTGAAAAAGGAAAGCTAAAACCGGGAAAGATGTTTTTAATTGACACAAAGGAAGGCAGAATTGTACCTGATGATGAGATAAAGAAAAATATTTGTACAGAGAAGCCTTATATAGATATAATGGAAAAAAATAAGGTTACACTTAATTCGCTGCCGGGAACTTATCAAAAGAGTGAGATAAATGAAGAATCTTTAAAAGAAAATCAGAATAGCTTTGGATATACCTTAGAGGATCTTAACCTTATACTTGGAACTATGGCAACAACAGGAAAGGAACCTTTAGGATCTATGGGAAATGATGCACCGCTGGCTGTTTTATCTAACAGGCCTCAGCTTCTTTTCTCATACTTTAAGCAGCATTTTGCTCAGGTTACAAATCCTCCTGTTGATTCCATCAGGGAAGAAAGCGTTATGTCTTTAGTTAATTTTATCGGGACTCAGGAGAACCTTCTAAATAAGGAGCCTGATGATAATTCGATTATAGAGATAGAGACTCCGGTACTTACTAATGAGCAGCTTTATAAAATAGTAAGACTTAGAAGTAAGGACTTTAAATCAATAACAATTCCAATGACATTTAAATATGATACCGGAATTGAAGGCTTTAAAAACGAAATTAAGAGGATATGTGAAAGAGCCTCTTCAAAAATTAAGGAAGGGTATAACATAATTGTGCTCAGCGACAGAAATGTTGATGCTTATGATGCACCAATTCCAAGCTTACTTGCTGTTTCTGCCCTTCATCATTACCTTATTAAGGAAAAGACAAGAACTAAGATATCTATAGTAGTTGAAACTGCAGAAGCCAGAGAAACAATGCATATAGCTCTTCTTATAGGTTATGGAGCAACTGCCGTAAACCCATACCTGGCAATAAAATCTATCAGACTAATGCTGAAAAATGGTGATCTAAAAAACATAACAGAAGAAGAGGCTGAAAAAAATTATGTAAAAGCTCTTTCAGAGGGACTATTGAAAATATTATCAAAGATGGGAATATCCACGCTGCAAAGCTATCAGGCTGCAGAAATATTTGAAGCAGTAGGACTTTCTAATGATTTTGTTAATAAGTATTTTTCAGGGACTTCCTCAAAAATAGGCGGAATTGACATTGATTCTGTGGCTAAAGAAGTAATTATAAGGCATAAAAATGCATTTAACCTGTCAAATCCAGCTGCCAGATTAGAATCCGGCGGGTACTATTCATATAAAAAAGACGGAGAATTCCATTTGTCTAATCCTCAGTCTATATTAAAGCTGCAGTCAGCAGTAAGAAATAATGACTATATTGCTTACAAGGATTTTGCAGAGCTTATTAATAATCAAAAAGATAACCCATGCACACTCCGTGGACTTTTGAAATTTAAAGATACTCCTTCAATTGATATAAGTGAGGTAGAACCTGTCAGTGAAATAATAAAAAGGTTCTGCACAGGTGCCATGTCCTTTGGTTCTATTAGCCGGGAAGCGCATGAAACTATAGCAATAGCTATGAACAGGCTGGGAGCAAAGAGCAACTCAGGAGAAGGCGGAGAAGAAAGAGAAAGATTTGTAAGGGATGAGAATGGAGATTTAAAGAGAAGTGCTATAAAACAGGTAGCCTCCGGACGTTTTGGAGTAACAACTGAATACCTGGTAAATTCAGATGAGATTCAGATAAAAATGGCTCAGGGAGCAAAACCTGGAGAAGGCGGACAGCTGCCTGGTAAAAAGGTAGATGAGGCTATTGGAAGAACAAGACATTCAACGCCTGGAATATCATTAATATCACCGCCCCCCCATCATGATATATATTCTATTGA
>JBAXYJ010000259.1:0-3508 GCA_041670885.1 Clostridiaceae bacterium
ATAATATCGATATTAAAATAATTAAATTATTACAATCAAATTCAAGAATGACTGCTTCTGAAATATCCCGCAAGATTAATCTGTCAATACCTGCAGTAAGTGACAGATTAAAAAAGCTGGATGCATCAGGAATAATTGAAAAGTATACAATAATATTAAATGCTAAAAAGCTTAATAAATCTTTAACTGCAATAATGTTGGTAAGCCTTGATAACCCTAAATTTGCTGATAGATTTATTGAGTTTGTTAACAGAGAAGATGAGATAATTGAATGCCACTATTTAGCCGGGGATTTTGATTATTCTTTAAAGATAATCACTGAAAACACTGAAACTTTAGAGATAATTCTTGATAAAATCAAGCTTGTTCCCGGTGTTATGAAAACAAAGACCACCGTTACCCTGTCTACTATTAAAAACAGCTATTCTGTAAGTATACAGGAAAAAACAGATTAATAGGAATATTGGAGGTATATTAATGATAATAGGAATACCAAAGGAAATAAAAAATAACGAAAACAGAGTTGCAATCACTCCAGCAGGTGTACATGCCCTGGTATCTAAAGGTCATAAAGTAATAATTGAAAAATCAGCTGGCCTTGGCAGCGGTATTGAAGATATTGATTATATAGCAGCCGGTGCAGAAATTTTAGATAAAAATACAGATATTTTTAATGGTTCAGATATAATAGTTAAAGTAAAAGAACCTCTTGAATCAGAATACAATCTTTTTAAGGAAGGTCAAACTCTTTTCACCTACCTTCATTTAGCTCCAAATCCATCCTTAACTAAAGCACTATTGGATAAAAAAATCACTGGTATAGCCTATGAAACAGTTCAATTAAAAAATGGCAGCCTTCCTCTTTTGACACCTATGAGCGAAGTAGCCGGCAGAATGTCTATACAAGTTGGTGCTTATCTGATGCAAAAATATAATGGGGGCTGCGGAATGCTGCTTGGCGGTGTATCCGGAGTACTTCCTGCCGAAGTAGTAATTGCAGGCGGCGGCATGGTAGGAATAAACGCTGCTAAAATGGCTGTTGGTTTAGGGGCAAGAGTTACAATATTAGATATTAATAAAAGTAGACTTGCATACATAGATGATATATTCGGCGGAAGAGTTTCCACATTAGTTTGTAATGAATATAACGTGGCAGATATGTGTAAAAAGGCAGATCTGCTGGTTGGTGCTGTACTGGTTGCAGGAGCTAAAGCACCAAAAATTGTTACTTCAAGTATGGTAAAATCTATGAAAAAAGGTTCTGTTATAGTTGACGTGGCTATTGATCAGGGTGGTTCCGTTGAAACAATCGACAAAGTTACAACTCATGACAACCCTTGCTATGAAAAATATGGAGTTATCCACTACTCTGTGGCAAATATGCCAGGTGCAGTTCCAAAAACTTCAACTTATGCTCTTACAGGCTCCACACTTCCATACCTTATAGATTTAGCTGAAAAAGGTGTAGAAAAGGCAATGAAAGAAGATGTTGCTTTGCTTAAAGGCTTAAATACATATAAGGGTTTTGTAACCTATAAAGCTGTAGCAGACTCATTAGGACTTACATATAAGGCTTCAGAAGAATTATTATAGTATACTAATTAATAAAAGGGGCTGTTGCACTAAGAAATTAGTGTAACAGCTTTTTTTAACTGCAAAAAATACGATTCCCAGGCTAAAAAGCCCGGGAAAAGGTGTAAAATGTAATTATGACAATAAACAATTTAACACATAAAGATTATAGCATCCATGGTAGTTTTTATCAATTAAAACTACCGCTAAATATCGAATACATAATTCCGAAAGATGATTCTGTGAGGTTGTTAAGTCAAGTTGTAGAGGAGATGGATTTAACAGAATTGTACCAGACTTATTCCCGTATCAGGGAAAATTGTACAACCCCAAGGCAGATGCTTAAGATTATGTTTTATGGTTACATGAATCATTATTATTCCACACGTAAAATTGAAAGTGCATGCAGAAGGGATATTAATTTCATGTATCTTCTTGAAGGTATATCAGCCCCAGATTATTCTACTATCGCCAGATTTCGCAGCCTTCATTTTGCTCCGGTTGCCAAAAAAATCATGACAGAAATGACAGACTTTCTGACAGACAACGGTGAGCTTTCCCTTGAGAATCTCTTCATTGACGGCACAAAGATAGAGGCGGTAGCCAACAAATACACCTTTGTCTGGAAGAAATCAGTAACGAAGAATCAGAAGAAACTAATGGATAAAATTCCTGCTTTCATTTTACAGGCAGAAAAAGACTTTGGCATTAAAGTTTTGTATAAAAGTCAGATTAAGATTTATCATCTGAAAAAACTTCGTAAGAAACTGAAAAAGATACAGAAAGAAGAAAACATCGTTTTTGTTCATGGAGCCGGTAAACGAAAAAGTGTAATTCAGAAAACACTTGAACAGCTTAATGAATACCTTGAGAGATTAAAAAAATATAATCAGTATATCCACATCATGGGAGACAGAAACAGCTTCTCCAAAACAGATCATGATGCTACATTCATGCGGATGAAGGAAGATGCCATGAAAAACGGACAGCTGAAACCCGCCTATAATGTTCAGTTTGGTACAGATGCAGAATATATTGTATGGATTAGTGCCGGACCTGACTGTACAGATACTACAATGCTGATTCCATTCCTAAACAGCTTAAAGGAAAATCAGAACCGGATTTATAAAAATATTGTTACTGATTCCGGATACGAAAGTGAAGAAAACTATGTGTATCTGGATAATCACGAACAGCTTGCATTTATCAAACCTTCAAATTATGAAATCAGTAAAACACGAAAATATAAGACAGATATCAGCAGAATAGAAAACATGATTTATAATTCAGCAGAAGATACTTATATTTGCAGTAAAGAAAAAAAGCTTAAAGTTACCAGCATTAAAAAATCAAAAAGCAAAACTGGATACCAAAGCGAAAAGACGTGTTATACATGTGAAGATTGCAGTGGCTGTGAATTGAAATCAAAATGCATCAAGGCCAAGAACAGTAAAATCCCATTAGAAGAACGCACAAAGCACCTGGAAGTCTCTAAATTATTTAAGGAAAAGCGTGAGGAATCCTTAGAAAGGATAATTAGTGATGAAGGAACAGAACTGAGAATGAACCGGAGTATTCAGTCAGAGGGAGCCTTTGGTGTAATAAAACAGGACATGGAATTTCGTCGTTTCCTATGCCGGGGTAAGAAAAATATACTGGCTGAATGTATCTTATTGGGGATTTCACACGATGTAAACAAGCTTCATAATAAGATACAAAATAATAGATGTGGTTCTTATATTCATCCATTAAAAACAGCATAAATTTTAGAACTTAAAAAATAAAAAAATGGGGTGAAGCTTACCCTTTAGTTTCTATACCCATTTTTAAATAAAAAAGTCACAGATGAATAAATTTAATCCACAAGTTGTTATTTTAGTGAAGAAAAAGGCTGTTCATAGCGGTTTTAAAAAACGCTAATGCAACAGCCCCTTTA
>JBAXYJ010000260.1:0-3499 GCA_041670885.1 Clostridiaceae bacterium
TCTTTCCAGAATTCCTTGGCAGCATTTAATAGATTTACTGTTCCAAGCACATTAGTTTTAGCAAATACTTCCGGCTCTCTGATGCTTCTGTCTACATGAGATTCTGCTGCAAAGTTTACTAAATAATCTATGTCATTTTCATTAAATACCTTTGTTATAGCTTCCTTGTCACATATGTCTGCCTGAACAAAGCTATAATTTGGGTTATTCTCTATTTCCTTAAGATTTTCTAAGTTTCCGGCATAGGTAAGCTTATCCACATTAACTATTTTTATGTCCTTATACTTATTTAACATGTATATTATGAAATTTGAGCCTATAAATCCGGCTCCTCCTGTAACTAAATATGTCTTCATGTTATCCTCCTATAAATTATTAATAAAGCACTTTAGTGCATCCTGCCAGTCTCTCATTTGATCACCCACTGTTACTCTCAGCATCATATTATCAAGAGATGAAAAGGCCGGCCTTTTTGCTGCACTATTATATTCTTCTGACGAAACCGGTTTAACCGTGCAGGGAATTTTAGAATATTCTACAATTTTACACGCAAAATCATACCAGGAACATTCGCCCTTTCCTGTACAGTGGTATATGCCATACTCTTTTGTTATTCCTAATTTCAAAATATGGTAGCATAAGTCTTCTGCATTTGTAGGGTTTCCTCTCTGGTCATTGACCACTGTAAGGCTTCCCCGATCTGTTGCAGCCTTCATAATGGTCTTTACAAATTTTCCGCCATTATATCCATAAAGCCAGGCAGTCCTTACTATAAAATACTTACTGCTAAAGCTTTTTATGTATTCTTCCCCGAGAAGCTTTGTTTTCCCGTATACACTTACCGGATTCGGCTTATCATATTCTCTATAGGGTATATTTCCTTTTCCTTCAAATACATAGTCTGTAGATATATGTATAAGCTTAGCTCCTATTTCTTCACAGGCTATGGCCATATTTCTTGCTCCAATAGAATTAGCTTTAAATGCTAAATCCATGTTTTCCTCACAGCCGTCTACATTTGTATATGCTGCCGGGTTTATAACCAGGCTTGGTTTTAAATTACTGATATACTCTCTTACCCTGTCTATATCTGTTATGTCCAGATCTGCAAGGTCAATTCCTGTAACAACAGCATCTTTGTATTCTTCCGGAATGGCACCCAGCTCTGACTTTCCTGCTTTTATCATATTGCACAGCTGACTGCCTAGCTGTCCCTTAGCTCCTGTTATTAATACTTTCATCTGTTATTCCACCTCGTCCTTTATCAGATTAATAAGATACTTCCCATAATCTGTTTTCATTAAAGGCTCAGCTAATTTTTTAACCTGTTTTTTATCAATAAAGCCATTTCTGTATGCTATTTCTTCTATGCAGGATACATAAAGCCCCTGCCTTGTCTCAACAGCCTCAACGAAATTAGCCGCATTTAAAAGCCCGCTGTAGCTTCCCGTATCCAGCCAGGCCATACCTCTACCAAAAAGCTCAACCTTAAGCTTTCCTCTCTTTAAATACTCATTATTTATTCCGGTTATCTCTATTTCTCCTCTTTTTGAGGGCTTAAGATTTTTAGCAATCTCAATTACCGAGTTATCATAAAAATAAAGTCCCGGAACAGCGTAACTGGACTTTGGATTTTCCGGCTTTTCTTCTATAGATACTACATTAAAGCTTTCATCAAACTCAACTACTCCAAATTCCGTTGGATTGCTGACATGGTAGCCAAATATGGTAGCACCCTCGGATCTCTCTGATGCTGTCTTAAGTCTTTCTGAAAAACCATAGCCATAAAAAACATTATCACCTAAAACTAAGGCCACACTGTCTTTCCCGATAAATTCTTCCCCAACTATGAAGGCATCAGCAAGACCCCTTGGTTTATCCTGAACAGCATAGGAAATATTAAGTCCTATTTGACTTCCGTCTCCTAAAAGATCTTTAAATACATCAATATCCCTAGGTGTAGATATTATTAATATTTCTCTTATCTTAGACAACATTAAAACAGATAAGGGGTAGTATATCATTGGTTTGTCATAAATTGGCAGTATCTGTTTTGATACTGACTTTGTAATCGGATACAGCCTGGTTCCGGAACCTCCAGCCAAAATTATACCTTTCATGTATATTCCTCCAAAATTTTATTCTTAGTATTATGTAATATAACAATAAGTTAATATTACATAATATTTAAAAATATTTCAAGTTAAATAACTTATTGATGTATTCTTCCTATTTCAAACAGGAATTTCAAAGATTTATAATGTACCATTAACTTTACAGCTCTTTTTAATAATATGTAAAAAGTATAACAAGTAGATACCTTCCACTTTTTGCTGAAGGTTTTAAAATCTGATACATATAATTTAAATCTGCTGTAATCACACTCAAAGGCAGAAAAGTTTGCACCTGAAAAATCCTGTTTTATAGTACATTTCATGTTTGAAATTTTGTTTATTAGTTTATTCTTTATTAATTGGCAGACTAAATCATAATCTATCATATCAAGAAATAAGGACTCATCATATTTAATTCTTTCAAACAGCATAATATTCATTAGTAATCCGGAATTTATGAATACTAAATTATGATTCTCATAAGTAAATTCATGTATATTCTTAATATAATATTTGTTAATCAGAACAGGTGAAATAATCCCAATATCTGATGCAGCTGTTGGATAATATAAAGAAATTTCATCAGTATTATTAATTTTTTCTTGTACTTCTTGGAAATAAGCCTTATTTAATAAGGTATCCTGATCTAGTGTAATAATCCATTTGGTTTCCGGACTATTTTTTTTAATACTGTCTATTGCTAAGTTATATCCTTTGCTGAGTCCTATATTTTTTGATTTTGTTAAATATGATACTCCGTATTTCTCAGCCGCATTTTTATTATGAAGTCTTATCTCCTCTATAGTTGTATTATCCACTATTGTTATAGAAAGTTCATTTATTCTTTCAAAAGACGCTTTAAAAGAAGCAGACTCTTCTAATTTTATATTATAAATAATAATAATAATATTTAATATTTTAGGCATAGGTTACTCCTCATTATTTTCTATCATAGAAAATCCCAGTATTTACTATTTTAAAAAAATCTTTACTAATTGACAGCCGCAGTAAAATCTTATTATAAGTCTTTTAAATATACTTATCTTTGATTTTTCTAATCCACCGCCGGAAGTATTAGCATCATGGCGTCTGTATTTTAAATAGGGTGTTTCTATTAAGCCTGCTTTAAAATACATTTCTGATACAATTGCCAGCCAATAATCATGGGCGCATAAAGATTGATTCTTAGGAAAGGGAAGTGCCTTGTCTAAAACACATCTTTTAAAAGCCATACAGGCGCCTATATATCTGGTTTTGCTAAAATTTCTTATAAAACCGGATCTTACAGATGTAAGTTTAAAATGTGATGCATATATAGTATTAAGACTGCCATCAACAATTTCAGCATCAGTAACGACAAATTGAAACTTTTTTAAACTATTTAA
>JBAXYJ010000261.1:0-3467 GCA_041670885.1 Clostridiaceae bacterium
CAGTCCGGATAAAAATAATTCTTTCTGTCCATTCGGCCAATTTTTGTTATCTCACAATTTAGAGCAAGACCTGTTTTAATAGCATATTCTAACACCTTTCTATTAAGATGAGGAAGTGAGCCTGGAAGTCCTAAACATACAGGGCATACCTGAGTATTGGCCTTGCCTTGAAATTTAGTGCTGCAGGAACAAAATATTTTCGTGTCTGTAAGAAGCTCAGAATGAACCTCAAGACCTATAACTGATTCAAACTCCATTATTTTCTTCCTCCCTCTTCATAAGTTATTTTGTGCCAAGAAGTTGACTGTTCATAACTATATGCTAAGTTAAATAGTGTATCTTCCCTGAAATAGTTTCCCATAAGCTGAAGTCCTATTGGAAGGCCGCCGCTTAATCCGCAGGGTACTGATATAGCAGGAATTCCTGCTATATTTACAGGAACTGTATAAACGTCAGACAGATACATAGCTAAAATATCATTTACCTTTTCTCCTATATTAAATGCTGTAGTTGGTGATGTGGGAGAAAGTATAGCATCAAAATTTTTAAATGACTCTAAGAAATCATTTTTTATAAGTGTTCTTACCTTTAATGCCTTCTTATAATATGCATCATAATAGCCTGCAGATAACACATATGTACCCAGCATTATTCTTCTTTTAACTTCTTTTCCAAAGCCTTCGCTTCTTGATTTTGTATATAAATCTAAAGAGTTTGTATATTCCTTTGATCTGTAGCCATATCTTACACCATCAAATCTGGCCAGGTTTGAAGAGGCCTCTGCTGAAGATATTATGTAGTAGGCTGCCAGGGCATAATCTGTAAGAGGAAGTGAGCAGGGAATTATTTCTGCTCCATTTTCTTTAAATACAAGTATAGCCTCGTCTACTGCTTTTCTCACATCAGTATTTAATCCTTCTCCAAAATATTCCTTTGGAATTCCTATTCTTTTTCCCCGGATATCCTTAGTCAGGGATTTTTTGTAATCCGGTACATTTTTATCTGCGGTTGTAAAATCATTTTTATCAAGACCTGCTAAGGTTTCTGTAAGAAGTGCACAGTCCTCAACGTCTCTGGCAAAGGTTCCAACCTGATCTAAAGTTGAACCAAAGGCAACAACTCCATATCTGGATACTCTTCCATAGGTAGGCTTTAAACCTACAACTCCGCATAGTGAAGCTGGCTGTCTTACAGAGCCGCCTGTATCTGTTCCTATTGCAAGAGGAGACATCATAGCAGCAACTGAAGCTGCTGAACCCCCGGAGGATCCCCCTGGGACCTTAGTTCTGTCCCATGGATTTCGAGTAAGCTGGATTCCGCTGTTTTCTGTAGTTGAACCCATTGCAAATTCATCCAGGTTTACCTTTCCTAAAATAACTCCATCAGCGTTCTTTATATTTTTGATTACAGAAGCATCATAAGGTGCCTTGTAACCCTGTAATATCTTTGAAGCACAGGTATTTTGCATACCTGATACATTTATATTGTCTTTTATAGCTATTGGAACTCCGGATAAACCTTTTAGCTTCTCTCCATTTCCTACTTTTTTGTCAACTTCTTCTGACTTAAGCTTAGCTCCTTCTTCGTCTACATATAGGAAAACTCCCAAGTCTTCATTTTTTTCCTGTATTCTTTTAATAAAGGTGTCAGCTACTTCTTTTGCCTTTACTTCTTTGTTTTCAATTAATTCCTTAATTTCATGGGCTGTTTTTTTATAAAGATCCAAATCAATCCCTCCAAACTACTCTATTATCTTTGGCACAACAACATATTCCTCAATATTCTGAGGTGAATTATCTATAACTTCTTTAAGAGGCATTGATTTTTCAACAACATCCTCTCTGAATTTATTTTCTACATAGTAGGGATTAACCGTAATATCCACAGAATCGGTATCTAATTCATTTAGCTTATCCACATATCCTAAAATTACGTTCAGGTTTCCAATCAGTTCTTCCTTTTCTTCTTCCTTAAAGCTAAGTCTGGCCAGATCTGCTACATATTCCACATCACTTTTTGTAACTGACATAAAATCACTCCCTTTATATTTTCTCTAATAAATTGCATAATTTTATATTTATCTTAATTAACTTTCATAAGTATAAAAAATAAAGATCCAAATACCATTAACATATAAAGCAGCAGCACTGTTTTATATTTATCTCTGTTTTTTGACTGAAGTGTCTGTATTGCTCCTAAAGCAGCGGTTATAAGTATACATAATTCAATATTAAAGTAAGAATCAAAATATCTCAGCGGCAATATATGATATGTACTTAACATTGTAAAAATAATGGTAAGTATGCTTATAAAAACAAAAACTAGTTTTGTATCCTCTATAATTCTTTTCATTTTTACACCTTAATCCTTATATATTAACCTAAATTAATAATTTTTTCAATTTCTTCTTCTGTTAATATTTTAATATTCAGCTCAACTGCTTTATCATATTTTGAGCCGGGGTCCTTTCCTACTATTACATAATCTGTTTTCTTACTTACTGAAGTGGATATATCAGCTCCAAGGCCTGCCAGCTTTTCCTTTATCTCATTTCTGCTGTATTTCTCCAGGCCGCCTGTAACCACTACGGTTTTATTGCTTAAAATGCTTTCCTTAACCTGTTCTTCTTCATATATCGGTTTTACTCCTAGTGAAAACAGCTCATCTATTGTAGCTAAAATGTTTTCATCTTTAAAAAAACCGAGTATAGATTCAGCAACTATTTCTCCAATATCAGAAATTCCTAGTGAACTTACTCGCCACCTAAGAGGTGGGAGCTTCTTGGGTAATACTCTTAATTAGAGAATAAATTTACCAAGCTAACAAGGTAGAACCAACCTCTTTTATATTTATACTGGCGTTGTAGTCTCTGTCGATTATAAGACCACAATACTGACACTTATATATTCTATCCTGTAACTGAAGGTTTTCATTTTTATTACCGCAATTACTGCAAATTTTTGAAGAGGGGTACCATTTATCAATCGTTATATACTGCTTGCCCCTGTCTTCTAATTTGTACTTTAGAAAATTTCTAAACATTCCAAAACCATTATCAGCTAGATTTTTACCTAACCTTAGACATTGTCCCATAGCTCTCAGGTTTATGTCTTCAACTATAACTGCATCATAATTTTCAGACAGGTTATAAGCCTTTTTATGAAGCCAGTCTAATCTTTGATTTGCGATTCTATTTTGGATTTTAGATATTTTCTTTTTATGTTTAACCCAGTTTTCAGATTTTAATATTTTGCGGCTTAACTTTTGTTGCTCTCTTTTCAATTTATTCTCCGCTTTTACATAGTATTTAGGATAGTTGGCTTTCCTACCTTCACTATCTACATAAAAATCATGCTGAGAATAATCTAAGCCCAAAATATTATTTGATGGAGTTTTTACTTCATCAACATAGTATTCTACTGTAAATGATATGTAGTATTGGTTTTTACAGTTCTTTGATATAGCAG
>JBAXYJ010000262.1:0-3386 GCA_041670885.1 Clostridiaceae bacterium
ATATGGAAAGTTTTGTTAGTAAACTAAACAGCAAAAATTATTACTTTTATTTTAGCCTGGGCTTTTATTTTAGCGCTGGTTATTTTTGCTATGAAAAAACTAATAAAATATATCCTAATGAGATATTAAGTCCAAATTAAGCCATATCATAAGCTTATAACTTTATGTAAGATAAAGGCACTCATTAGATGAGTGCCTTTTTTTAGAAAAATTAAAGTCTATTTATTATAGGAGGGAAAATAAATGATAGTAGTAATCAAGCCGGGAACATCAAAAGAAAAAATAAACAAACTTTCTAAAAGCTTAGAAAAAAAGGGAGTTTCACTTAACATTTCTCAGGGAGCAGATTATCTTATTATAGGATTAGTAGGAGATACAACAAAAATTGATCCAAGGCAGTTAGAAGCTCATGAATTTGTTGAAAAAGTTATGCATGTCCAGGAACCATATAAAAAAGCCAACAGAATGTTTCATCCGGATAATTCAGAGATAAAGGCAGGAGGAGAGATAGTAGGAGGAAAACGCTTAGCTATAATGGCAGGTCCCTGCTCAGTAGAAAGCGAAGAGCAGATTGTGGAAATTGCCAAGTCTGTAAAAAAATCAGGGGCAAACTTCCTTAGAGGGGGAGCGTTCAAGCCAAGAACTTCTCCATACAGCTTTCAGGGGTTAGGCACAGAGGGCTTGGAACTTTTAAAAATTGCAAAAAAAGAAACAGGACTTCCTATTGTATCAGAATTAATGTCTGCAGATATGGTGGAATTATTTGTGGAGGATGTTGATGTAATCCAGATAGGAGCCCGAAACATGCAGAATTTTAACCTTTTAAAAGAGGTTGGAAGAACAAGAAAACCAATTCTTTTAAAGAGGGGATTATCTGCTACCATTGAAGAACTTTTAATGTCAGCAGAATACATAATGTCTGAAGGAAACGAAAATGTTATTCTTTGCGAAAGAGGAATAAGAACTTTTGAAACATATACAAGAAATACTCTGGATATAAGCGCAATTCCAATAATCAAAAAATTAAGTCACCTTCCTGTAATAGTTGATCCATCTCATGCGGCAGGTATCTGGTCATTAGTTGAGCCTCTTTCAAAGGCTGCCGTTGCAGTGGGAGCAGACGGACTTATGATAGAAGTCCATAATGATCCGGTAAACGCTCTGTGTGATGGTCAGCAGTCAATCAAACCTGATAAATTCAATTCATTAATGAAATCAATAAAGGATATAGCAAAAGTAATAGGCAGAGAAGTTTAAGGGGGAATTATTTTGGAGAATACCGGTTTTGGGAAGCTTAAAATATCCATAGTTGGTCTTGGAGTAATTGGGGGCTCCTTTGCCAAAGGGTTAAAGGATGTACCAAAGGCTAAACTTTATGGTATAGACACAGATGAAAATACACTGGCAAAGGCAAAAAATGAAGGCATAATAGACCAGGGCTTTATCGACCCTTTTATTCCTGTACAGGAATCAGATATTATAATATTATGCATTTATCCAAAGCAAATAACTGATTTTATATCAAAATATAAGGACTGCTTAAAAGACGGAGTGATAATAACAGATGCCACAGGGATAAAGCAGGGATTTATTGAAAAAATAAACCCAATACTCCCTCCAAATGCAGATTTTGTTTTTGGACACCCTATGGCAGGAAGAGAAAAAAAAGGAATAGATTTTTCATCAGGAGAGGTCTTCAAAGGAGCAAACTACCTTATTGTTCCAAATGAAAGAAATAAGGAAGAAAATATTAATAAAATAGAGGAATTAGTAAAGGCTATTGGTTTTAAAAAAATATCCAGGATATCTGCCAAAAGGCATGACGAAATTATATCATATACAAGCCAGCTTCCTCACGCTATTGCAGTATCACTGATAAACAGCGATGAGTGGGAAGAGGATATGGGACTTTTTATTGGAGACAGCTACAGAGAGCTTACCAGAATCGCCAGCATAAATGAATCTCTATGGTGTCAGCTTTTTATGGGAAATGGAGAAAACTTGATTCACCAGATTGATTTATTCCAAAATAAATTAAACCAGCTAAAAAGCTGTTTAGTAAATGAAGACGAAGAAAATCTGATAAAATTATTTAAAGAGTCATCAGAAAGGCGGGAAAAAATTTCATAAGTAAACTTGCTTTCCTAGGATACGGACGAATCTTAACTTACACTTATAAAAGTGTAAGTCTCGAAATAAGACAAAATAGATTGGGGGACAAAAAATGATAGTAATATTGAAAAATGGAATTAAAAAAGAGGAAATAGACAGCTTCACAAACTACCTGGAGAGATTCGGCGTGGAGATTCATCCTATTATAGGAGAAACTCAAACCATTTTAGGACTTGTAGGAGATACTTCAAAAATTGATACAGCTGTTATTTCTGCAAATCATCTTGTGGAAAAAGTAATGCACGTTCAGGAGCCTTTTAAAATGGCTAACAGGATATTTCATCCTGAAAACACGGTAGTTGATGTTAAGGGTGAACTAATTGGAGGAAAAAAATTAGCTGTAATTGCCGGTCCCTGCTCAGTTGAAAACTATGAACAGGTTTTAGAAATAGCTAAGAGCATAAAAAAATCTGGAGCAGGATTTCTTCGGGGAGGAGCCTTTAAGCCTAGAACATCCCCATATAGCTTCCAGGGACTGGGATTAGAAGGACTCAATATATTAAAAGAAGTAAAAAAAGAAACAGGACTTCCTATAGTAACTGAGCTTATGTCTATTGAGATGCTGGATAAATTTGTTGATGATGTGGATATGATTCAGATAGGAGCAAGAAACATGTCCAACTTTGATCTTCTTAAGGAAGTAGGAAAAACTAAGGTCCCAATACTCCTTAAAAGGGGAATGTCATCAACTATTGAAGAATTTTTAATGAGTGCAGAATATATCATGTCAGAAGGAAACGAAAATGTTATACTATGTGAAAGAGGCATAAGGACCTTTGAAAATTATACAAGAAATACTCTTGATTTAAGTGCCGTTCCTGCAATTAAAAAATTAAGTCACCTTCCTATTATTGTTGATCCAAGCCATGCAGCAGGAATGTGGTGGATGGTGGAGCCTCTATCTAAGGCCGCAGTTTCGGCAGGAACAGACGGACTTATGATAGAGGTACATAATGACCCCGCCAATGCAAAATGTGATGGTCAGCAGTCAATTAAACCGGACAGATTTCATGAACTTATGAGAAAATTAAGTAAAATTGCAGAAATCGAAGAAAGAGAAATATAGGCTTTGGAGGAAAAATGAAAAATTTATCTATTGATTTATTTGGAAACTCTTACGATATAATTATTAAAAATGGAATTATAGATTTTATTGGAGAAGAGATAAAAAAAATTTATCCTCATGGGAAAGTCGCATTAGTAACTGATAAAAA
>JBAXYJ010000263.1:0-3371 GCA_041670885.1 Clostridiaceae bacterium
GCTGTTACTTGTCTCTATGTTTTTAACCAGATATGAAAATATAGTAAACTCCATTGTATTAAATACCTGATGAGCCTTATAAAAAGATGCATATTTGTTCAGGTACTTACTGGATACTCCATGAAATTTTTTCATCCATCCAATGAAGCCTGACAGGAGCTTCACTGCTTTTTTTGCATTATAATAGAATTTTCTTTTTCCTTTTCTCACTGATATGTCTATTACTTTAAATTTATTATATAAAAAGGGTAACCTAAAGGGATAATTTACATTAAGACATATTTTGCTTTTCTTATCTATTTCATTTGATATGTCACAAATAAAATCCATTATTCTTGTCTTATCCCTGTATACATAAGATTCCAGCCTATTATTTCTCTGATATAAAAATGTTAAATGAACTAATTCTCGCATCTTTGTTTCATCTTTTTTAAAATATTCATCTTCTTCATCCTCTGTCCTTTTAGGGTAGTATTTATTAAGGTATGGTAAATCTAATTTTGTAATCTCAATTACTCCATTTAACTTTTCTTCTTTTCCCTGGTTTAATATGTTCATTACCTTATGTCTCCAATAAAATAATGTTGAGTACCGTACTCCTATAGCCTGATCAGCTTCTCGCAGGGACATATCCTTTCCCATGGTTTCAATAAAGCTTCCCCACTTGTCTTTATAATGAGACCAGTTAAGAAGTGTTCCTGTGTATGGATTAAAGGTCCTGCCGCAATTTTTACATTTATAACGCTGCTCTTTCTTATAAATTCCATATTTAACTATTTCATCACTTTCACAGTGTGGACAGACTATTTTATTTAATTTTCTTACATTTATTCCTTCAATAAATAACTTATTCATAAAGATCCTCCTTGAAAATAATATTTATATAATCTCCAAGGAAAGCTTGTCTTATACAAAAATATGATAATTTCAATAAATTTCTAAACAAATGGGGATAGTTGAAAGAAGCAGGACTAATCCTGCTTCTTATCATTTCCATTCTTAAATTTGTTTATTATGTCATGGAAATTATCATTATCATCCAGTTTAACAATAACTGAATCCTCATCTACGGCGTCCAGTCTTGGTACGAAAACAATACCCAGCCTCTTATAGGAATTCATCTTATTATAGGAAACCTCTTCTATCTTTCCATTTTCCTTCATAATCTTCATCCATATAAAGTTTCCATTTTTATTTTGCAAATCTATTATATCTTTATCTTCCTTTACCTCTTTGTCATTTATCTGAAGAATAGTATCTCCTGATTTTAATCCCATTTCCTCAGCAGGAGAATCTTTGGATACCTCCAGTACTTTATATTCACCATCTGTACTAATATACTTTGGAGATTTCTTAAGTTCTCTCCACCTTTCATATTGAAATATCGCTTCATGCCCTGCAGGTACGGAAAGCAAAGCAAAAAGTCTAATCCAGATATTAATAAATGCTATCTGGGATAACAGGAACAATACAGCTCCATAACCAATGAGAAGCAACCCTGAATAAGTGGTTTTTTCTCTCTTATTCATGGTAAAGGTAACAGTATTATAGCCTATTAATCCTATTAACGGAATAAGAGTAATAACTGCCTTAGCTATTGTCTCCTTAGGTATAGTAAGATTTAAAATAGGCCAGTAGCTGGGTATTGGAATTGTGTCTGCCACATTTACAGGCCCTGCATTTGATAAAATAAACAATATAGCAAAGGGCACTACCCAGGACCTGTTGAAGGAAAAACCTCCTACAATTTTTCCTTCAATCTTTGAAAATACCGGTATGGCTCCTCTTTTTCCATCTAAAATAACTCCTATTCCTTCAATAAAATGAACAACAGCAATTAATGCTATCAAGGAAGGAATATCTATATTTAAATTTGGTATTTTATGAAAATATGCCGGATATAAATTTCTAAGCATTTCAGAAACAACTGCCATAAGTCCTACAATTCCTCCTGAGAAGGCTATGCAGGCAAATCTGGGTTTAATGAAGTAAAGCATAAGTGACACAAACAGTATTAATACAAGTCCCATATCAAAATTAAATACAGCTCCTAAAAGGGTGAGAATGACACTGCCTATGGTACCTAATAATATTCCTATAACTATCTGGGACAATGTAAGTTCTAAAAGGGAATTCTGTTCTTTTCCCAGTATCATCTTCTGCATCAAAAGAGTTTTTCTATTTTTATTTGCTAAAAATATTCCTAAAATTATTATAAGAAGTATCATGGCAGGGTCTGTTATTACATATGATATGGTTTTTAACGTTAATATAACAATACTCATTTATTCACCTTTCTATTTTATAAGTTTATCCTTTATTACCTCTATTGCTTTTATTAACTGAGGGTCTTTCTTTTCATCATAAACTTGTTCTAATAGTTTTTGATCATATACCACTTTAATATCAGGCTCTAATCCTATCTTATGAATATAGTTTCCATTTGGCGTATAGTATTTGGCATAGGTCACCTTAAGTACCGATCCTTCACCGGCGCTCAGCATTTCCTGAACTATTCCCTTTCCGAAGGTCTTAGTTCCTACAACAGTAGCTCTCTTGTAATCTTTTAGTGCTCCTGTTAATACTTCAGAGGCAGATGCTGAGTTCTCATCTACAAGTACTGTCATTGGAATACTTGTATAGTCTCCTCCTTTTGACTTATATACCTGTTTATTGTTGTTTTTATCCTTAACTGTAAGTACTATTTTCCCCTTGTCAATAAATTCCGAAGCAATATCAACACATTGATCCAGCGCTCCCCCCGGGTTTCCTCTAAGGTCAAGTATCAATCCCTTTATACCAGATTTTTTAAGTGAATCCAGCTCTTTTTTCAGATCTGATGAGCTGTTTTCATTAAATCTGGACAAAATAACATACCCTATATTTCCTTCTATTACTTTTCCTTTAACTGGAGATGTTACTATATTGTCTCTGGTAATATTCATGTCTATAAACTTACCTTTTCTCTCTACAGTAAGTAGCACAGTGGTTCCTTTTTGTCCTTTAATTTTAGTAATAGCTTTATCCAGTTCTTCCCCGGATACATCCTCTTTGTTTACCTTAACTATATAATCTCCCATAATCATGCCGGTTTTTTTTGCCGGACTTCCGTCAAATACTGAGACTACATATATTTTATTATCCTTAACCTCAACCTGTATTCCTATACCTGTGTACTCTCCTGAAAAAGATGTGGTATATTCATTGTAGTCATCCTTATTCATATATACAGTATAAGGGTCTCCTAAGGCATTTGTCATTCCCTTTATGGCTCCGTCTATCAGCTTGCTGTCATCTATCTGACCATCATAGGCTTTATACAGCTGATTTCTAATATAAAAAAGCTTAGAGAATTTAAATATTTACTTGTA
>JBAXYJ010000264.1:0-3354 GCA_041670885.1 Clostridiaceae bacterium
AAAATATAATAAGAGAGGCAAAGCTGCATCAAATGAAAGTAATAATAGATGGTGCTCATGGTGCTCATTTTATAGCATCAAAGAATCTGCCCTCCTCTCCCTTAACAATAGGCGCAGACATAGTTATAAACAGTGCCCATAAAACACTGCCGGCCTTAACCCAAAGTGCCTATCTTCATGTAAATAATGAATCTTTAATAAGTAAAACAGATTTTTATTTTCACATGTTTAATAGTACAAGCCCCTCATATCTGCTTATGGCATCCATGGATTACAGCCGTTATTATTTAGAACAGTATAAAACAGAGTGGGACAGCCTTATTGAAAGGTGTGATAGGACAAGAGGTAAAATTGAAAGTCTGGGAAGCTATCATATTTTGAACGAAAAAGAACTTTTTAATTCCAAGCTGGACAGGACAAGATACCTGATAAATCTGCCAAGCCAGGTTTCTGCTTATAAACTTAAGGATATTTTATCAGAAAGCAGCATAGAAATAGAATATAATGACTGTAATAATCTTATACTTATATTTTCTCCCTTTAATACAGAAGATGAATTAGACAAGCTTTATACCGTATTAAAGGAAGTTGATATTAATAGTCTTAAGGGAAATACTATTAAAATAAAACATAAATTTTCCAAGCCCAAACAGGTGTTATCTCCTTATGAAGCTTCTGAGCAGGAAGGTGAGACAATCCTATTACAGAACTCATTAAACAGAGTAATGAAAAGAGCCATTGCTTTCTATCCACCGGGAATTCCCTGTATCTTGCCGGGAGAGCTTATGGATATTGACACTCTTAATATGATAGAATATTATAAAGAAAATAAAATAGATGCACTGGGAATACACAATGATAAAATAGAAGTTGTTACTTGAAAGGAATATATAATGAATAAAGGAATTTTTATAACATTTGAGGGTCCGGACGGATCAGGAAAAACTACTCAGATAAATATGCTTATGGAGCATCTTAAAAACAAGGGGTTCCAGGTGGTATACACAAGAGAACCCGGGGGAACTAAAATTTCTGAAAAGATAAGAGATATTGTACTAGATAATGAAAATAGTGAGATGTCTGCTACCTGTGAGGCACTTTTATATGCAGCATCCAGGGCTCAGCATGTGGAGGAGCTTATAAGACCGGCGCTATCTTCAGGAAAAGTTGTAATCTGTGACAGATTTGTTGAATCCTCTGTTGCATATCAGGGGATAGGAAGAGGCCTGGGAGATAATAAAGTTCGTGCTATTAATGATTTTGCAATAAACGGAGTGCAGCCTGATCTTACTATAATGCTTATGATACCCTGCGAGGAAGGACTTAGGCGGAAGAAAAGCCAGAGAGAACTGGATAGGCTTGAAAACAGCGGTGATGATTTTCATAGAAAAGTTTATTTTGCTTATGTTAAATTAGCTGAGAAATGTGATAAAATAAAGGTAATAAATGGAGATAGACAAAAGGAAGAGGTTTTTAAAGATATATTAAGTTTGTTAGAGAAGAAAATTAAATTATAGGAGGGATATCATGAAACTAATAATATGCATAGTTCAAGATGATGATGCTCACAGCCTATTAGAGGAAATAACGAGCAGCGGATACAGAGTTACTAAACTTGCTACCACAGGAGGATTCTTAAAATCGGGAAACACCACTCTTTTAATTGGAGTTGAACAGGATAAGGTGGATGATGTTCTGGAAGTAATTAAAGGCATCTGCAGCAGGAGAAAGGAAATAGTCACAAATCCATCACCGGTTGCCGGCTCCCAGGGAGTTTTCATGCCATACCCAATAGAAATAGAAATAGGCGGTGCCACAGTATTTGTAATTGACGTTGACAAATTTATTAAATTATAATGGAGTGATAACTTGAGCATTATAAAAATATATGGACATAAGAAAATTTTAGATAGGCTGCAGGGCTTTCATGAAACAGGCAGCCTGTCCCATGCTCACCTTATTGCAGGAGAGGATGGAAATGGTAAGAGCTTAGCAGCAAAAGAACTTTCACTTCTTATACTTGATAAAAATATTGACCGGGATTATATAGATATTATCCCATTTAGAGCAGGTAAGGATAAAAATTCAATTGGAATAGATGACATACGGGACCTAATAGAAGAGACTAATAAAAGGCCCTTTGAAGGAGATAAAAAGGTAATAATAATATATGAAGGAGAAAAGATGACGGTTCAGGCTCAAAATGCCCTTCTTAAGACAATAGAGGAGCCGCCCTCCGGCATACATATTATAATCCTTTCAAGAGATTTAAATGCAATACTTGAAACAATAAAGTCCAGGTGTCAGATTCATATGCTTTGGAAGCTGGCCTCAACGGATATGGAGGATTTTCTGGAGTTTAAGTATCCCCATATGGAAAAGGATAAAATAAATCAGATAGTTTCTTTTTCTGACGGAATACCAGGCCGTGCCATAGATTTTATAGAAAATGAAGATTACAGGCAGATTAGAGAGAATGCTCTTTTAATACTTTCAGTTATATCTAATGATGAAGAAGCTATAGCCTTTAAATTCAGCAGCTTTTTCAGTAAATATAAAGACAGCTACAGGGAAATACTGACATGGATACTTTCCTTTATGAGGGATATACTCTTATATAAGGAAACCAGAAATAAAGATCTGATTATTAACAAGGATAAATTAAGTTCGATAGAAGAGCTTTCTAAAAAGTATTCTGTAACAAAAATAAACAAACTAACTAATATTATACTGGACACAGGAAGTAATTTTCTAAGCAATGTTAATCCGGAACTATCATACAATAATATGCTGTATAGAATGCAGGAGGTTTTTAATGGTTAAGGTAGTAGGAGTAAGGTTTAAAAGGGCTGGCAAGATATACTATTTTAATCCTGAAGATAAAGAAATAAGTCGGGATGAATATGTTATAGTTGAAACAGCCAGAGGAATAGAGTTCGGAAGATGTGTAGTTGAGGCAAAGGAAGTATCTGAAGATGCTATAGTAAGTCCTCTTAAAAGCGTAATAAGAAAGGCAGCAAAAGAGGACATAAAAAAGCATAAGGAAAATAAAGAAAAGGAAAAAGATGCTTTTCAGATATGCCTTAATAAAATAGGTGAACATAAGCTTTCAATGAAGCTTATTGATGTGGAATATACTTTTGATAATAATAAAATAATATTTTACTTTACCGCTCAGGGAAGAGTTGACTTCAGAGAGCTGGTAAAGGATTTGGCAACTGTTTTCAGAACAAGGATAGAGCTAAGACAGATAGGCGTAAGAGATGAAGCTAAGATGGTAGGAGGTATAGGCCCCTGCGGAAGGATACTTTGCTGCAATAAGTTTTTAGGTGATTTTGCTCCGGTATCTATAAA
>JBAXYJ010000265.1:0-3337 GCA_041670885.1 Clostridiaceae bacterium
TAATGATGTAGATGTATTAGGAGAAAACATAGAAGATCTTAAAGCATCTGATTTTAAGCTGGCAATCGAAAGAAAAAATTTTACCTTTGGGAATAGTTTTTTGAATAATACTCTTAGAAATTTAATAACTCCAAACCCATCTCTGATTAAGGAAAAATGTATAAGCTGTAAAAGGTGCAGTGAGGTCTGCCCAAAAAAACCAAGGGTTATAACCATGAAAGAGGAAAATGGAAAAGCGTATCCTAATTTTAATTTAACCAACTGTATAAGATGCTTCTGCTGTCAGGAGTTGTGTCCGGTTGGAGCCATAGAACCAAAATACTCATTAGCTGCAAGAGTGCTAAAGTTTAATAAGAGGTGATAGTATGAAAAAGAAAACTACAATATCTATAATTGTGGGAATTATTATATTTGCGCTGTTTTTTATAAGCAGCATCGTAAATTTTGTTATTAATGTGAAATGGTACAGTGAGGTTGGCTACCTATCAGTTTATTTTACTAAGCTTCTGGCAATAGTAAAGCTTATGGTTCCTTTGTTTCTTATTAGTTTTCTAGGAATCTGGTTTTACTATAAGAGCATAAGGCTCAGCATCATTAAATATAAAAAGGTAGTTGAAATAAACGCGTACAAAAAGAAAACAGAGAGAAAAATAATATTTATTGTTGATGCAGTTTTGTCATTTTTCTTATCTCTTTCCATAGCATCCAGTTACTGGTACAAGATACTTATGTTTTCAAACTCTGAGAATTTCAATATTAAAGACCCTATATTTGGTCTTGATGTTTCGTTTTTTGTATTTAAGCTGCCATTAATTGACTCAATATATGGATTTATTATGTCATTTTTGATATTCTTAATTATTATTACTGTAGTTCTTTACTTTATATTAACGGCAAAAGACAGAATACTTCAGGACAGAAGCTTAAAGTTGAATCTGGATTTGAAGGGAGGGCTTACCAGGTTTGCAGGAAAGCAGCTGGCAGTAGTATCTTCACTTATTCTGCTTTTTTTAAGTGCAGGGTATTATATTAAGTCCTGGAAGCTTGTATATAGTCCAAGAGGAGTTGCCTTTGGTGCTTCCTATACTGATATCCATGTAACTTACCTGTTTTATAAGCTTATTATTGTTGCTTCATTAGTGGCTGCTGTAGTAGTTTTTATAAGCGTTATAAGATCGAAAATAAAGCCTATAATCATATCAATTGTATCTATAATTATACTAATTGTAGTTGAAAATGTATCCGCTATATTTGTTCAGAATGCTGTAGTTAAGTCTAATGAGAAGAGTCTGGAAAAACCTTATATCCAGTATAATATTGACTATACAAGAAAAGCCTATAATATTGAAAATTTAAAGGAAGAAAACTTCAAAATAGTTGATGATTTGACAAAAGAGGATATTGGAAATAATAAACAGATAATAAGCAATATTAAGATAAATTCCTTTAAACAGTCACTGGAGTTTTACAATCAGGCTCAGGTTCTCAGGTATTACTATACATTTAATGATTTAGACGTAGACAGATATACTATAAATGGAAAGTATACTCAGGTATTTATAGCACCAAGAGAAATAAATTCAGACAGCTTAGTTGAAAATGCAGCTAACTGGCAGAATAAACATCTGGTATATACCCATGGCTATGGAGTTGTTATGAGTAATGTAAATGCAGTAACCTCAACAGGCCAGCCGGATTTTTTAATTAATAACATTCCTCCAAATAATAAGAGTGGGATTCCTCTTAATAACCCAAGCATTTACTATGGAGAAAAGACAAATGATTATGCAATAGTTAATACTAAAATGCAGGAAATAGATTACCCCAGCGGAGACGGAAATAAATATACCGATTACAAGGTAGAGTCTGGGATAAAAATGACATTCTTAAATAGGGTTATGTTTGCAATTCAGTACAATAATATTAACTTCCTGCTGTCAAGGGATATAAAAAGTGACAGCAAGATACTGATTAACAGAAATATAATGGACAGAGTTCAGAAAATAGCTCCATTTTTAACCTATGACAAAGATCCTTATATAGTTATAAATAATGGTCAGCTTTACTGGATAATAGATGCTTATACTACATCAGATAAATATCCCTACTCACAGCCTTATAACGGCGTAAATTATATAAGAAATTCCGCTAAGGTAGTGGTAAATGCGCTAAACGGGAAAACAGATTTTTATATAGCTGATAAAAATGACCCGCTGATTGAGAGTTACTCAAAAATTTTCCCTAAGCTGTTTAAGAGCTTAGATGAAATGGATACTAATTTAAAGTCTCATTTAAGGTATCCTGAAGAATTGTTTAAACTTCAGGGAGAGGTTATATCAAAATATCATATGACAGATCCGGGAGTATTCTTTAATTCAGAGGATTTGTGGCAGATATCAACAAATGATAAAGAGGTTAAGGGAGAAGTTGCAATAAATGATTCTTCATATTTTACAACAAAACTTCCGGGAAACTCTAAAGAAGAAATGGTTCTTGTTGATTATTTCAATATGAGAGAAAGACCAAACATGGTATCCATGCTGGGAGCCAGAATGGACGGAGGTAACTATGGAAAACTTGTTTTGTACAGGTTCCCTACAGATCAGTCCATAGACAGCCCGTACCTGTTTAAGTCTAAGATAAATCAGGATACAACCATATCCCAGGAGATAACTCTTTGGAATAAGGAAGGTTCCCAGGTGGTTTATGGAGATACAATAATTCTCCCTATAAAGAATTCTCTTCTGTATATTGAGCCTCTTTACTTAAGGTCAAATGGTGCAAATGCCATACCTGAGATGAAGAGAGTCATTATGATGTATGGTGATAAGATAATAAGTGCAGAAACTATAGATAAGGCCTTAGCAGGAATATTTGACTACAATACTGAGACAGGGGAGACTAAGCCAAACACAAGTGCAAATTCGCGCAGCAGTATATCAAAAGAAAATGCAGCAGCCATAAAGGATTTGTATGATAAGGCAATAGCAGCTCAGAAGAACGGAGACTGGGCTTCCTATGGAGATTACATTAAGAAATTAGGAGATTTGATTAATCAGCTGAATAAATAAGATTTAAAGCATTTAGTAAACAGGATATATAGTTTATAATAACTGTATATCCTGCTTTTTATTGTATAGGAAAATATAAAATTTAAACTAGATTTATTAATAGGTGGTTTAAGAAAAATTATGAGAATTGAAAATAAAAGAACCTGGCTTAGTGCAATTTTTTTAATAGCTATAGAACAATTCATTAAAATAATAATTAATAATAATTATCTAGATAAAAAATTTGATATACTGCCTCCCCTGCTATATTTTAAGCCTATGTTTAA
>JBAXYJ010000266.1:0-3330 GCA_041670885.1 Clostridiaceae bacterium
AATCTGTCAACTTTTGGATTTAGTGAGCAGACACCATTGGAAAGCTTTTTAGGAAGCATTGGAATTACCCTGTCAATCAAATATACTGAGGTACCACGCTTTAACGCCTCTTTGTCAATAGCATTATTTCTCTTAACATAATTTGAAACATCAGCAATGTGAACTCCAAGATAGTAGTTGCCGTTTGGCAGAATCTGAATAGAGACAGCATCATCTAAGTCCTTGGCATCCTCTCCGTCTATAGTTACTATATTAAGATCTCTAAGATCTAGTCTTCTCTTATACTCTTCTTCAGGAATAGTATCTTCTAATACCTGACAGGCTGCTTCGACTTTGTTTGGAAATTCCTCGGGAAGGTTATGTTCTTTAATAATGGTCAGTATGTCTACTCCCTTATCACCGCTGTTTCCTATTATCTCTATAATCTCTCCCTCTGGATTTCTTCTTCCATCAGGATATGTATTAATCCTGGCAATAACCACTTCACCATTTTTCGCTCCCAATGTCAGCTTCTTTGGTATGAAAATATCCTGGTATATCCTTTTATTATTAGGAACAACAAATCCAAAATCTCTGCTGTCTTCAAACTTTCCGATAACAGTAGTGTTGCCTCTCTCCAGAATATTAACTACCTCCCCCTCCTGTCTTCTGCCCTCTTGTTTAGTTGAGGTAATTTTAATAAGTACCTTATCTCCATCCATAGCACCATTTGAATTGCTAAGAGGAATGAATACGTCATCTTTTTTATCAGGAATTATTACAAAGCCAAAGCCTTTTATATTACCCTGATATATACCAGCCAGCATCTCCATCTTAGAAGGGATACCGTACCTCTCTGCTCTGTTCTGATAGACAAGTCCTTCCTTTTCCATCAGGTTTAATATCTTTCTAAGTTCTGTAATTTCATCCTTTTTAAAGCCAAAAACTTCTCTTAATTCATATATAGTCATAGGTTTATATTTATCACTGTTCATCCAACTTAAAATAGATTCTTTTACGCTCATATAATCCTCCTTATCAATATTTTAATATACTATTAAATTTTCCCACCTTTATCTATAATATACCTTTCTTATAAAATTATAGGAGTAATTTCGTAATATCAACTCTTTCTATATTATTTTACCATAATAACGCAAAAATAACTCATATGGCAGCCATATGAGTTATTTCTATTACTTATTTATTTTAAAAACTTTAATAATATTCCGCCATACTTTAATATAACCGGTGCGAATACCAGTGAAACTATGGTCATAAGTTTAATAAGTATATTCATAGCAGGACCTGATGTATCCTTAAATGGATCTCCTACAGTATCTCCTACTACCGCAGCTGTGTGAGAAGGACTTCCCTTTCCGCCATGAGCACCTGATTCAATATATTTTTTAGCATTATCCCAGGCACCGCCTGAATTAGCCATGAATATGGCAACAAGAACTCCTGTTGGAACAGCTCCTGCGATTAGTCCTCCCAGTCCTTCCTTTCCAAGCAGCATTCCAACTGCTATAGGAACTACAACGGCTAATATTCCGGGAAGCAGCATCTCCTTAAGTGCAGCTTCGGTTGATATGTCAATGCATTTTTTATAATCAGGTTTTGCATTTCCTTCAAGTAAGCCTGGTATATTTTTAAATTGTCTTCTTACCTCTTCTACCATTTGATTAGCAGCCTTTCCAACTGATTCCATGGTTAATGCTGCAAATATAAATGGAAGCATAGCACCAATAAATAGACCTACTAAAGTTACTGGGTTTAAAACATCTATTACTTTTAAATTAACTGCACTGGCATATGATGCAAATAAAGCTAATGCCGTAAGTGCTGCTGATGATATAGCAAACCCCTTGCCAATGGCAGCTGTTGTATTTCCAACTGAATCCAGTTTATCTGTTATTTCTCTTACTTCAGCAGGAAGTCCAGCCATCTCGGCAATACCTCCTGCATTGTCTGCAATAGGACCATAAGCATCCACAGCTACTGTAAGTCCGGTAGTAGATAACATTCCTACAGCTGACAGAGCAATTCCGAATAATCCCATGGAAGGATTACTGTTTCCTCCCATTGCATAAAATGAAATCATAACTGCAAAACATATTAATATAATAGGCCAAAGAGTGGATGTCATTCCAACTGCTAATCCTGATATAATTGTAGTAGCCGGACCTGTTTCTGTCTGTTTTGCTATTCTCTTTACATATTTATAATCTGCTGAAGTATACACTTCTGTTATTTTTCCAATTAAAATTCCAATTAAAAGTCCTGCAAAAATTGCTATAAAAGCTTTATAATTTCCAAATATTATTTTACTTAATATAAATGCTCCAATTATAACAATAATTCCACCCATATAAGTTCCTGAATTAAGAGCTTTTTGAGGGTTATTTGATTTACTGTTTCTTGCATATAAAATTCCGATAATAGATGCTGCGATTCCAATAGCAGCAAGTGCAAATGTGAATATGAATCCTTCTCCATTTTTGTATAACACAGCTCCTAAAGTAAGGGAAGATATAATTGAACCTACATAAGACTCAAATAAATCAGCACCCATTCCTGCTACGTCTCCAACATTATCTCCAACGTTATCTGCTATAACAGCCGGATTTCTGGGATCATCTTCCGGAATTCCTGCTTCTACTTTTCCAACCAGGTCAGCTCCAACGTCTGCAGCTTTAGTGTATATTCCGCCTCCAACTCTGGCAAATAAAGCAATTGAACTTGCTCCAAGTCCAAACCCTGTAATATAACTTACAGATACTGCACTTAAATTGAATATAATAGTTAAAATCCCCAGACCAAATAGTCCAAGTCCTGCAACACAAAGACCCATTACCGCACCGCCTGAAAATGCTATCTTAAGTGCATGGTTTTGTGATTTTCTGGCAGCTTCTGCTGTCCTCACATTTGCCTTTGTGGCAACTCTCATTCCAAAATATCCGGATAAAACTGAAGATACTGCTCCATAAATAAAGCATAGGGCTGTCTGAATATTAATAAATATTCCTATTATAACTGCTACTACTATGATGAATACGGCTAAGTATCTATACTCCCTGTTTAAAAAAGCCATAGCTCCATCGTGAATGTATCCGGAAATTTCTTTCATTCTTTCATTTCCTGCATTCTCTTTTGATATACTTCTGCTTAAAAATAAAGCCACCAGCAAAGCAATTATGCCTACTGTTGCTGCAATAAAGAAAGTTTCCAACAAAATCCCTCCTGTTTAATTAATTTTAAACTAAATTAAGTGCTATTGCTACTGCTGCAAATAATACTGCACTTCCTATAGTTATTTTCGCCAAAACTGTTTCTGCTGTTTTAGGTTTG
>JBAXYJ010000267.1:0-3315 GCA_041670885.1 Clostridiaceae bacterium
AGAAGCATTAATCATTTCCAAATCACTTTCCGGCCAAATTTTGCTGTTTATCTTAAGACCATTTCCAACAGCTTTAAAAACCTGATACCCCATATTAGGATGAGAAAGGTTTCTTCCATAATAGGTATAGGTGTGATCATGATAGCAGAAGGTACTGTAACCTGAGTTTTTCATAAGATTTCCCATAGTAAACGGCAAGCTTATACTTGAGGATTTTTTCATGCTCCATACTCCCTCTTTGGGTACAAGAGAAGTACAGGTAACATACTCTCCGTCACTGGTGCTGATAGGCCATATAGGAGTATAAAAATCAGTAAATTTAAATCCCTCATTTTGCATCTTATATAGTGTTGGAGTCAGATTTTTATCTATCACCATGGGAGAAAAAGATTCTGCAAGAACTAAAATAAGATTTTTTCCTTTAAATAATCCTGTGTAATCATTTTTATTTGTAGACTCCGCTGACTGAAAATATCTATGCATATTTTTAATTACCGGAGCTTTTTCATTTCTTATAAGTGAATCAAAATCTATATTTAAAGTATTATACTCTACATTTTTAGCTGGCTCATTATAAGATGGCTCTACGCTTTGCGCTATTGTCTCAGAGGTTTCACTAAGCTGATTATAAGCTTCGTCAGCCTGAAAAATCTGATCTTTAAGATCCAGCCTCATGGCGGTTAAAAGCCCTAGTTTTTCAGAGCAAAGCAGAGGTGATTCTGCATTATAATATAATTCCTTAGGAGAATAAAGCTCACTGTTTGGAATAAATAAAGTTAAAATTCCAGCAAAATATACTGCAATGGAGATTAAAAATAATATTGTTTTTGATTTAAATGTACCTTTATTAAAGTCTGCTTTCTTTAGCCCAAATATTACTGTAATGAAAATTGGAAGAATATATATTAATATTTTTATAGGCATACCTAATAGCACGTCCAGTATCTTGCCTGAAAATTCCATAACCTGAGAGGTACCATTTACAATTGAGTAAAAAGAGATTATTGAAAAATATATATTATAGTAAACAAGCTGTGCTATAAAAACAAAAATAACCACTCCTATTATTGCCAGCATAATTGTTTTATTTATTTTTAAATTGAATATTGAAGTTATAATAGATAATATAAGTCCAGCTGATATTGAAAAAAGAATGCAGGTAATAAAACCCAGCCAATGGATTTTACCAAATGTAAATAGAAGAAAGCAGACTTCCATATAAATTATAAATATGGAATAGTACAGAAACCGCGGTATAGACTTATTTTTATCCATGCCTGCACAACCTTTCATATAAAGCTGCTTATTAATATAATTATATCAATAATTCTTCAAAAAAATGCAGACAGCAGCTGTATATATTTTACATACAGCTGCTGTCTTGCTTTTAAAATTTAGTGAGCTTCGATATAAGTGTCATTGAAATATACCATTCCAAGAGAAGACTTATGAACTCCCTTTACATAACTCTTTAAGCATACAACATTTGTGTACTCATAAAGAGGAATTATTGGCATATCTGCAATTAATAAATCTTCAGCCTGGTGCATTAAAGTCATTCTCTTTGCGGCATCTGATTCTGTCTTAGCCTGAGTTATTAACTTATCATATTCTGCATTACTGTATCCTGAAACGTTGTTTCCTGATGTTGTAGTCCACATATCAAGGAATGTCATTGGATCAGCATAGTCTGCTATCCAACCATTTCTTGCAATTGCCGGATACTTCTTTTTGCTTGTTTCATCAAGCTGAACTTTTCTTTCAACATTTCTAAGTGTTACTGTAATTCCAAGGTTCTTCTTTAACATTTCCTGTATAGCTGTTGCAATATCTTGATGTCCCTGACCACTGTTATACATAATTTCAATTGATGGTAAGCCCTTTCCATCTGGGAAACCAGCTTCAGATAAAAGCTTCTTAGCCTTTGTTACATCTCCAGCTGCTGCATAGTAATCCTTCTTCTTGAAGTCAGTTCCGTCAGCATCTTTAATTCCTGATGGTACAAAGCTTGTAGCAGGTTTCTGTCCGCCCTTTGTAACATTGTTAACTAAAACATTTCTGTCTATAGCAAGATTAATAGCCTGACGTACTTTAACATCTTTTAATGCTTTTGCTCCAGTTCCTGAAATATTGATGCTGTAGTAATATGTTCCAAGATATGGATAAATCTTAGCTGTTCCAGCTTTTACTAATGATGGAATCTGCTCTGATGGAGGAGACTCGATAAAGTCAAGCTGTCCTGATGTGAAAGCAGTCATATAGCTTGTTTCATTATCAAGTAATTTATATTCTATTGTTGTTAATTTTATTTTGTCTTTATTCCAATAGTTATCATTCTTAACAAATACTATTTTATCTTTAGGAAGCCATTCTTTCATCTTGAAAGGTCCGTTACAGATAAATGTATCTGCTTTTGTAGCCCAATCATCTGGATGTGCACTTACCACATCCTCTCTTAGAGGCATATATGTTGGAAATGCAAATAATGATAAAATGTATGGTGTAGGAGAAGCCAGTGTAACTACTAAAGTAGAATCATCTGTAGCCTTAACTCCAACTGCATCTGCTGTTGCTTTTCCTGCGTTATAAGCTTCACCATTCTTTAAATAGAACATCTGATAAGCATACTCAGAACCAACCTTAGGATCTAATGCTCTCTTCCAAGCATATTCAAAGTCTTTAGCAGTTACTGCCTTTCCATCTGACCATTTAGCAGTTGATCTTAAATGGAATGTGTAAGTAAGTCCATCTGTTGATACTTCCCACTTTTCAGCAACGCCAGGAACAGCTTTTTCGTTTGAGTCTATATCAGTTAATCCCTCAAAAGCATTAACGTCTATAGTTGCCCCCTCAACAGAACTGTTTAGACCCGGGTCGATAGTTTTTGGATCTGCTCCAATGTTGTACCTGATTTTTTGTTCTGCAGTCTTTGTACCTGCAGATTTAGTACCACATGCTGCAAATACTGAACTTGCAACACTAAGTGCTAAAACAAGAGAAATCATTTTTGATTTTTTCCCCTTTAACATAAATAAGCCCTCCTTAAATTTTGGTTTAGTTAAAGTCTAAATAATAAACTTTAATCATACCTTTTTATTTATATAACAAGCTAAGCAAAGTCAGCCTGATTATATCAGATTAATTTTTATTCATAAAGATGACATGCCAGCACATGACCACTTCCACAGTCTTTAAGTTCTGGTGTAACCTGTGAGCAAATAGGTTTTGCATATTTGCATCTTCCTTTAAATCTGCATCCTGGCGGAGGATCTATAGGTGACATTGTCTCTCCCTCTAAAACTATCCTCTTATTAG
>JBAXYJ010000268.1:0-3272 GCA_041670885.1 Clostridiaceae bacterium
GATATTAATGAAAATAAACAGTATAAATTCAATCTATAGAAAGAATATGACACAAGCAGAAAATATTAATAAAAACGTTAAGAAGGATAATTCTAATAAGGATACTATAGAAATATCTGATATGGCAAAGAAGATACATAAGATGTCCAGCGGAGATGATATGGAGCAGAATAAAAAAGTAGAAGAACTGAAAAAATCTATAAACAGCGGAACCTATAAGGTGGATACCGAAAAATTAGCTGAAAAAATATATCAAGCTTTAAAGGAGAGCAAAAATGAGTGATGTTGTAAGAATTTTGCAATATGAGGAAGGACTTTTAAAAGATTTGCTTTCACTTCTTGAATTTCAGCATAAAGCTATTATAAAAAATGATATTGAAACCATGGAAACTATAGTTGATAAGCTTATTGAAAAGGGAAAAGAGATAGAAAAAGCAGAGAATGAAAGAAAAAATCTATTAGATGGAAAGAGTATCAGGAAGGCATCTTTTAGTAATAATCAATTAGATCAAAGAATTCGTAATGTTAAGAAGATAGTGAGTGAATTAAATGTGCAGAAAAAGACAAATGATTTGCTTTTAAGACAGGGGACTAATTTTAATAAAAAAGTAATTGACATATTAAGCCAAAACAGAAGCAGCGTAGTGTATGGCAATAACGGGAAATTAGCTAAATGAGGAAATTGCATAATTGGTAAATTAAAATTTTCAGCTTAAAAAAACCTTAAAAATTCGTTATTTTCAAGCTGAAAAATCAGCCAAAATGTAATTATGCAATTTCCTTAAGTAAAGAAACAGGAGTGATAAAATGGCAGGGTTATTTTCAACATTTAATATAGCAGTAAGAGGAATGTCAGTTCAGCAAAAGGCTATTGATGTAACATCACATAATATAGCAAATGCAAACACGGAAGGCTATTCAAGGCAGAAAGTAACTATAGAAACCACAAGGCCTTTTTCGGGCTTATCATATAGTTTGGGTACAGGGGCTGATGTTACTAATGTTTTAAGAGTAAGAGACAGCTTTATGGATCATCAGATTAGAAATGAGACAAGCACTCAGGGTCTTTATACTACAAGAGATTCATTTTTAAGCCAGGTGGAGAGTATATTTAATGAGCCATCTGATACAGGAATATCTACTCTTACGGGTAAGTTCTTTGATGCGTTTCAGGAGCTTTCCAAGCAGCCTCAAGACTCAAACGCCAGAACCGTCGCGGCAGAGCAGTCTTCTGCACTTACAGATTCTCTTAATCAAGTATATAAGCAGCTTACAAGCTTAAAGGGAAATGCAGTACAGTCTATTCAGACATCAGTAATTGATATTAATTCCAATTTAACACAGATAAATGATCTTAATAAGCAGATAATGAGCGCCAGCATAACCGGGAATACACCTAATGATCTTATGGATAAGAGAGACCTGCTTATAGATGGGCTAAGTTCAAAATTTAATATTACTGTTGATAAAGGGCAGTTTAATGGTGTTGAAATTAAGTTCGGGGATGGAACTGATATAAATAACGCAAGTCTTGTCAGAAGTACTGATACTGACAATATAAGAAAATTATCTTATATAGATTCAATTGAAAAGGTAACTGGAACAGTGGGAACCTATGCTGATACTGATACATATAAATTAGTCTATTATAAGTTTGGAGACAGAACTGATTCTGAAAACAGGCAGGAGCTTGAAATAACCGGCATTGATTCGAAAGAAAAATTAGATGAGATTGAAAGCACCAGAGTTCTTGTTGCAGATGCTGATGGTTATGCTGTTAAAAAGAGCAATGAAAGTGATAATCTAAAGGGAACCTGCTCAGCTTCAGATTTGGTTTTATTTAATCCTTCCAGCGGCGAGCTTAAGGGAAATATATCTGTAGAGAGTGACATAGATGATTATATAAACGAGATAAATAAACTGGCAAAAACCTTAGCCTTTTCAGTTAACAGCATACACAGCGGAATAACAACAGATGCTGCTGCTGATGTTTCAGAGTCAGGTCCTCCTACAATGGACCATATGCCGTTTTTCGTAAATTCCAGCACTGCAGAATATGACGGAAATAATAAAATGACAAATCTAACAGATATTTTATCATCAGAGTCTGAAATAAACGCCGGGAATATTTCTATAAATAAAGAAATATTGTATGATGTTATGAATATTAAGACAAGAACAAACGATTATAAGTATGCCAGTGAGACAGATAACACCGAAGATGGAAACAAAGACGGAGAGAGAGCATTAGCTATTTCCAAACTTAGAGATTCGCTGATAAGTGTTCAGGATATGGGAACTATTATAAATTCAAGAGACGACTTATTTGATGCTTCAAAGGGCGGAAGTACTCTTACAGATAATAATATGACAATTTCAAATAGTTCTAACGGAGTAACTATGGATTCATATTTTCAAGATACGGTAGATAAGCTGGGAATTCAGGAGCAGCAAGCTCAGAGAATGGTTAAGAATCAGGATTCACTTTTGTCCTCTCTCAATGAGTCAAAGGAATCTGTATCCGGAGTCTCAACTGATGAGGAAGTGGCAAACATAGTTCAGTATCAGCATGCTTATCAGGCAAATGCAAAGGTAATATCTGTAATAGATGAGCTTTTAGACACTGTAGTTAACGGTTTAATAAAATGATTAATTACACAATTTAAAATTTATTTTTCTCATAAAAAAGAATTTCTTAAATAGGAGGATATTATGAGAGTAACAAACAGTATGTTGGTAAACAGTTTTTTAAGCGATATGAAAACAAATTTAAATAATATGAAAAAAATTCAATCCCAGATAACATCAGGAAAGGAAATAAATAAACCTTCTGACGATCCCTTTAAAGTAGCAAGGAGTATGCAGCTAAATTCGGCAATAAATGCCAATACGCAGTATAACCAAAATATAAAGGATACAGGAAATTACTTAGATGTTACAGATACAGCTTTAAATCAGTCTGAAAATGTGCTTCAAAGGGTAAGAGAGCTGCTGGTTGCTGCCGGAAACGGAGCTTATGGAACGGAGGAAAAGACTGCAATAAAAAATGAAATAAGCCAAAAGATTCAAGAGCTTTCCCAATGTCTTAACACAAATTTTGACGGCAGCTATGTTTTTGGAGGAAGCAGAGGAACTGACAAGCCCCTTAATGAAGACTGCACTTATAATTTAGCAGCCGGTACACTGCCAACTGAAATGCCAAAGATTAATGCAAAGCTTTCCACTGAAATATCTCCCGGTGTTGAGATAACTTATAACGTATCAGCTTCAGA
>JBAXYJ010000269.1:0-3254 GCA_041670885.1 Clostridiaceae bacterium
ATAGACAAGCCCTCCCAGTTTATGCATATCCCTTTCGCCGGTCCTGTAAATAACTGCCGCTAAGCTTAAAAATATAGCAGTTTTAAACACCATGTGGTTTACCGAGTGGAATAAGGCTCCCTGAGCACCTGTTAGGCTCATTGTTGACAAGCCCATAACAATATATCCAATATTTGAAACTGAAGAGTAAGCAAAAAGCTTCTTAATATCTGTTTCAAAGATTGCCAGAACTGTTCCCAACACTCCGGTTATCGCTCCAAGTATTGCCAGCAGATATGCAGGCTGGTTTATTTTTCCCATTTGGCTAAACCCGGCGTTTTGTATCACTGGAAGTATAAATAATGCTAACCCGTATATTCCATACTTACTCATTACTGTTGACAAGAATGGAGTGAAGTCATCTGGTGCTTCAGCATATGCCCTGCTTGGCCACATATAAAATGGGAATATGGCTGACTTTATCAAAAATGTTATAAGAAATAAGGCTAAAATAAGAAGGCTTAATGAATTTTTACCGGCACTTCCTATTAAATAATTTATACCTGTCCCCAGGTCAAAGGATTTTGCTGCGTTACCAAGAAGCATTATTCCAAAAAGCATGGTGCTTGTTCCAACTAATGACAAAGACATATAAAACCTGGCAGCTTTCTCTGACAGCTTTTTGCCATGAGCTATTATAAAATAAGAGCTAACGCCCATTATTTCCCACATTACAAATAGCATAAGGAAATCATTAGCCAAAAATATTCCAGAACTCGCCATTAATAGTATGAGCCATAGAGGGACAGTTTTGCTGTCATGTTTATTATCATTGTAGCTAAAAGAAAATAAAGCTATTAAAAATGTAATAGTCATGGAGAAAAATGAAAAGAACCATCCAAGTGGATTTACCTTAAAGCCTATGGTTATATTTCCTCCCAAATAGCTAATATTTACAGGATAATTTACTGTTAAGTCCCATCTTCCATAAAGTGTATACAATATATAGGTTAGTGCTAATGATATAGCTATAAATAATGTTAAAACTATTTTCCTTTTTTTTATAAATAAGGCAGATAATATTGCACCAATTAATGGAAGTATTATTAATATATTTATCTCCAAAGTCTCACCTCCTAGTGTATAATTACATTTATGTAATTATTTGTACTATTTAGAATCTCGTTGGCTGCATTAACAAAATTGTTAGTAATATTTGGTAACAGCCCTATAATCACAATCAGAGCTGATAATATTAGAGCTATGAACAATGTGCTGTACTTTATGCTGCTATCAAATTCTTTTTCTTTTGGAAGAAATAAAGAATGTGATATTTTAAGGAAATATATTCCTTCAACAACAGACACAGCAAGTATTGCTGCCACTATATACAGATTAATTCCGCCTAAGCTTACAGCACCTTCAATTAGGTTTAGTTTTCCAATAAAACCTGCTGTGAGTGGAATTCCCATAAGGCTTAAAGCAGCTATAGTAAATGCTATTCCTGCTATTTTATTATCTCTTCCTATCCCTTTGTAATATCTGTAATCATCGCTGCCAGAAATTTTTTCAAATTCACCATTCAAAATAAGAAGAACTATTTTTGATAGAAAATTTGCCGTAACAAGTATTAAAGCCCCTATTATGCCATCTTTATTTGCCAGAATAAATCCATATAGTATTAATCCCATTTGGCCCATAGAAGAAAAGGCAAGAATTTTTTTCATCTTTTTTTCAGAGTAGGCCGCCAGTTCCGATATTATTATAGTTAGAACTGCAAAAATAGTTATTACATTCCTGAGCCCAAGGTTTGCAAGCTTTCCATCATGATTTACTGATAACATTGTAAAAATAACTCTGGCCATTACATAGGAAGCAGATGAGCCTAAAATTCCAAACAGCATTACATTAACGCTGAGATCTGCTGAAATATAAGCCTTTGGGACCCAGATATTAAATGGAAATATTTCTATTTCTACTAATATTCCTGCAAATATCAAAAGAATTATCAGGCTAAGTGTTGGAGCTGACAGCAAATTAATCTTTCCTGCAATGTCAGCAATATTTAAAGTTCCCAGGGTTTTATATATTATGCCTATTCCAATAAGCAGAAATGACGATGAAACCGATGAAAGGATCAAATATTTTATGCCTGTTCCTGAAGATACCTTGTTTTTTTTATAGGTAATCAAGGCCGTTATTGCAAATGTTGACAGCTCCAAAAATATAAACATATTAAATAAGTCACCGGTTAAAACAAGACCATTATTTGCTGCTAAAAGTACTAAATATACTGAATAAAACTTACTGCTCTTTTTCTCATTATTAACAAACATGGAAATTAGACCTGCTGTGTTTACTAAAAAAATAAACAGAACGGACAAATCAGTTAATACAAAATTTATTCCATAGGGAGGAATAAATCCACCGATTATTGCCAACTTAGGTAAACTTACACTAGTCATTATATATATGGTGAATAATTCGTTAAATAATGTAATAAGAAAAGTCATTTCTTTAACTTTTTTGTTAAAGAGCGATATAAATGTTCCCAAAAGAGGAATAACCACTAAAAATAATACACTATTCATTTATTTCCTCCTCCTCTTCTTTAGAAATGGAAACTGTACCAAAATTTTTATAATAATTTATAGTTAGGCCAAGTGCAAAAGCTGTTGTTCCAAGGCCGATTACTATAGATGTGAGAACTAAAGCCTGAGGCATGGGATCTACCATTTTAGCTAGGTTTGCTATGCTTTCACTGGAAGTTATAATCGGTGTAATGCCGCCTTCTACATAGCCAAAAGCAACAATTAAAAGATTAATCCCTGTTTCTATAATGTTTAAAGAAAGCAGAATTCTTACAATATTTTTCTTCGTAAGTATTCCATAAAGTCCTACAAAGATAAGGGAAGTCGAAGATATTAAAAATAAATTAGTTAAGCTCATGACCTTCTCCCTCCTTATAAAAATCATAAAATACTGACGATAACTCAGAAGCTACTTTAAAAGCAACCAAAGAGTAGAATATTGGAATTATTCCCCCTGATAAAATATTTCCTATTCTTCCTCCCTCTAGAAAATTGTAAAAGAAGCTGCCATTTATCATAAATGCTATAATTCCCATTGAAAAAATCAGGATTCCAGATATCGCTTCTATATATTTAAAAGTGTTCTGAGATGGAACCTTTGTTTTTGACAAAAATCCGAGAAGTACAGCAGTACTTAATATTGCTCCGGCAGGAAATCCTCCACCGGGGGACAGGTGTCCATTA
>JBAXYJ010000270.1:0-3185 GCA_041670885.1 Clostridiaceae bacterium
CAATGCTTTTGATTCCATTTCTTCATTAGGAAAGACTAATACTAAATCATTCATTTATTTTCCTCCTTCTACAGAAAATACAAACACTCTTTACTTGTCGCACCGTCATAAATTACTATTATTCTTTAACTTAAGCTTTTTTAAGCTAAATATATTATAGAATAGGTCCCCCTTCTCTTTCTATGCTATCCCAAAACAAATTAATTGAATTAGTATCACCAATTTTAATTTGCTCTATTAAAGCATTTATTTTAGGACTGCTATATTGAAGATTACTCATAAACAAATCAACCTCCCACTAATCTCTAATTTCTGTTTTAATCTAAAATTTCTTTCGTAATTATGATAAATTCGCCAGCTGCCCTGCCCAGGTAATCCCCCTGCCTGTAAGCTGCAGCTAAGGTAAAACCTATATCCTTAATCAGAAAATAATTATTATACTGATTTGTATTTAAAAATCTCATAACATTTCCCGGCACAAAAGCAAATTTAAGCCTGCAGCAGCAAAACGGTATGCCGCATCTCTTACTTTTGCCAACAAAGCTTTCACATATGTTAATTATAGTAATTAGCATTTCCAAACTTTCCCTTAAAAAAGATTTACTAATATCATGATCCCATACTAATTTTACATTAATATAAAAAAATTATGAAGCGTCCCTAGGTTTTAGAGATTTTAGAAAATAATTAAATATGTAAAAGCCTATTATTGAGCCTAATGTATTTAAAATAACATCATCAATGTCTACAGATCTTATATTTCCTAAAAACATAGATAGATATTGAAGAGCTTCTATTAAAATAGATACAAATAAGCACAGATAAACTACAGATTTTATGCTTCTAAACTTTTTGAAAATTATAGGAACTAATATAGCTAAAGGAGTTAAAAGAAATAGATTCCCTAATACGTTTCTTATCCAAAACTTAGTCATATAACCTTTCATATCTGCCGGTATTCCTGAAATATCCTTTATAGTATTAAATACCGGTACTAAATTAGCTGTAGGTTTAACATTTCTATATGTATCAAAGGGAAATAGGGTAACTGCAATTAACCCTATTATATAAGCAGAAAAAAATAATAAAGCTATTTCTCTCAAATTAATAAATTCAATTTTACTTTTTTTACACTTTATAAATCTCAATATTTCAATAATTATTACTAATGGAATTCCTATAATAATTGCAAATGGCCAGTCAAAATACATAATTATCCTCCATAAAATTAAATTTTAGAAATATATTACAAAAGAACATTGCAACTCACGACAAGAAAAGTATTTCACAAACATCTCTAATGAAGAGAAGGTAAGTCTTCTGAAAGTATTTTTGTAAATTCGGAGGGATCATCTATGAAATCTAAATCTTTTACTGTCCATATACCATTTTTCATAAAATAAGTTATTATACAAACTTTGTTATTATCTAACTTATGCTCTGTAATTGCAATCTCTTTTGATTTTTCCACTACATTGGCATAAGGATCTATTTTAATAACATCATTTAATGTCGATTTTTGGGGAATAATATTTGTAAAATTCCCCTTACTAAATAGTTTTTTCAACTGCCATATATCAACAACTCTATTTGTATCATTGTCATATATAACAAAAAGCTTGCTACCATCATCCATATTTCTTATTTCATAGTTTATTAATTTTAAATTGCGAATTATCTGTGCTTTACCATATTTTTCTTCTATTGCTGACCTTCTAATTGCTGCAGACAGATTTACCCTCATAGAATATGGAGTATTACTCTTAATCATTTCTGTTTTAATAACATCTCCTTTATTTTCTTTAGGTTTTTGATAGCTGCATCCTAAAAGATTTAGGAATACAAAACAGACGATTAGTATTAATAGGACAGCTTTTCTCATATTGATACCTCCTGATAGCTTCTAGGATTTATCAAGGCCTTACTATAAATAATTATTTCTATAGGCTGTTTTTATGTAAAGGGAACAAGCAACATAAAATGGTAATCATATGCCATATCAGGAGTCATACTCAACCTCTTAACTGCCATTCTGCACTGCTCATTTCCATACATAGTGTTTGGTCTAGTTTTTATTAATTAAATATACTAATCCATCTGCCAATGTATCCTGCCAATCTAAATATACATGTCCTCCCGTAAAAATACTGTATTTAAGATTGTATCCTTTTGAGCATAAAACATCTGTCATTTCTTGAATTGCTTTTGATACAAAAGGCCATCTTAATTCAAATGAGCCTATGTCTAAATAAAAGTCTATAGGTAACTTAGCACTTTTTTCATATTCTCTAATAATCCACCCATCTTCTTCTCCTTCTGGCTTCCAGGAAAATCCGCCAGATTGTCCAAGGACTTTCCCAAACTTTTCAGAATGAATTAGTGCTCCATAACTTGCAGCCAGCGCTCCATAACTACAACCTGCCAAAATTATATTTTGAGCATCCTTAGTTATACTGTAACCCTTATAAATCCATGGGAGTATTTCAGTTGTCAGAAATTCTATAAATGGCTTGTGGCACGTAAGTTCATTATCCCTATCATCAGAACTCTCTATAAAAACTGAACATATAGGTTGAATTAAATTATCAGCAATAAGATTATCAATAATAGTTGGTGCTTTAATAATATTGATATACTCCCAACCATCAAAAAAAATTGCCATGCCGTATACTTCGGTTTCATCATAGTTTGCAGGAGTATATACCCAGACTCTTCTAGAATTATTTAATATTTTACTTTCAAATCTATAAAGTTCTAAATTCCCTTTTTCTATACTGTCTCGCTCTTTTATGTATATTTTCTCTTTTGCTTTTGGCATTTCCAAAACTGACTCTATCTCGGATATTAAAGCACAATTTTCCGGATGTTCTTCATCCTTGGGGCATATATACTGATTAGGATTGTATGAATCTATTCTTTTATCAATTTCCTCCCAGTCATTAATTCCTTCATCGTTAATAGTAAAGCAATATAATGAACGAACATCATTTGGACATACATATGATCTATGCCACACATCTGTATCTTGAATTTTATTTAGTATGTTCTCATCAGTATCAAACCCAAAAAACTCACCTATCACAGAAACCCTATCAATATCACCTGTATCCTTCCATACAACTGTAACAAGCATATTCTCACTATCACCATCAATCGGTTCAATTAATGGAGTTTGCTCTGCCTCC
>JBAXYJ010000271.1:0-3135 GCA_041670885.1 Clostridiaceae bacterium
AACCTTCCTCCTAAGCTTATATCTAAATTTGCAGAAGCATGCTCTCAGTCAGATGGTAAGATAGATAAGGTAGCTCTTGTTATAGATATAAGAGGAGGGAAGTTCTTTGATGATTTATTTGCATCCTTAAGTGAATTAAAGGATGAAGGAGTAGATTATGAAATTCTTTTCTTAGATGCTTCAAACAATGTCCTGATAAAAAGGTATAAAGAATCAAGAAGGACTCATCCTCTTTCTAAAGATGGAAGAATAGTAAAGGGGATAGAAGAGGAAAGGTTAAGGCTTAAGGACATAAAGGAAAAGGCTACCCATGTAATAGATACTACAAATCTTACAAATGGAAAACTCAAGACCATGATAAATAAAATATACGGTGAATGCGGAGAAGATAAATGTCTCACTATATCAATAGTTTCCTTTGGATTTAAATATGGCATACCTATGGATTCAGACCTGGTTTTTGATGTAAGATTCCTGCCTAATCCATACTATATTCCTGAACTTAAGAAATTTTCAGGAAATGATGCACCTGTGTATAATTATGTAATGGAATTTGCGGAAACAAAGGAATTTGTTAACAAGCTTTCTGACATGTTATCTTTTCTTATTCCTAACTACATAAAAGAGGGAAAATCCCAGCTTATCGTTTCAATAGGCTGTACCGGCGGAAGACATAGGTCAGTAGCAATAGCAAACAGAATATTTGATATTCTTGAGGAAAAAAATTTCATAGTAAACATAGAACATAGAGATTTAAGTGAGGATGTTAAAGGTGGTTATAGATAATGAAGGTTATTGAATGGCTTAGGCCGGGAATAAAGGTAAAAAGATGGATATTTCTTGGAATATTCGGTCTTATGCTGGTTATTTTTGGAGTCCTTGAAATAATAAGATATAGATTTATGTATACCTTTCTTTTTAATGCTTTTTATGTGTTTCTAGTTGCCAGCGGATTGATTACCCTTTATATATCAGTAGCAGCAGGTATGAAATCTGTTATAGCTTTAGTAAATAAGGGATATCTTAATGTACCAATTAACTCAAAAAGACTTGAAACCATGATATATGAAAAAAGACTTCTTGTAAAAGGTCCTAAGATAGTAGCCATCGGCGGAGGAACCGGGCTGTCTACAATGCTTAGGGGACTAAAATATTACACATCAAATATTACTGCTATAGTTACAGTATCAGATGACGGAGGCGGCTCAGGAGATTTAAGGGAAGACTTAGGAATACTTCCTCCGGGAGACATAAGAAACTGCATCTTGGCATTATCTGATACAGAGCCTCTGATGGAGCAGCTGCTTCAATATAGATTTAAAGACGGAAGGCTTAAAAATCAAAGCTTTGGGAATTTATTTCTGGCAGCCATGGATGGAATATCAACTAATTTTGAAGAGGCCGTTAATAAAATGAGTTCTGTTTTGGCAGTAACAGGCAAGGTAATCCCGGTAACTACAGAAAATGTAGTTTTAAAGGCGGAACTGGAAAATGGAGAAATAGTTATAGGAGAGTCATTAATCCCCATAGTTTCATCAAAAGGTGAAAACAAAATAAAATATGTTTTCTTGGACCCTCCTGATGCAAAACCCCTTCCACAGGCAATTGATGCTATTATGGAGGCAGATGCTGTTATTTTAGGACCGGGAAGCTTATATACAAGTATAATACCAAATATTCTTATAGATGATATTAAAAGCTCTCTTAAAAATACAAAAGCACTTAAAATATATGTATCAAATATTATGACACAGCCCGGTGAAACAGATGAATATTCTGTTCTTAGTCATATTAAGGCTATTAATAAGCATGCAGGCGGCAGGATAATAGACAGTGTGGTAGTAAATGACGGCACTCTTGATAAAGATTTAGAAGACAGATATTCCAAGAAAAAATCATATTTAGTAAAATATGATAAAGATAATCTGGAAAGTGAAGGAATAAGCATAATTAAGGGAGATTTTATAAATATACAAAATGGGCATATAAGGCATGATACAGAAAAACTGGCATCAATTTTAATCAACAACATTATGGAAGAAAAACTGCTTTATGATAAAAAGAAGATTATAGAATATTTTTATCTGTCAGAAAGACTTAAGGGAAAAAACAAAGAAATAAATAAGGAGAAATAATATGTCATTTTCTTCAAAGGTTAAAAGAGAAGTTTGCAGAGTAGAAAAAAATGATAAAGATGAAATAATTGCAGAGCTTTCTGCTGTTATGAAGGGCAGCGGAACTGTGGGCATGAGCGGAGGAAGCGGAATAAATTTTCAGATATCAACTGAAAACCCGGCTATTGCCAGGAGGATTTTTAAGCTTCTTAAAGATGCATTTAATATTAATTCAAAACTTCTTGTCAAAAAAAGTAATTCTCTTAAGAAAAATAATCTGTATATAGTTCAGATTAACGAAAGTATGAATGTTATTGATATCTTAGATAAGGTTAAGGTATTAGACAAGGATTCCGGATATTTGAATATAGATTACAATATTCCCAAGGAAATAATAAAAAACGACAGCTGCAGGAAAGCATACATAAGAGGTGCCTTTTTAGGCAGTGGAAGCATCAGCAACCCAGAGAAGGCATACCACGTAGAATTTGTAACCCACGATATAGACTACGCAAATAACTTAAGTAAGCTTATTAATTCATATAAAATAAATTCAAAGGTAATAGGCAGAAAAAACAGCTTTGTAATTTATATAAAGGAAGGGGAACATATAGTGGACACTCTGAGTATAATAGGTGCCTATAGCTCTCTTCTTGAATTTGAAAATATCAGAATAATGAAAGAGATGAGAAACAACGTTAACAGAATAGTAAACTGTGAGACGGCAAACCTGAGCAAAACTGTAAATGCATCTGTGAGACAAATTGAAAGCATAAAGCTTATACAAAAGGAAATAGGGCTAAGCAGACTTCCCCAAAATTTAAGAGAAGTAGCTGAAATTAGGATTAATTATCCTGATGAGTCATTAAAGGAGCTGGGAGAGATATTGTCTCCGAAGGTTGGAAAATCAGGAATAAATCATAGGCTTAGGAAAATAGAAAAGATAGCAGAGGAGCTTCGCAGAGAGGGTGGAAGGTAATGTATAAAAATGATTTAATAATAAATTATATAAAATCCCTGG
>JBAXYJ010000272.1:0-3132 GCA_041670885.1 Clostridiaceae bacterium
ACATAATCGCAACAAATAAATAGGTAATAATTCTTTTTGATTTCATTGTATTATTATCCTCCCTATGTTCTTTTTAGTCATCCAAAATATTGTATTAAACATATGTCATTCAAATTTAAAAGTCTCTAAATCACCTTCCTTTCAATAGTAATGAAAAAAACCAATAACTATTGAAAATTTAACATATTATACTATTTTTAATCAGTTCCTCCCATTTTATATTTATCTCATATTTATTTTATATTTTAAGTTAATAAGTGTCAATAAGTTTTATATAAAAATGATTACTAATCTATCATCTGTTATATAACTATTTTCTGTACTCGTAAGTACCAATTGATTTATTTAATCTTCCCTATTTCTAATATTTAATTCCTAGCCCTAATATTAGTTAATATTAATTACATTTATAAATTTGAATAGCATTAGTCCTAAATATTTGACTAACATTAACTTAAATTGGGTATATTTGTAAATATACTACTTTTTGTCTTAATAGGGGGGATATAATTTGAACCCGTTAGCACTATTTAGTGAAAATGAGAATTTGAGATCTCATTATTCTAATCTCTCAGGTATACGTAGAATTGAATTACGACTTAAAAACTACATAACTTACGCAAAGCATCGTCCTTTGGTTATCCTGTGTATAGGAACTGATCGTTCAACAGGAGATTCACTAGGACCTTTAACTGGAACGAAATTATCTAGGCTAAAAATTCCAGGTGTAACCATAATTGGAACACTTGAAAATCCCGTTCACGCTGAAAATTTAGCTGATGAAATTAATAAGATTTTAATTTCATTTACAAACCCATACATTCTAGCTCTTGATGCCTGTCTTGGGAATATGGACTCAATTGGTTATATAACTCTATCTTAGGGTTCACTCAAGCCAGGTACAGCTGTGAATAAAAATTTACCTACTGTTGGTGATGCCCACATTACCGGCATAGTAAATATTAGTGGGTTTATGGAATATATGATTTTACAAAATACAAGATTAAACATCATATGGGAAATGTCCGATGTTATTTACGGTCTATTTTATCGTGCATTAATAATTAAGTAACCTTACACTCTAATTGTTTTGTATGCTTTTTCTATTGCTATTTTTTCCTCTTTACTTAATTTTCCTTTTGCATCGCCTATTGCTTCTCCATTTTCTACCATTTTACCGTAAATTCTACACTCCTCTATACTCTGAATTGCGGTAAGAAGTATCCCTGACCCCTCCTGATTAAGCAAAGCTAGAGCAAAACTTAGTTCAGCACCCATATTTTTAAAAGAGTTAAATCTAACCAATTCAGCTCTATCAATACCATTTTTTAATTTATTTTCAATTATTTCTATTTTTGAACCATGCTTCCCTAAAATATTAATTAACTCTTCAACTTTATCAAAATTATTTTTTAGCAATATTTCTAAATCAGCGCCTGATGTAAACTTTTGTAGGCTAATATAAGCAGATTCAAATTTTTTCATTTTATTAAGTACAATCAACGTAACAATTATTGACAATACTGATACTATTATTGCAATTACAGCAATTATGGTTAAAATTTCAAAATTATTTTCTGTCATCGTTATCATTATATTTTCTCCTTTTAAATAATCAATTACTAATATATTACATAAACATTTCTACAAGCACTGAAAGAGGAACAGCAATCAAAACCCCCGGAAGCAAATTACCAACTTTAATTTCTTTAATGCCAAGAATATTAATTCCTATTCCAAAAATCAATAATCCTCCTACCGCACTTACTTCACCAATTACAAAATCAGATATTACACCTTCAAGAAAACCTGCAGAGATTGTAATTAACCCTTGATAAAGCAATACTGGTATAGCTGAAAACATAACCCCAATTCCTAAAGAAGATGCAAAAATTATTGCAGTTATTCCATCAAGCATTGATTTTGCAAAAAGTATATCATAATTTCCATTTAATCCTCCTTCCAGAGAACCTACAATAGCCATTGCACCTACGCAATAAATTAAACTTGTAGTTACAAATGCTTTAGTAAAGTTACCTTCTTCATGTTTTGACAGTTTGCTTTCAAGATATTTCCCCAATCGTTCCAATTTAAATTCAATATCAATTATTTCCCCAATAAATCCGCCTATTACTAAACAACTTATTAATAATAGAACATTTTTTGTCTCTAACGCCATTTGAATTCCTATGAGTAAAATTGCAAGTCCTACTCCCTGAATAATTGTATTTTTAACTTTATCAGGAAATTGCTTTCCAAACATCGAGCCACAAAGAGATCCTATTAATATTGCAATTACATTTACTATAGTTCCGAACATTTATTTTACTCTTCCCTCTTGAAAAATATTATGTTCCACATGGAACATACAAATAATACATCAATGAGTCAATTGAACACAAGACTATACACCAAAAAGTTTAAAACTGCTGTTGCTGTACAAAGATATAATACAAATAAATGCATCACTATAAAACGCCTATATTAATGCGCAATGAAAAAAAATCTCCTATTATAAACTTCATTAAATGAAGTTTATATAATAAACATTAATTTGAACAGTAAAACTCTTTTGATCATTTATCTTGTCTCTGTTCATATTTTTAGCAAGTATATTTTTTTATGAACTGGGATACTTAAAAATGGAATTTATCAATTACAACATCCTATGTTACAAGTTATAATAAGAAAAGAAAAATTATTGACTGCATTAAACACTAGGCTGAACAATAATTAAAGATCATTTATATACTGAGGTCATAATTCATGACTAACTAAAAGCTATCAAATTAAAAATTAAAGTATTTGGGCTTATAGTTTTCAAAAAAATGTGTTGCCAATGTAGCGTAAACAAACATCTAAATAATCTTTGAATAGTTAGTAATTAATTGGCTAAAAGCCCTATAGTACACAATTAGCTACTTAAAGTATCATGGCATAATCATATATGTATTTACACCAAACGATAGATACTATTCGATATTATTTAGGACTCCAATAAATATACAAATATTGATTAGACTACGATGTCCTTATAGAATTACACTGCTGTTGAGGAATTTATAAAAATAGATTTCCTTACTATAAACACTACTAAGTATATTTAATATTAGAGGACAAAACTTAATATGC
>JBAXYJ010000273.1:0-3131 GCA_041670885.1 Clostridiaceae bacterium
AAAGGAGAATTATGATGAAAAAAATTCTTATTATCGGCGGAGGAATTTCCGGAATATCCGCAGGAATTTATGCGCAAAAAGCAGGCTTTGAAAGTGTAATTTATGAGAAAAACAAAGTGGCAGGCGGTCAGTGTATGGGCTGGAACAGAAGGGAATATCACATTGATAATTGTATGCACTGGCTTACGGGTACTAAAGAAGGAACAGGGCTCAGAAAGTTGTGGGAAGATTTAGGCGCCCTTGGAGATAAAGTTAATTTTATAAAAACAGAAAAATTTTATTCATCTGAGTTAGACGGAAAACAAGTAACGCTTTGGAGAGACTTGCTTCGTACAGAAAAAGAACTTTTAGAAATTTCGCCGGAGGATGCAGAAGAAATCCATGAGTTTATTTCATATGTCAAACTTGCAGAATGCTGTGAGATGCCGGTGGAAAAGCCTATGGATATGATGGGAATAAAAGATTACATTAACTTGGGAAAGAAAATGTCCGGCATGATAAAGGTTATAAGAAAATATGGAAAAATCAATATAGAGGATATGTCAAAAAGGTTTAAAAGCCCTCTGCTCCAGAGGTTGATAACTGATTATCTTCCTAAAGAATATATAGCAAGTTCTTTTATAGCATCTTTCGCAACGGTTGTCAGCGGTAATGGTGAATTACCTGCCGGAGGGTCTCTGGCAATGACAAATCGTATGATTGACCGATATAAAAAATTAGGTGGTTTAATTCATACCGGTATTAGTGCAGAAAAAGTGAAAATAAATGATAATAAGGCTGATGGTATAATTCTTTCCGATGGAACATTCGATCTAGCAGATTATGTAATCTGCGCAACAGATACGGCAGAAGCATTTGGAAAATTGATTGGGAAGTCCTATATGAACAAAGCATGGGAAACTTGTTATAGGAGCAGGGAGGACTATCCCCTGTTCAGCTCATTTCAAATGGCATTTTCTATTGATAGTTCAGCTTTTGATATAGATAATACCCTGTTTTTTAACTGTGAACCACTGACAGTTGGAAAAACCACTGTGCAAAGAATGTCAGTAAAAAGCTATTCCTATGAACCATCTTTTGCGCCCCAGGGAAAAACAGTATTACAGGCAAATATTATGCAAAAGGAAGATGATTATTTATACTGGAAGAGCCTTGATAAAGATCAGTATAAAAAGCAAAAATCTTATGCAGCACAGGAAGTTATGGAAAGAATTGTACAAAGATTTCCTAAATTGAATAACTGCATTGAACTTCTGGACTCATGGACACCGCTTACTTATGAACATTACTGTAATTCCTATCGTGGTGCTTATATGAGTTTCATTTCGAAAAAAAATATTAAAGCTCATAGATTTACAGGTAAGTTAAAGGGCCTTTCCAATGTATTCCTTGCAAGTCAATGGATGATGGCGCCTGGAGGACTTCCTGTTGCTGCCAGTGAAGGAAAGTTTGCAGTTCAGCGCATATTGAAAGCAGAAAAAATGTCTTATGAATTATAAAAAACAATGAGTCCTATCATCCAGACCGGACCTTATAGCCATAGATCACTTAACAAATATAAATATTTATAAGAAGCTGTTATATCAAAAATTGATACAACAGCTTCTTAAATTTTCAAAATAACATTGACTTCTGTGGAAATATATCCTTTGTATATTATATCTCTAAGATAATTTGAACTATTTATTATAATTATTACAAAATTGCACATAATAAAAATAAAGAAGACACTAATTTATAAAAGAAAGAGAGCTAATGAAATTGAAACTATTTAAGCATATTAAAAACAAGATTTTAAAAAAGAAACAGGATATGGTTTATAATGTTGCTTATATATTAAATGGGGTACTGGTACATTCAGTTAATTTTGGCAGTGGTTTTTATATTAGGAACTTGAATACTGATTCAGATAAAAAATCAGGCAGCTGAAAATTATTTATGATAATGAAAAAGAGGTATTTGAATATTAATCAAATACCTCACTTTTAAAAAGCTTACGCGTGCTGCTTTCCTTCACGTAATTTTTGATATCCATATTTTTTTTCAGCTGCTTCTCTGAATATGAACTTCCTTGCTTCTTCTAATATAATCAATGTTATGGGGCATAGTGCAAGTACAGAGTAATCGCTTAGTGTCAGAGCTGATGTCTGGAATACGCCCTGGAATCCCGGAACGAATATAATCATCAGTGAAAGCAATGCCTCAAATGCTAATCCGAAGTAAATCAGATTATTCCTGCTGGAGGATAAACTCCAGAATGGCAGCCTTTCTGATCTGCATACAAACAGATTTCCCATCTGGCAGGCAATAACTGCCATAAGTGTCATAGTTGTTGAGTATACATAGATGTTTGTAATATGTGCTGATGCAGTACCTGCAACAATCATATCTGATACAGACTGAAGCCTTGTCAGGCTGTATCCTGACTTAGACCAGGCAAACATAAATATAACAATGGCCAGTATACCTTCAATTAATCCTAAGAAACCATATGCTCTTATAAATAATTTTTTATCAAGTAAGTTTTCTTCCGGTTTTCTTGGAGGAAGGTCAAGTACTCCCTTTTCCGGTTTTTCAGCGCCAAGTGCTAAGGCTGGGAACATATCCGTACCTAAGTCAATAGCCAAAATCTGAAGAACTGTAAGTGCCGGTGGTATATGGAACAGTACCATGGCTATAAACGGAATAATTTCAGGAACATTTGATGCTAATATATAAGTAAGGAATTTTCTTATGTTGCTGTATACGGATCTTCCTTCTTCTATTGCCTTAACTATAGTTGCAAAATTATCATCAAGCAGGATCATGTCAGCAACTTCACGGGCTACGTCAGTTCCGTTTTTACCCATTGCAATACCGATGTTTGAAGCTTTGAGCGCCAATATATCGTTAACTCCATCGCCGGTTACAGCTACAATTTCACCCAGCTTCTTATAAGCCTCAACTATTTTCAGCTTATGCTGTGGAGTTGTCCTCGAAAATACCAGCGGAATATTCTGCTTTACTACATCCATTAATTCCTTCTGGGACATGGCTTCAACTTCGCTGCCTGTTACTATCTGATACTTGTCTTCAATAAGACCAATCTGCTTACCGATGGCAGCTGCAGTTATTCCATAGTCTCCGGTTAT
>JBAXYJ010000274.1:0-3111 GCA_041670885.1 Clostridiaceae bacterium
ACTTAATGAGCCTTTAAACGAATCAGGTGCTATAACAATTTTCATAGGATAACCTCCTAAGTTTTGTATAACACCATTTTAACAAAATATTCATTCGATTAACATATACAAAATATACAATAATTTTACCGTTTATGTATTTTATTTTTACCTAAGATTCCAATGTCTCTGTTCATCAGTACTCCTTTTGTAACAAAGGTAAAATTTTATTAATATTATATAATATATTAATTTTTAGAAGGTAATCATGTCAAGCGAAGTAGATAGTTCTTCCAATCAATCTATAGAAACGTATATTGGTATTGAAAGTGAGCCGGAAGAAGGCGGCCCTTCTATCTGCGTAGAATTTGATATATCCTTAAATATATTTTTAATTGCCTATGCACTTTCTTTATGCGAAAAGGAAAATTCTAATAATCCATAGAAAATGGGCTTTCCATTAAAGTTATTCCTTTGTCTTTTATACTTAGCTTTACCAATGCACCCAGAGGCAAAATTATTTTAGGATCAGTATGACCAAAATCTACATTAAAGAAAACAGGTATATCTGTTTTATACTCAATATTTAAAATATCAGATATTATTCCCTTTAGCTCTTCCTTCTCCAAATCAGAATAATCCTTAGGTCTGCCAAATATTATACCCTTCACCTTATTTAATATACCCTGGGTTCCATAGTTTCTAAGCATGGACCCCACTTTATCAGGAAGGGGTTTTTCTTCTGAAGTTTCAAAAAATAATATTTTATCATCCCAGAAGGAATTGTCCGGCCAAAAGGTAGTCCCTTTTAGAAATTCAAGAACCTCAATGCAGCCTCCCCATAGGTATCCTTCAACATCTTCTAATCCCTGAAGTACCTGGAAGCCTTCATTCTGATAAAATTCAGTACACTCACCTAATGCATTTTTATCATTCCAGTCTTTATATCCTTCTGTCCATTTTTCATAAGGGGCATAGCTGTATGGCACCTTTCCCTTTATTAAAATATCTTCCACGTGATTTTTAAATTTTTTAGGCAGGCTCCTCATTTGAGCAAATCCGGCCATAACAGAAGGTCCGTAAAAAGTAACCAAACCTTTATAATTTAAAAAAGACAAAAAGGAGGCTGCATCTGAAAATCCCATAATAAGTTTAGGATTTCTTAGAATATTTTCAATATCCAGATATTCTAAAATCCTGACAGATTCGTATCCTCCGATAGAGCATATTATTCCATCTACAGTATCATCTTTAAATGCTCTGTTAATATCATCTGCTCTCAGCTTTGGGTTCAGGTAAAGCTGGCGTCCCTCCATCTTTGCAGTAGGATATTCTATTATTTCAAATCCAAAAATATCTTTTAGATTTTCAAGCCCCAAATTATATATATCAGGATATTTATAAGGCAGACCATTAGATGGAGATATTACAGCTATTTTAGATCCTCTTCTTAATTTTCTAACCTTTATCATTTAGCATGCCCCCTATTTTTTCATCATATATGCCGGTGAGCTTAGGATACTCCTTTAAACTCTCTTTTCCCTCCGGTGTAAGAGAATATATTCCTCTCTCTTCTCTTATAAACCAGTCATAATGGTTTTTTTGAAGAATTGAGGGTGTCTTTTTTTCATTTGAACCTAATTCCTTTAAATTTTTAGGTGATAGTGGACCTAATTTATTTATGCAGCAGGCAATGTATAAAGAATCTTCCCTATAAGATGTGACAAGTTTTTTTCCTCTGCTGCCTCCTGTATTCAAATCAATGCTTCTGCCATTAAACTCTGATATCAGCTTTTCTCTTTTTTTTCTGCCTGTTCTTATGCTTTTTTCTCTGTCAAAATATTCCGGATTAAGAGGGACCTCTACAATTGTTTCCTTTTTTATAAAGGAGACAAGTATTAGCCCCAACTCCAGTCTTCTTAAAAGGTGGAGTATGTCCTTCCACCTTTTTGAATAAATCAACCTTTTAGGTTTTGGTATTGCTATATAAACCAGGTCCGCCATCTTTTGCCTTTTTGTTCCCTGAAGGAGAAGCTCAACGGTCAGGTTCTTTTTAAGCTCAACGATAATAAGCTCCTGTCCCTTCATTGCTGTTAAGTCGCAGTAATTATTTTCTCCTCTTATTTCATATCCCATGCTACTGAGATAATCTGCTATTGGTCTGTATAGATCTTCTTCCTTAAATTTATTGATTTCTCCAGTAGATAAGTTTGTCATCTCTGCCCACTTCTTTCACCACAGCCATCCTAAGTATTCTTATGGAAGGGTAATCTTTTTGTAACAGGTTTTTAATCTCCAAGAAATTACTTCCAGTTTTTAAGTACTTCTCTGACGGATCTTGTCATTTCTTTAGAGAAAGCTGCTCCGAATTTTCTATGATACATAAATTGTCCAAAATTCTTATACTCCGCTGGGTATTTTTTATCTTTGAACATATCTTTAAGATCTTTTTCTTCTAATTTTTTATATTTATTTTCAAATACTACATATTTTTCATCAAATCTTTCTCTGCCCGGTCTTTCCCTTTGCTGCTCTGTAGGATATCCAAAGCAAAGCATAGCAATTGGGAATACATAATCCGGCAGGTTAAGAAGCTGTTTATGAATTTCATAATTTTCTATTATATCTCCAATATAGCAGGAGCCAATACCTAAGCTTTCTGCTGCAATTACAGCAGTTTGGGCTGAAATCAGCGCATCACTGGCAGATAAAAACAAATCTCCCTCTTCCGGTTTTTTATATTCAATACCTTTTTCTATGCATATCTCTCTTACATTTGAAGCTTCAAAATAGTCATTCCATTTTTGATAATCTGCCAGAAAAATAAGAACCATAGGAGCCTTAGCAATAAATGCCTGATTATCACAAGTTTCACTCAATCTTTCTTTTATTTTTTCATCTGTTACATCTATTATTGAATAAAGCATCATGTTTCCTGCTGTTGGTGCTTTCATGGCAGCTTTAAGTATTTCTTCCTTAGCTTCCCTGGAAATTTCTTTATCCTCATATATCCTTATTGATTTTCTGCTGTTTATAACACTTAGTACCTGGTTCATGATAATCTCCTTTATGGTTTAATATATAAGTAACCTTCCGCTTGTCTTTTAACTATCTGCCCTATTCCTGAAGGTA
>JBAXYJ010000275.1:0-3103 GCA_041670885.1 Clostridiaceae bacterium
GCTTCTATATATTTAAAAGTGTTCTGAGATGGAACCTTTGTTTTTGACAAAAATCCGAGAAGTACAGCAGTACTTAATATTGCTCCGGCAGGAAATCCTCCACCGGGGGACAGGTGTCCATTAATAAACATATAAAATCCAGTCATAACCATAAATACCATTAGTATTGGTGACCAATGCTTTATTATAGAAGATGAAGGCTTTATTAATCTTTTTTCCTTTGGCATAACCATTGAGAAACCCATTATAGATATGAACAGAATTATTACCTCAAGTGTTGTATCAAACAGTCTGTAGTCTGCCACAATAGATGTTACTATATTTGCAGCACTATCTTCAGCTTGTCCTCCAAATTCATAAGTACTATTTTTATCTAGTACGTTTTTATTAACATATCTATATGCAACTCTATTTTCCACTTTGTTTTTATCTAGTAAATTTATACCAGTATCCTTGCTGATTGCCACTTTATAAATTGAAAATCCAATTATTATTAGAAATACAATAGCAAAAATGTTGATAAGCAAAGATTTTTCTTTATTCATAAGCTACCTCCTTTACTTTGTTTTATATATTCTCTTGTAAGAAAATATAAAAATTGCAGTAGACATTCCTGCACCTATTGCCGCTTCTGTTATTGCAACATCAGGAGCCTGCATAAACAGAAATAGTGCTGATGCAACTAGTGAAACTAAAGCAAAAATAATTATTGCCTGAAGCAGGTTTGGCGTCAGTACTACCCAAATTGCTGCTAAAACCATTATGATTGATAAAATTGAAGCTGCATAAAGCACTACTTATCCCCCCTGTCACTTAAATCGTTCTGACTTAGTTTGAAATTCTCTTTATTTCTTATTAATGCTGCTCTTGCAATTGCATGGGAAGCTAAAGGAGAAGTTGATAAGAAAAATATTATTATTATAAACATTTTAAATCCCCAATCAGGCTTTAGAAATATTAATCCAATTAGGAGACTTACTATTCCTAATGTAGATGCCTTTGTTCCAGCCTGGGCTTGGTTTAGTACGTCGGGCATTCTATATATTCCTAGCCCTCCCAAAAATAAGAATATACCACCTATAGTAGTAAAAATATAACCTAATATATTCATTTAAATTCCTCCTTCTAAATACCTGGCGATGACGATTACAAAGGTGAAGGATAAAATAGCATACACAAGAGCTACATCAAGCATAAGAGAATTGTTACTTAAATAAGAAAAAATAAGCAGTATTCCTGTTATTATTGTGGTAATTATATCAATTGCAACAACTCTATTTTCTATTTCTTTTCCTTTAATAAGCCTAATTATGCTTAAGAAAACTCCTAAAACTGCCAAAACAAGCGCTGTGTAAATCAATTATCAAACGCCCCCTTAATAACCTTTTCAAAAGGCTTTATAATATCCTCACCATTAGATACTTTAATTCCCTCTACAATATGAATAAATATATCATCTTCTTTAAGATCAACTGAAAGTGTACCTGGCGTAAGTGTTATTGCATTTGCTAAAAATGCTCTGCCAGTATTTGACTTTATAGTTGTCTTTACCTTGATTATTTTCGGTGAAATCGGAAGAGAAGGAGTAAGAACAAGCTTTGCCATTATAAAGTTCGCCTTAATTAGTTCATAGGTAAAAATTAGAACAAACCATATAAAATTTAATATTCTTCCTATATTAAATACTTTTTTGTCCTTAACAAAAATATAGAGCCCTGCTGAAATAGTAAAGCTTACAATTATACCGACTATGTTTTTTTCTAATGTTACAGGAAAAACAAGAGCACACCATAATAAAAACATGAAAATAAAAACAAATAAAGAATTAATCAAAACCACACCTCCTGATTTATTATCGCAATAATACGATATCTATATTAAACATTTATATATCGTATTATCTCGATATATAGTTATACTAATATAATAGAATATTTTTTACTATTCTGCAATGCTTTTCAGAAATTTATAATAGAAATGTGCCTTACTGCATTTAATGCTTATCTTATAAACAAAAAGCCAGCCTGTAGTTTGGGCAGGTTGGCTTTTTGTTTATAGTCATATTTATTTCACAATTTTCTGAATTTTCTCAATATATTTCCCTGGAAATATATTGCAATACTTTCAGCTTTTATCCAAGTTTCAAGACATTTACTTCTATAAGTGGGTGATCCTATAATTTTACTTCAGATGGGGAGCTTAGCTAAGCGAGTTCACTTAAACTATTTGAGAAATGATGCCAAAAGCATCATATTTAATATAATTACGATTATACCTATTACCCATAAAAGAACCCGTTCTATCCCTGCATTTGCATATTTTCCCATTATTTTCTTAGAGGAAGTCAGGTATATCTGCAGAAATATAGTTATTGGCAGCTGCATACTAAGCATCATTTGTGAATATATTAGTCCATCAAAAGGATTCTTTATAAAAAATATTATAATTGATGCTAAAACCAAGGTTATTCCAACTCCAATTTTCGTATGGCTGTCACTTATATCATAGGGCTCTTTAAATATTCCGGCAAATATGCTGCCTCCTGCCATTCCGGCAGTTACTGATGATGAAACACCTGCCATCAGCAGAGCCAGGGCAAATATTACTGAAGCTGCATTTCCTATCAGTGGTCTTAACATTTCTTCTGCTTGTTTTAATTCTGTTACTTTTACACCATTTTCAAAAAACGTGGCAGCAGCTACTATAATCATAGCTGAATTTATAGCCCAGCCTACCATCATTGAAAAAAATGTATCCATAAACTCGTATTTTAACTGCTTTTTTATTACATTCTCATTTTGCAGATTCCACTGCCTGCTTTGAATAACCTCTGAATGCAGAAACAGGTTGTGAGGCATGACTACTGCTCCTAAAACGCTCATTATCACAAACATAGAGTCTTTAGGGAAGTTTGGGGTAACCCAGCCTATAACTGATTCGTGCCAGTTAACATTAACAAGTACAATTTCAATTATAAATGATATTCCAATCAAAGAAACAAATCCTATTATCCATTTTTCCAGCTTTTTATAAGAATTAGTAAGCAGCATCCACAGAACAAACATCAATACTATAACTGTTCCTAATTTTATAGGATTCTTAA
>JBAXYJ010000276.1:0-3052 GCA_041670885.1 Clostridiaceae bacterium
AACAGGGCATATAACACTTAAACAGGTAGAAAGAAGTCCGCTGGCAAAAATTGCAGAGAAATATATGTAGATATAAATTTTCTGAAAATAATATATATAATGCAAATTATCTTGATAAATAATAAATTTAATTATAGAATTACATTAATCAGCAGTGTGAATTATATTTTTAAAACTGTTATAAAATATCTAAATTCAGAATAAAACCACCCTAATGGTGGTTTTATTATTGATGTATAAATTATGAATGGAGGATTAACTTGAGAAAAAAATTACTATATCTATCTATAACATTTATAGTAATAATAACTGCAATGACATTTTATTTGAGAAATAGTAATGGAAGTAAAAATAGTTTTAGAAGCAGTTATAAAAAGATTAGAGTTGTTATGGATGATAACTATCCTCCTTATGTTTTTAAAGACACAGACGGAAAATTAAAAGGTGTCTTAATTGATGAGTGGAAGTTATGGGAAGAAAAGACAGGTATAAAGGTTGAAATAACAGCAACAAGCTGGGATAATGCATTAAATAGTATGAAAAATAATCAATATGATGTTATCGATACTATGTTTTACAATGAAAAAAGAGCTTTATCCTACGACTTTTCAAAGCCCTATGCGACAGTTGATGTACCCATTTTTTTTAATCAGAATATTTCAGGTATTACTGATATTGATTCATTAAGAGGCTTTCCGGTAGCAGTTAAAAAGGGAGATAACAGTGAAAGCATTTTAAAAGAAAATGGCATAACTGGTATTATTGAATTTGACAGCTATGAAGATATAGTAAATGCTGCAAGGAATAAAAAAATTGTAGTGTTTATAATGGATAAACCTCCGGCTCTTTATTATATGTACAAGGCAAATATAGCAGATAAATTTAAATATAGTGCTCCACTCTATATTGGACAATTTCACAGGGCAGTTAAAAAAGGCAGCAGCGAGTTATTAAGTACAGTAGAAGATGGATTCGCTCTCATTTCGAATAAAGAGTATAAAGATATACAAAACAAATGGCTTGGCAGCAGTAATTATTATCCTGAATATCTTAAATATATAAAGTATACAATAGCAATTATAGTTATTATAATTATATTGCTTATTATTATTAACTATACTTTGAAAAAGAAGGTAAAGAGGAAAACTTTAGAGCTTACAAATGCAATGTCAAAACTAAAGACAAGTGAGGAAAGATACAAGGATCTTTTAATTAATTTAAATGTAGGCGTTGTGGTTTTTTCAGACAGCGGAAGAATTATAATAAGCAATAATGAATTTAAAAAGCTGGTAGGATGGAGTGAAAATGTTACTTCAGCTGATTTAATAGCCATGATAAATATAGACGGAAGTGAAATTAAGGATGAAGAAAGACCATTAAATAAAGTTATATCAACAAAAAAGCCTATCCATGATTTCACATTAGGAATTATAAGAAAAAAATACAATGATATAAAGTGGGTTAAGGCAGATATAATTCCTGAATTTGATATTAATAATAATATAGAAAGTATTATTGCAACATATGTAGATATTACTGAGAGAAATAATGCAGTTGAAGCACTAAGACAAAGTGAAGGCAAAATAAGGACAATTATTGAAACTATTCCTGACCTGGTTTTCATACTGGACAGGAAGGGTGTTTTTGTTGATTATCTCTCAGCTGAAGGGTATAAAACATACTATTCCAGGGAGTATTTTATAGGAAAATGTGTTTATGATATATTCCCACTTGAAATAGCTAAAGGATTTAAAAAAAGTATTGAAAGTGTAATTGAAAATGGAGGAACAAAGATATATGAATATCCTCTTCCTTTTGATATTAGCCTTTCTATTTCGAAGCTAGATTTGTAAATTATGGAGGAAATAATATTCTGGCCATAGTGAGAGATATTACAGAAAGAAAAACAGCAGAAAAAAAAGTATTTGATATGAGCGTGCATGATGCTCTTACAGGTTTATATAATAGAAATTATTTTGAGCGTGAAATTTTAAGATATATAAATGAAGATATAGTTAATGTAGGTATGGTAATTTGTGACATAGACGGGCTGAAGCTTGTTAATGATACTATGGGGCATGCAGAGGGGGATAACTACATTCGTATTACAGCAAATATACTTCGATCCTGCTTTAATGAATATGATATAATTGCAAGAATTGGAGGAGATGAATTTGCTGTACTTATAAGGGATATAAATGAAGAAAAAATAAATGAAATAAAAGCCAAAGTTAAAAAAATGGCAAATGAATATAATGATGGAAGCCATATTCCTGTGAGCATATCCATTGGATATGCCATATTAAGTGATAATACTAAAACCATAAATGATATTTATAAAGAAGCAGATGATTATATGTATAGAGAAAAGTTATATAATTTCCAGAGCCAGAGAAGCAAAAATGTTGATAGTCTTATAAAAATGCTGGAAGTACGTGATTTTAATACTGAAGATCATGGAGAGAGGCTTATGGAATCTGTTGTTATTCTATGTGAGAAAATTGGAATGAGTGATAGTGAAATTAAGGATATGAGACTTTTTGCACAGTTTCATGATATAGGTAAAATTGGTATCCCGGATTTAGTTTTATTTAAGCACGGGAAACTTACTGAAGAGGAGTGGCTTGTAATGAAAAAACATTCAGATATTGGATACCGTATTGCACAGACATCTCCGGATCTTGTATATATTTCTGATTGGATTTTAAAACATCATGAAAAATGGAATGGTATGGGGTATCCTTTTGGATTAAAGGGAAAAGAAATACCAATTCAGTGCAGAATACTGACAATTATTGATTCTTTTGATGCGATGACTAATGATAGGCCGTATAGAAAGGCAATGTCAAAGGAAGCTGCAAAGGAAGAAATTAAGAGATGTGCAGGAGAGCAATTCGATCCTTGGCTTGTAGATATATTTATATATAGCTTATAAGGACTCACTAATTATGGATTTCTTATATTTTATAACTATATTAAAATTATTATTGATAAACTTAGATAAATTTTTCCATAAAAAGCTAAATTTCTATTGAAAAGAAAAAAGTTAAGT
>JBAXYJ010000277.1:0-3012 GCA_041670885.1 Clostridiaceae bacterium
AAGGTTTTGCAGACCTCTGCCTTACCGCTTGGCTATAGCGCCGCAAATGGTGGCCAATCCAGGAATCGAACCAGGGACACGAGGATTTTCAGTCCTCTGCTCTACCGACTGAGCTAACTGGCCGCTATAAAATGGGACTTAAATATAATAACATATTATTAGAATATATAAAATTATAAAATATCATTTATTTTAAATTATCTTTAAAATACGTTAATATACTCTGAATATATCTATATTATTGTAATAGATACACCAGGCAGTGTTTACAGCTCTACTACCTGGCTTAATACTATTCCAATAGGTGAATGTATAACTAAATCAGCTCTTCCATCCTGGGAAGTTTCCTCTTTATTAATCAAAACCAGTTTATTATTAGTATAATAATTAACCATATTTGCAGCAGGATAAACAACCAGAGATGTTCCCCCAACTATAAGGACATCAGCCTTTTTTATCAGTTTTACTGCCTTTTCAATATTGTCCATATCCAGGCTCTCCTCATAAAGAACTACATCAGGCTTAACTACGCCGCCGCAGTCTTCACAAGTCGGTACTATATCCTTACTATTTAGTATATGTTCCAGAGGATAAAACTTACCACATTTACTGCAGTAATTTCTATGAACAGACCCGTGCAGCTCTATTACATTTTTACTTCCTGCCATCTGATGAAGTCCATCGATGTTTTGAGTAATAATTCCCTTAAGCTTCCCCATTTTTTCAAGTGAAGCCAGAGCAAAATGGGCTTTATTTGGCTTAGCATCCTTGTATATCATCTTTTCTCTGTAAAAAGAGAAAAATTCTTCTGTATGCTCTTTGTAAAAAGTGTGAGAAAGCATAACTTCAGGCGGATATGGGAATTTAGATTTAGTATTATATATACCTTTATCTGATCTGAAATCCGGAATATTGCTTTCTGTCGATACTCCTGCTCCTCCAAAAAATACTATGTTGTCACTGTCTTCAATAATATTTCTCAGCTTATGAAGAATATCCAAAATACCATCTCCTTATTTTATTTCTACATTATATATTCTCTTAAGCTCTTCAATTTTGCCAAAATAGATCTGACTTTGTTTTTGCTGAAGAAGATTATTATATATTGTACCTTTAACATCCTGGTAACCAGATGCATTATCATCTTTTCTCTCTGTTACAAAAATCAGGTGGTATCCAAACTGTGTCTTAACCGGAGAACTTACACTGCCTATAGGTAGAGAAAATGCAGCGTTTTCAAATTCCTTCACCATAGAACCTCTAGGAAATTCTCCTAAATCTCCTCCATTTTCCTTAGATGGACAGCTTGAATATTTTTTTGCAGCATCTTCAAAAGATAAACCGCCATCAATTTCATTTTTTATTTCCAAAGCTTTTTCTTCACTGTCAACTAATATATGTTTAGCTGTAGTAAGGGCTCCTTTTTTAAATTCATCTTTATGTTCATTATAATATTTATTTGCTTCCTCTTCTGTGACTTCTGCATCTTTTAATACTTTGCTTATTGCAACCTGAGTCAGTATTTCCTTTTCTGCAGTTTTTAATGCTGCTATATAGTTTTCTTCCTTATCTAAATTATTTTCCTTCCCATATAAATACATAAGCTCAAAGGAAACCATCTGGTCTAAAAGCTGTTTCTTCCCAGCTTCTGTACTGAACATTCCCCTTCTCTCTGGTGGGAATTTAGAAATTGCATACTCTAAATCTCCTTCTGTTAACTCATTTCCATTAACTATAGCTAATATTTTGTCTTCCATTATTTTCTCCTTCTGGCAAAGCCAATCTTATATTTCTACTATATAATAACATAAATTATCTATAATAAAAACTATAAAAGAACGGGGCTATATATTTGTGCCACATAAGCTTTCGTTTCCAAAAATGTTTATGACCCCTCTGTTATTGTGAATAAGACATGCTCCTTCCTGGGAATAATATAAACAATAATTTATCAGGAGGTTTCAATGGATATTTCATTACAAAAACAGATTGAACTAAGGTTTAGGGAAGGGGCGGTCTGTCCTCACTGCGGCAGCAAAAGTATTGTTAAATTTGGATTTTTCAATAATCATCAAAGGTACAGGTGTAAAGAATGCAGTAAAACTTTTAATATTTATACAAAAACTCTTCTTAGTTGGTCTCACTATAAGGATAAGTGGGAGAATTTTATCGGAACCATGAGTAAGGATATGTCATTAAGAGAGGCAGGCAGGCAGATCAACGTCCACTATGTTACACTGTTTTATTGGAGACATAAAATAATGAATATTTTAGATAAAGAAAGTGATACACTGCTTCATGGAACCATTGAAATGATGAATATGAGGCTGCCATACCTGGATAAAAACTACAATAAGAAAGAAGATCCGGTGGATCCGGAAGAGGAAAAAGATGAAAGACGAAACAATATCTTTTTTACATTTCTATATGAAAGAGATAGTAGATTAAAGCCATATATTTATAAAGATAGTACTAACTTACATACTTTTATAGCCGATCTTACTTATGATATTGATAAAAAAAGCATAATTTGCCTTAATTCTAACATTCCGTTTAGGTTACCTCTGCTTTATAATAAATTTAAGGTAGCAGATAAAGGATCCAGAAGATATAAACGAAGGTTTTATTTTAATGCGGATAATGTAAGAAATTATTTATCTCAGTTTAGAAATTGGATGACTATGTTCCGCGGCGTATCTTCTAAAAATCTAATAAAGTATTCTGCTTTTTTTAAAACTCATAAAATATTTAATAATATGGAATATATTATTTTTGAAGCTTTAAGAGAAAGCTGGAATATAGGAAATAAGGCTGCCACCGGCGGTACTCTTGGTTTTTAAAATTGATACCAGGTATAAACAATTTTCGAAACAAAATAATATGTACAGGAAAAAATCTTTAGCCCAAATTTATTTGAACTTTTTTACCATTCATACGTTTAATTGTTGAAGAGGAGGTGAGAGCTTGGAGGAATCAAAACTTATAGAAGAAGCTAAATCTGGAGATAAGTTC
>JBAXYJ010000278.1:0-2996 GCA_041670885.1 Clostridiaceae bacterium
AGAAGATATTATCAGGCTTCTAAACGGATATAATACAAATTTAGTAAATTCATTAAAAATTCAGATGGAAAAGCTTTCAGATGAATTAGAATTTGAAAAAGCGGCAAAAATTAGAGATAGGATAAAGGCTATTGATAAGGTATCTTCAAAACAAAATATAATAACAAACAATTTTAAGGATGAGGACTTTATAGCTGTATCCAACGATGAAAAAGACTCATCAGTATATGTACTTATGTACAGAGAGGGAAAGATAGTAGGCAAGGACAACTTTATAATTGAAAATACAGAAGGAATGGATGTTCAGGAAATAATAGAAGATTTTATTCCTCAGTACTATAAAACTGCAGATTTCATTCCATCTTCCATATATGTAGAAGACATTGGAGCAGCTGGGCTTTTAGAGCAGTACCTGAGCGCTATAAAGGAAGGGAAGGTCTATATTAAGCTTCCTGTTAAGGGAGATAAAAAAACTATAATAAATATGACCAAGGCAAATGCCAAGCTTACTATAAATCAGTTTAAGCTTAAGCTTTTAAAGGACAAGGAAGAAGATATTAAATCCCTTATAGAGCTTAAGGAGCTTTTAAATCTTGCTGAAATTCCAAATAGGATAGAGTCTTATGATATATCTAATATATTCGGTATGGACTCAGTAGGCTCCATGGTGGTATTCCAAAATGGAAAGCCAAGCAGCAGAGACTACAGAAGGTTTAAAATCAGAGACGTAATTGGCCCTAATGATTATAAATCCATGGAAGAAATAATAGAAAGAAGATTTAAAAGAGGATTAGAGGAAACAAAGCTTATATCACAAAACATGAAAGGTTATACAGAAGGAAAGTTTTCTTTTTTCCCGGATTTGATTATAATGGATGGTGGTAAAGGACAAGTGTCCTCTGCAGAAAAGGTATTAAGAAGGCTGTCTATAAATATTCCTGTATGTGGACTTATAAAAGATGATAAGCACAACACAAGAGGATTAATATATAATAATAATGAGATATCTTTATATAAAGGCTCAAAACTTTTTAAACTTCTTGAGAGAATCCAGGATGAGGTTCACAGATTTGCCATAACTTATCACAGAAGTCTTAGAGATAAAAAAATGGTAAGCTCTGTTCTTGATAATATTCCTAGAATTGGGACTAAAAGAAGAAAGGAACTTCTCAAAAAGTTTAAATCAATAGATAATATAAAGCTGGCAAAATATGGGGAGCTTATTGAGACTCCTCTAATAGATAAACCGGCAGCAGAAGAAATATTAAAATACTTTAGGGATGAAGGAGATAAAGATGAAATATAAAACAGATCTGCATACCCATACTATAGTATCCGGGCATGCATATACAACACTTTTAGAAAATGTAAAAGAAGCTAAGAAAAATGGCATAGAAGTTTTAGGCGCTACAGACCACGGCCCCAATATGCCTGGAGGACCTCATATATTTTATTTTGGGAACAGAGAGGCAGTTCCTCAAATTATTGATGGAGTCATAGTTTTATTCGGAGTTGAAGCAAATATTATTGATGTAAATGGGAAATTGGATTTAGAAGATGAAATGTTAAGCAGGCTGGATTTAGTAATTGCAAGTCTTCATAATGTATGTATTAAGCCGGGAACTGCAGAGGAAAACACAAAGACTGTAATAAATGCCATGAAAAATCCTTATGTAGATATATTAGGACATATGGGAAATCCGGCTTTTCCTCTTTACTATGAAGAAATAGTAAAAGAAGCAAAAAAACAAGGCAAAATAGTAGAAATAAATAATAGCTCTTATAAATCAAGAATAGGAAGCACTGAAAACTGTCTGCAGATTGCTAAGCTGTGCAGAAAATATCGTGTTCCCGTATCTCTTTCCACTGATTCTCATATAGCCTTTACCATAGGTATATTTGATAAAGCGGAAAAGATAATAAAGGAATCAGGAATTGAAGAAAATCTTATCATAAATATGGATAAAATGAGGATAATAAATTATCTTAAAAATAAAGGAAAAATAAAGGATATAGTTCTTGAATAAATCCTCCGGGTCACTTATACTATTAGTGTATTTTTAAAAAGGAGATGTAATATGGGATCAAATAAGGATTTTATGGATAGACTGAAAGAAATAATAGATATAAATGATATAGAAATAGACGTACCTATGGTTAAATATACATCATTCAAGGTGGGAGGACCGGTAGATTATCTGGTAAACCCGGGAAGCTATCAGCAGGTATCAAGTATAGTTAAGCTTTGCCAGGAATATAGTATGCCATATTATATTATCGGAAACTGTTCCAATCTGATAGTAAGAGACGGCGGTTTCAGGGGGATGTTAATAAAGCTTTCAAAGCTGGATAAAATATATATAGAAGGAAACAGGATAACTTCTCAAAGCGGAACCCTTCTTAAAAGTGTATCAAATGCAGCCTTAGAAGAGAGCTTAACCGGCTTCGAGTTTGCCTCCGGGATCCCCGGAAGCGTAGGCGGGGCCATATACATGAATGCAGGAGCTTACGATGGTGAGATATCAAAGGTAATTGAAGATGCAAGTGTACTTGATAACAATGGCGAAATTAAAAATTTAACAAGAGAAGAGCTGGAGCTGGGCTATAGATCCAGTTCAGTTCAAACCTATGGGTATGTTATATTAGAAGCAACATTTAAGTTAAACCCTGGAGACAAAGAAAAAATCAGAAACAGGATAATTGAACTTACCAACAGGAGATGCGATAAGCAGCCATTAGAATTTCCATCCGCCGGCAGTACATTTAAAAGACCTGATGGGTATTTTGCAGCTAAGCTGATAGAAGATACAGGTCTTAAAGGCTTAACTGTAGGAGAAGCTGAGGTTTCAACCAAACACAGCGGCTTCCTTATAAATAAGGGAGGAGCATCTGCAAAGGATGTAATTGATTTAATAGCTTTGGTTCAAGAAAGGGTAAAGGAAAAGTTTGACGTTGACCTTCATCCTGAAGTAAGAATTATAGGAGAAGATAAATGA
>JBAXYJ010000279.1:0-2915 GCA_041670885.1 Clostridiaceae bacterium
AGTCTGAACAAAACTCATTATATTTGAATCAACTGGTTTATTTCTCTGTTCAATTTTCAAGGTTCTTGTCGTTTTTGCGACTCTTACAGAATATCATATTCTATAAGTACTGTCAAGCAAATTTTAAATTTTCATTAACAATTTACCCGGCTGCCGTTTGACGACAAAAAGTATTTTATCATAAAAATCAATCAGTATAAATCAATTACTTGCCATTTTTTTAGATTATATTTATTTTACTCTATATTTCTATCTATTGTTCCATTTTATATATATTGATACACCAGGAAACGTTAACTACAAATATAAGCATTAAAAAAAGGACCTGCATATGCAAGCCCTTATTCTTCTTCATTTTTTTCTTCATCTACTTCATTTACTTCATTTACTTCTTCTAAAATATTATTATTTATTTTTGTAATAGCTGCAATTTTATCTTCTTCTTCACTCCTCATCAGCTTAACTCCCATAGTTGCTCTTCCATTAACAGATACATCAGAAACATTTATTCTGATTGCTATTCCATTATTATTTATAAGCATAAGCTGATCTTCATCTTTAACTATTCTTGCCCCTATAATATTTCCTGTTTTATCACTGGCTTTATATGTAATAAGACCTTTTCCGCCACGTCTTTGAAGGGCATATTCAGTCATAGGAGTTCTCTTACCGTAACCATTTTTACTTACTACAAGAAGGTATTCATCACTTACTGCTATATCTATAGTTACAACACTGTCTCCATGTCTTAGAGAAATAGCCTTAACACCTGCTGCTGTTCTTCCCATTGGCCTGATATCCTGCTCATTAAATTTAATTGCATATCCATTTTGAGTTATGACAGAAATGTTGGCATCACCTCTTGTCCTCTTAACATTAATAAGCTCATCATCCTCATGGAGAGATATGGCTATTATTCCATTTTTTCTAATATTGGCGAAATAATTCAGCGGACTTTTCTTTATTAGACCATTCTTGGTTCCTAATAATAGATAACCCTCCTCTTTCATTTCCTCCATAGTAACTATAGCCTGAATCTTTTCTCCTGGATTTAGAGAAATAAGATTAACCATATTAGTTCCCTTAGCAGCCCTTCCTGCCTCTGGAATTTCATATCCCTTTATATTGTATACTCTTCCCTTATTAGTAAAGAATAATATATTACTGTGGGTTGAAGTTATTATTGCATTTTCTACAAAGTCATCTTCCTTTGTAGTCATAGCAGTAATACCTCTTCCTCCTCTCTTCTGGGCAGTATATACGTCTATTGGAATCCTCTTAATATAGTTTTGATGAGTTAGTGTTATTATTACATTTTGATTTTCTATAAGATCCTCAATGTTTATATCATTTTCACTAAGCTCAATTTTTGTTCTTCTTTCATCTGAGTATTTATTTCTTATATCTGTAAGCTCGTCTTTTATAATATTTAAAATTAACTCTTCTGATGCTAATATTTCTCTTAATCTCTTAATGGTTACCATTAATTCATTGTACTCTGCTTCAATCTTTTCTCTTTCTAAGCCTGTCAGTCTCTGCAGCTTCATATCAAGAATTGCCTGGGACTGAAGTTCTGAAAGATTAAATTTACTCATCAAGCCTTCTTTAGCATCCTGTGCTGTTTTAGAACTTCTAATAAGGTGTATTACCTCATCAATATGATCTAATGCTATCCTTAATCCTTCAAGAATATGGGCCCTTTTTAAAGCCTTTTCTAATTCAAATTGAGTTCTTCGCCTTATTACCTGCTCCTGGAACTCTAGATAATTAACTAGAATTTCCTTCAGGTTTAATACCTTTGGCTGATTGTTTACCAAAGCAATCATAATTATGCCAAATGTATCCTGAAGCTTAGTATGCTTAAATAAATTATTTAAGACTACATTGGCATTAAAGTCTCTTTTTATTTCTACGACGATTCTCATACCATCTCTGTCTGATTCATCACGAAGGTCTGATATTCCGTCCAGTTTCTTATCCTTTACCAGATCTGCAATATATTCAATAAGTTTTGCCTTATTTACCTGATATGGCAGCTCATTTACTATAATTCTTGTTCTTCCCTTTTCTTCTTCTATTTCAGTTTTTGCTCTTACTAATACTTTTCCTCTTCCTGTTTCATAGGCCTCTCTAATTCCTCTATTTCCAAGAATTATTCCTGCGGTAGGAAAATCAGGTCCTTTAATCTTTGTCATAAGATCAAGAATAGATACATCCTTGTTATCTATCAGCATAACAATTCCATCTATAACCTCACCTAAGTTATGAGGAGGAATGTTTGTTGCCATACCAACTGCTATACCTGCAGAACCATTTACAAGTAAATTTGGAAACCTGGATGGAATAACAATTGGTTCCATCTCTTCTCCATCAAAGTTTGGCATAAAATCTACAGTGTTTTTATCAATATCTCTAAGCATTTCAGTAGTAATCTTGCTCATCTTTGCTTCTGTATATCTCATGGCAGCTGCTGAATCTCCATCTATTGATCCAAAGTTACCATGTCCATCAACTAAGGTATATCTTATTGAAAAATCCTGAGCCAGCCTTACTAACGCATCATAAACTGAAGCATCTCCATGTGGATGATATTTACCTAACACATCTCCGACTATTCTGGCGCATTTTCTATATCCTTTATCAGGAGTTATACCAAGCTCATGCATAGAATACAAAATTCTTCTATGAACCGGCTTTAATCCATCTCTTACGTCTGGCAGTGCACGTCCGACTATTACACTCATAGCATAATCTATATAGCACTTTTTCATTTCTTTATTTATATCTGCTGGAATTACTTTTCCCTCGTTATACATCAATACACCTCTTTATACATCTAGGTTAACAACATATTTAGCATTTTCTTCTATAAATTCACGTCTGGGCTCTACCTTATCACCCATCAGTATTGTAAA
>JBAXYJ010000280.1:0-2862 GCA_041670885.1 Clostridiaceae bacterium
AATCTTAAAAAAAGAGAACACGCAGTGTCCTCTTTTTATTTTTACTTCTGCTGCATTTGTTTCATAACTTCTTCAGCAAAGTTTTCTTCTTTCTTTTCTAATCCTTCGCCTTTTTCATATCGTACGAAACCTACAACTTCTATAGTGCTTCCAATTTCCTTGGATTTTTCAGCTAAGTATTTGCTAATTGTAAGCTCAGAATCTCTTACCCAAAGCTGATCTACTAAGCATACTTCTTTAAGATATTTATGAATTCTGCCCTCTACCATCTTATCAACTATCTTTTCAGGCTTTCCTTCATTTAAAGCTTGTGCTCTGTATATTTCTCTTTCTTTATCTAATGTTTCCTGATCAACAAATTTTTCATTTAAGAACAGTGGATTAGTAGCTGCAACCTGCATAGCAATGTTTTTAGCAACTTCCTCAACTACATCGCTGACCTTGTCACATTTAACCTGAACTAAAACTCCGATTCTTCCGCCGCCATGGATGTAGCTTGCAATCATTCCGTTATTTTCTTCAAATCTCTTGAATCTTCTAACGTTCATGTTTTCTCCAAGTTTTGCAATTAATCCTGTAACTGCATCCTTTAGAGTTATGCTTTCATCAGTTGCATACTTTTCTGTAACTAAAGCTTCTATATTGGAAGCTGATGTTCTAGATGCCATTTTAGCTGCATTTTCTGCTAAAGCTATGAAATCTCCGTTTAAAGAAACAAAGTCTGTTTCACAGTTAACTTCAACTATTGAAGCAACCTTTTTATCTTCAGAAACATAAGTTGCTATAAGTCCTTCTGAAGCTATTCTTCCAGATTTTTTAGCAGCTGCTGCCAAGCCTTTTTCTCTTAAAATTTCAACAGCCTTTTCTATATCTCCGTTAGATTCTGTTAAAGCTTTTTTGCAGTCCATCATACCGGCACCGGTACGTTCTCTTAATTCCTTAACTACTGAAGCGCTAATCATTTTATCTTCCTCCTATCCTTAATTACTCAGATAACTGCTCTCCCTGTCTTCCTTCGATAACTGCATCTGCAATCTTTGATGTTATTAATTTAACTGCTCTTATTGCATCATCATTACCTGGAATTACGAAATCTATTTCATCAGGGTCACAATTTGTATCTACTATAGCAATAACCGGGATACCAAGTATCTTAGCTTCCTGAATAGCTATTCTTTCTTTTCTTGGGTCAACTATAAATAAAGCTCCTACATTAGGATCTGCTAAATTCTTAATTCCGCCTAAGTTCTTTTCTAACTTTTCTTTTTCTCCCTTAAGCTTTATAACTTCTTTCTTTGGAAGAACGTCAAATGTTCCGTCCTGCTCCATTGTTTCAAGTTCTTCTAATTTTTTAATTCTGTCTTTTATTGTTTTGAAGTTTGTAAGCATTCCGCCTAACCATCTGTTGTTTACATAATGCATGCTGCATCTTTCTGCTTCTTCTTTGATAGCATCCTGAGCCTGCTTCTTTGTACCTACAAATAAAACGTCTTTTCCTTCTTCTGATACTTCTTTAATGAAGTTGTAAGCTTCCTCTACCTTCTTAACTGTTTTCTGAAGATCGATGATGTAGATACCGTTTCTTTCTGTGAAGATATAAGGAGCCATCTTAGGGTTCCATCTTCTTGTTTGATGTCCAAAATGAACACCTGCTTCTAATAATTGTTTCATTGATATAACTGACATTTTTTTACCTCCTAGGTTTTGCCTCCACTGTCTTCATACTCGCAGCCTTCCTTTCGGCACCAAGCTGCAAATTGGACAGTGTGTGTATTTTATTACCGTTGATAGTATACCATATGAAATAAAACTAATCAATAAATATTTTTAAATAGGGAGGATTGAACGGATTGGGGAGGATTGAAGTTTAAGTTTTGTCTTATATTATTCTGTTACAAAATATGGTACTCAGGTTAGGTTAAAATCCAAAAACCCCACTGCAGGCAGAACTGTTTCTAAGATTGCTGCTTTCTTTTAAATAAGACATAATGATATATTCCATGGTGTTAAATATCTTATTAGTTTTAAAATAGGCAGAATATTGAATTAAATATTTAGATGATACTCCTCTAAAAGGAGTCATCCAATTTTTAAACATAGTTATATATTTTCTAACCTGATCTGCATTATAGTACCATTTTCTTTTATACTTTTTATTACTTGGCTCTGCTACTTTGAATTTTTTATATATAAGAGGAAGCCTAAAAGGATAATTTGTTTTAAGACAGATAATACTCTTTCTATCAATATTATAAGATATGTCATCTATAAGACTTCGGGCCCCTTTTATGTCTTTATAAAGAAAAGATTCTAATCTTGTATCCCTTTGATAAATAAAAGTAAAACATACTATTTCCTTTTTCTTTACCTCTTCTTCAAATTCATCTTCATTTTCCGTATTTTGATGATATTTATCTAAATAAGGAAGATTAATCTTCATCATTTCCAAAACTCCATGAAGCATATTATCATTAGTTTCATTTAAAATGCTCATTATCTTATGTCTCCAATAAAATAATGTAACGTAGCTGACGCCTACCTGTTTCTCTGCTTGACGAAGTGTCATATCTTGTCCCATAGTCTTAATAAAACTTTCCCATTTTTCCTTATAGTGAGACCAGCTGAGGAGAGTGTTGGTAAATAAATTAAATGTTTTATTACATTCCTTACACTTATATCTTTGTTTTCCTTTGAAAAAGCCATGTTTGATTACTTCCCTGCTGCCGCAGTAGGGGCAGATGGCTCCATCTTTAAATCTGTGCTTTATTCCTTCATATACAGTAATATCCATAATAGCCTCCTGCTTAATAATATTTCTATTATTGCCAGAGAGGGCTTATCCTATGCAAAATAATTATATGT
>JBAXYJ010000281.1:0-2856 GCA_041670885.1 Clostridiaceae bacterium
ATTAAAAATCTAAGAAATTGGAATCTCTACACAAGAGCTGTCAGCATACAAAAAAAACTGGATAAGCTGGAGGTAATATCAAGACCTGTCTTTGAGAAGGAGAATATGAAATTTAACTTTGCAGATACAGAGCGGTCAGGATTTAATGTTATAAAAGGATCTAAAATATGTAAAAGTTTTGGTGATAAAACAATACTTTGCAATGCAGATTTAAACATCACTTCTGGTGAGAGAGCTGCACTCATAGGTCCCAATGGCAGCGGCAAAACAACCTTTTTAAACATGCTGTTAGATGATATAAGTTTGGACAGCGGTAATTTAGAACTGGGTGCAAATGTAAAGTATGCCTACCTGCCACAGAATATTACTTTTAATGATGAAGATGATACTGTTATAGAATGCTTTAGAGAAGATAGATTTATTCTGGAAGGAAAAGCCCGGGAATACCTTTCAAAGTTTATGTTCTTTGGTAGTGACGTATATCAAAAAGTTAAGCATTTATCCGGCGGAGAAAGGGTCAGGCTAAAGCTTTCCATGCTTCTTTATGATGAGATAAACCTATTAATTTTAGATGAACCTACTAATCATCTTGACATCGATTCAATTGAAACTCTTGAATCAGCACTGGAGGATTTCACGGGAACCATATTCTTCATCTCCCATGACAGGTATTTCATAAACAAGGTATGTACAAGGGTAATTGCCCTGGAGGAAAATAAATTTGTAAACTATGCTGGTAATTATAATTTTTATAAGAATAAGAAAAATCAATTAGAATTACCTAAGCTGCAGATTACTGATGCAAACAAAGAAAAAGCCATAAAGAAATCATTTGATACTGAGAACAGAAAGTCAAAATCAGATTTAGCTGAACTAGAGAATAGTATAAAGCTATTAGAGGATGAACTTAAGGAAATTGATGAAAGCATGGCCGCTATAGGATCTGATTATAGTGAACTGAATATTCTTTACGATAAAAAAGAAAAGCTGAATAAGGAATTAGAGAAAAAGCTGGAAATATGGTTAAGTTACAACAATAATGATGTACCTGATTTAGCAGAAATTTAAAAGGTTCCGTAGAAATGCAGATGGATCTAAAAGGACTTACTTTATTTTTGTAAGTCCTTTTCCTGTTTTATTAAAAATATATCAATAGCATTAACCAAATTTGCATTAACAGACTTTATGCTTTTTCCTCCCACCAGCCAAAGGCCACTCTGGTCTGTACCTGCTCCTTTCCAGGAGATAAAAAGAATAAAACAAATGAACTCCCTGGAGGAATGATATACATACCTTGAAAATCATGCTTTGTAAGCGTTTCATCCGGTTCCACCCTTCTCACAAATGTATATGTCCCACCTTTTGGATTCTCTGTTACAAAATTGGCGCTTTGGATTTTTACTTTGGGCATTGGCGGAGGAATAATTGATTGATTCCCCGCAGCAAAGTCCTCTGATACTTTTGTTTTTCCCGGGAGTACACTGCTTAACCAGCCTTCAGCAGTTAATGGCTGATTTGAAAAATTGGAGATGGTATAAGCATTCAAAAACATATTAACATTTGAACCTGCCGGATTTATTAATCCTCCCCAGGCATTATATCCTCCACCGAAGGTAATCATGTCAGTTTGACCCAGAAAGTATTTGCCCAGGTATGAATGATATACGGCATCAGATAATACAATGACCTTTTGAGGTTCATTTCCCTTTTTCATTGATTCAAAGCTCATACTCTGCCTCCTCTGGAATATTCATAGATAAGCACATCAGATTTTTTCCTCCCACCAGGTCAAAACTATTGTCCCCTTGATGGTCTGCGGTCCATATGATTTTAAAAGTATTGAAAAGGAGCCCCCTGGGCCGATAATTATGGAACCCTTATGTGAATCACTTACAAGGGTGGAATTTGGAGCAACAATTCTGCCGAAAATATTCACGCCATTTGTCAGGGGTTCAATCATATAATCTGCATATTCCATTACAGCTTTTGGCCTAGGCGGCGGTAAAATGGTTTGATTTGAAGGGGTAACAGTTCGGGAGATTACTGATTTCTTTGGCTGCTTAGCATTCAGATATATATCTCCGGTAAAACTTTCAGCTCCAAAGTTAGTAATAGTAAAAATATCAAAATATAGATTTACACCTGAATTATTCGGGTTAATTATTCCCCCCCAGGCATTGTACTTATTTCCAAAATTAAGTATCCCGGTTTGGCCTATAAAATATCTTCCCAACATGGAATTCATTGCCGGACTGGTTATATCCACTACTAGAGCAGGTCTCTCCTTTGTTTTTTTAGGCATCTTTTCTCCTCCAAATTCTAATATCTCATGTTGACATAATATGAGATATTAGAGAGATTTGTTCCACCCTAAAAACCAGGTGAATTATATCGCTATATCTTTTCATATATTTAGGTTAATCTTAACGGGTATAAATCAGATCTTTAAATTTGACTCTTATATACAAAAATAAAAACAAGTTTATACATAAAAAATAAGAACCTAATCTCATAGAATTCAGGTTCTCAAAAACATTTTTTTATCATTTATCAGCAGCAGCCTTCAATTTTTTAATGGCATCCTCATACTCTGGAATTCCGGCTAAAGCTTTTAAGTCATCTTCATCTATAAGTGACTGGAGCAATTTTTTTCTTATTATTTTCTGTCCCTCCGGATTTACCTCTAATTTAGTATTTTCAAAATAAGGATTATTATGATAATCATATTCTGCAGAAAGCAGTCCTTCCACATAAGTCTTAAACCATTTGGCAGCTTCTTCTTTATTATTAGTTTCCATATAAAATTTACAGTAATTATATGCTGCTGAATTCAATCCCATTTTGAATATATTCTTC
>JBAXYJ010000282.1:0-2804 GCA_041670885.1 Clostridiaceae bacterium
CCGTTTTTCAAGAGTTTTTGGGTTTTTTCAGGAGAAAGATAAGAAAAGTATCATATTTCAGTGGACTTTTCAAACCCTTTAAAGATTTCATGAGTAGAGATTTTGCAAGCTCAGTGAACAGATATGAGCGTCTAAGGAGGTAAGCGGTGTGGGCTGTTTACCTTCTGATACTTACCAGTAATCTTTTTTTCGTTACGGGCACTAGCTTTTTCCACTCGACTACAGCATCGTCGTAAAACTCATATTCGTCTACAGTCTTATCCGAAAATTTGCCATCCACTTCATATATATAAAATCCTTCTTCCCCATCCGTAGAGATGACCTTGACTCTGTTCCCCATTTTCTTAACTTCCACGGCAGCCACGCTTTTTAGGGCATCAAGCAGAGTCGTTCCCTGTTCAACTTCCAGTCTCCTGTTTTCTGCAAAGTGGTCCAGGAAAGAATATATGTTGTTCAGTTTGATGCCTATCATATGAGTATTTCCGAACTTTTTTCGTTCTATAAGATCAGCTTTTTCTAATATTTTGACATGTTTGGCAGCCACAGGCACAGAAATACCTATTTCTCTTGCCAGACCGGATATATGCATATCTCCTTCACTCAGGTGTTCGAGAATTGAGAGGCGTGTATCGCTAGAAATAGCTTTGAAAAGGTTTTCTCTACCGCCGTTCATTCCAGAACTCCTCATAACATTTACTACCATGATGAACTCTATTTTATCTCAAATACTTATAATTATTGCTTTTATTAGAACAAGTAAAGTAAACTATTAGATCTTTTCATTGTCTTTTTTATATTTAATTTTAGCAAATTTACTTTAATTACGGATTTTTCTTTTCTTTTTTCTATATTACTGCCTGGCAAGCAAAGTAAATTTTCACATAATATTTGTTAAGTTTTAATTCTAATGTTTGACTAACGTTAATTGATACCGTTTTAAAAAAAAGAAACTATTATACTATTTTATTATAGTATTATGTAATTATGTTACGATTCAGGTGCCATAACTAAGTCAAATAATCTCGATTTTGGTTACAGGGACCTGTCTAATAAGGGATTCATAGTAACTTTACTATTTAACTATTTTACTCTTATACCCTCTTACTCTCTTACTATCTTAACTTCTGCACATGTTCTGATTTTAACTTGTGTAATTATTTCTATCTCTCCGGCAGAAAAAAGGGTGTAGACAAACTTTTAGTATAAAATATACACTCAATGAGCCCTTGTTATCCAAAAAGATAACGAATATTACCCAAAAACCAGTTTTTATTTAATTTTACTATAGATGCTCAGAAGGTATTATGGACTCTACGGCATTAACTGTGATTGGGATTTTGATAGGTATCCTTGTCTTTGGAATTAAATCTGGAATAGGATGCGGATTTTCAAACATAAGTACAAAAGAAATTTTTGCAATTGGAGGCAGTTATTTACTTCTGGCCCTTTTATTCGGAGGCGTTGCCGACCATATAAGCCTGGAATCTTTTGAGAAGTTTTCTTCAATGGGCATGGGAATCCATGTACTTGTTTCCTTTCTCCTTATAGTGATAGGGATTTACACCCAGAAAAAGTGGAATTCAGGAAAAGATGTTTCAAGACACACTTTCCTCGCTATATCCATACCCTGCCCGGTCTGCCTGGCAGCTCTTGCAGTCTCCTGCATACTGCTTTCAGAAAGTCTTAACCTTTCCGGGATAAAAGTAGGACTTCTTGTTGGGGTTGCTTTTTTTATAGCAGTGGTGGCTTCTTCTTTTCTTTTCAGGATTGGAAAGGTCCGGTTTGGAAAAACCCCTGAAACTATGGGCAGCGCAATGATGCTGATAGGGATTTACTATCTGTTAGGGGCTCTGCTTATCCCTGCGTATATACAAACAAAAAAGATGAACCTTGTTTCAACCGGTGGAGGAGAAACAGGAATTATTCCTCTTATGGCTTTTGGAGTCATTGTCCTTGCAGGTTTTTTCCTGGAACGTATAAGGAGGCATGATCTTTGAGCCTTATGAATTTATTATCCAATATGATGAACGTCTTCTCAACGGCTTTGCTAATTCCTGTAATGTTTCTTCTCACTATTCTGGTATTTGTTTCCTTGATTCAATTAGGAGAATTCCTTTCCGAATATACGAAAAGGCATAGGGACTGGACTAATCTAGAGACTAACTGCAAAAAAATTGAGTGCGAGCTTCAAAATTCGGATTTTTCGGAAGCCTCCAGAGCTCTTGAAAACATCAAACAAAATTACATGGTCACTTCTTTTGCACGAGATGCTGCAAAATACCTGAAAGAGCGACATTTTCCTGCAATTGAGAGGCTTTCGCAGGAATATGAAATCAAGATGGCAAAACGCCTTGAACATACAAAGATAACTTCAACTATCGGTCCCATGCTTGGCCTTATGGGAACGCTTATTCCATTAGGCCCTGCTCTGATAGGGCTTTCGAAAGGAGACCTTGAGACCCTTGCGCAAAACCTGATGATTGCCTTTGCGACAACGGTTGTGGGGCTTTTTGCGGCCGGGATAGGCTACGTACTTACACAGGTCAGAAGGCGATGGTACTGGGAAGATATGTCGGATATCGATTATATCCTGGATACGATTGAGGAAAAGAACTGAAGCTAATTGTCTCTTAATAATGAGGAAGAACTCATGCGAAAATCCAGAAGATACAGGCGGACAGGACTTTTAAAAGATGAAGATGAGCAAAGTCCTATGACCAGCGTTGCAAATGTTTTTGATGTTGCAATGGTCTTTTCCGTAGCTCTGTTGGTTGCACTTGTTATGTCATATCACCTCCCTGAAC
>JBAXYJ010000283.1:0-2785 GCA_041670885.1 Clostridiaceae bacterium
TAATGGCCAAGGTTTCGATGGATGTCACCTATAAATTGCGCAAAAATATATCAGAGAAAATGAATAAGGTTCCACTCAATTATTATGATACCAGAACCCATGGCGAAGTTCTCTCTCGTATTACAAATGATGTTGATTTAGTGAGCCAAACCCTCAACCAAAGTTTAACGCAGATAATCACTTCAGTAACAACTATCATGGGTGTCTTGATGATGATGTTATCTATAAGCTGGTTGATGACACTCGCGGCTATGGTGGTGATACCTTCATCATTGAGTATTGTAGGTGTGGTAATAAAGAGATCTCAAGGATTTTTTAAAGATCAACAGAAATATTTGGGGGAAATAAATGGTCATGTTGAAGAAATGTACGGAGGGCATAATATTGTTCAGGCTTTTAACGGAGAACAAGATTCAATAGAGATTTTCGAAAAAGTAAATGATAAATTGTACCATTCGGCTTGGAAATCGCAGTTTGTGTCGAGCATTATGATGCCGGTGATGGGATTTGTAGGCAACCTAGGGTATGTTATGGTAAGTATTCTTGGGGGGTATTTAGCGGCAAAAAAAGTTGTTGATATAGGGGATATTCAGGCCTTTATTCAATATATGCGAGCATTTACTCAGCCAATTGGCCAACTTGCTTCAATCTCAAGTACCCTTCAGTCTACGGTGGCAGCCGCAGAACGTGTTTTTGAATTCTTGGATGAAGATGAAGAAATTATGGAAACACAAACACCAATTATAGCTCAGGAGTTTTGTGGTAAGGTAATCTTTGAAAATGTCAGTTTTGGTTATAAGAAGGATAAGACTATTATTCATAATTTTTCGGCAGAAATCAAAGCTGGGCAAAGGGTGGCTATAGTTGGACCAACAGGCGCGGGGAAAACCACGATCGTGAAACTTTTAATGCGGTTTTATGATATTGATAAAGGGAAAATATCGGTCGATGGGCATGATATTTATGATTTTACTCGTAATGACCTTCGTGCCATGTTTGGCATGGTTCTGCAGGAGACCTGGCTTTATAATGCTTCTATTAAAGAAAATATACGTTATGGCACATTTGGAGCTACAGACGAGGAAGTTATCGAAGCAGCCAAGGCGGCACATTGTGATGAATTTATTAGTGCTTTACCTGATGGATATAATATGATTCTAAATGAAGAAGCCAGTAATATTTCTCAAGGACAGAAACAGTTATTTACCATAGCTAGAGTTATTCTGTCCAATCCTAAAATATTGATTTTAGATGAAGCAACAAGTTCAGTTGATACAAGAACCGAGATTTTGATTCAAAAGGCGATGGACAATTTGATGAGTAGTAGAACAAGTTTTGTCATTGCCCATAGACTTTCCACCGTTAAAGATTCAGATTTGATTTTAGTGATGAAAGACGGAGATATTATCGAACAAGGCAATCATGAAGAATTATTGGTTCAAAATGGTTTTTATGCTGAGCTATATAAAAGTCAGTTTGCAGAAGAATAAGGTAGATTTTTGGCGAAAGAAAGAGAGGAACACCGATATGGAGGAAAAATCAAGCACCCTAAATTCACAAGATACTAAGGAAAACAACCATAAAGAAAAAATCGAGAAAGTAAAGAATAAAAAAAATAAAAAAGTCATACTGTTGTCAATTCTGGTTGTGGCTGTTTTGCTAGCTTGTAGTGCAGGTTACTATTATTTTGATGTCAGTAGCCGTTATTTATCTACGGATAATGCTAAAGTAACAGCAAAAATGTATACCATCACCCCAAATATATCGGGAGAATTGATTGAATGGAGTGTCAAAGAGGGCGAGCGGGTGGAAAAGAATGAAGTTTTAGGTCGACAAGAGGTTTTACCCTATATTATTTCACCGATTGATGGAACGCTCGTAAAAAATAATGGGGTTGAGGGGCAGATGGTTACTCCAGTTACCCAACTTGCGGTGATTGCAGATACAGATAATTTATATATCGGGGTTAATATTGAAGAAACAGATATTGCTAAAATTCAGGTTGGGCAAAATGTTGATGTGAAAATTGATGCTTATGCTGGCAAAATATTTAATGGTGTTGTGAACGAAATTGATCGTACTACCCAAACTTATTTTTCCAGTCCCACCAGTTTTAGTACAAGTGGGACCTATACAAAAGTTACACAACTGATTCCGGTAAAAATTATCATTGAAAATGAGAATAATCTTCCTTTGACTTTTGGTATGAATGCCACGGTCAAAATTCACCTTAAAGAAAAAACATCGAGTAATAAAATTGGGATAAATCAAGAGCAAGGAACGACGGCATCAAAGCTGACATTTGATTATTGTAGTTCTATTGAAGCCGCTGATAAAATTGGTGTAACGCCGGATGTTTCAGGTAAAGTTAGTAAAATTGATGTAAAGATCGGGCAAAGTGTAAAAAAAGGTGATGTGTTATTTATGCTGGATAGCACGGAGACGGAACTGCAGTTAAAACAGAGCGTAGCCAACTATGATGCAGCTGTTTCTGCTTATGATAATAGCCAGAAAGCTTATAGTAGTAAATCTAATGTGGTCCCTGCCCAAACAGCTTACAATGATGCGGTAGCCAGTTATGATAGGTTACAAACGCTGTATGAGGTGGGAGCGGTTTCAAAGGTGGAGCTTGACAATGGGAAGTCTAAAGTTGAGACGACTCTTGCACAATTACAAACGGCTCAATCTTCAGCTAAGACAGCTTTAGATACAGCTAATGCACAAATGGAAGTAGCTAAGGCGATGCTTGAAATTGCTCAAAATAAACTGGATGATTGTGTTGTGA
>JBAXYJ010000284.1:0-2779 GCA_041670885.1 Clostridiaceae bacterium
GAAGAATTTAATTAAATATTTAATAATGAAAGCTGATTTTCATTAGCTCTTCATACAGTTTTTCCCGGATGCCTTAGCCTGGTATAGTTTTATATCTGCCCTCTTTATAAATGATTCTCTGTCTTCATTTGGACTTAAAGAAACAACGCCAAAGCTGCAGGTTATCCTCCCATTTGAAGATTCAGTCTTATTAATTTCTTCGATTATCCTGTTTACCAGATTTATGGTATCATCTAATGATGAATTTGGCAGCAGTATAACAAATTCATCACCGCCCCATCTTGCTAAAATATCTGATGCCCTAATAATATTTTTTATGATTTTTGAATAATTGATTAATATATTATCTCCTGCCTGATGACCTAAGGTATCATTAATCCTTTTAAAATCATCAAAATCTAAAATAACTAATGATAAACTTGTTTTATTTATTTTAGAATAGCTTATCCATTTATCCAGCTCTATATCAAATTTTAATCTGTTATATACTTTTGTAAGAGGATCTGTTATTGAGGTTACAAGAAGCTTGCAGTTGCTCAGGTACTGCATTCTTTCATAGTAATTAGAACGATATTTTGAAATTGTACTGATCAAAATTGCCAGCAGTGTGAATACAACTGCTGCAGAAAACTCTGAAAATTTTATATCCTTAACAGAATATAATGAAAGTGTAAAAAAACCAAAGCTGATTGTAATTGAAACTATAAACATATTAAAAAGTTTATTTGTAAGCAGATATATTGCAAGAATTATAATAATTAATCCCAGATCTTGAATGATAAAATTAGCTGATGGATATTGGTAATAGATAAAGAGGAAGGATAAAGAAAAAATAAGTTCAAAATTAGTAAGATAAAAGGTCAGCTTATAGTGCTTTTTTATATTATCAAGTATAAAATAAAACACTGCAGCCAAGGCTGAAGTAATCATCCTGGTATAAAAAATTGTTTTAAAGCTACCGGTATCTTTAAGTAGAATATAATCAGGTATAATAAATAAAAAGAATAAGAATCCAAAAATAAGAACCATAGGCTTCATATATTTTAAAGCTTTTTTCATTTCAATATTAAAAAACTCTTTTTCCAGTTCTTTATCAGTAAACTCACCAAAATGTGAAAGCTTTAGCAATTTTTTATCTTTAGTCTCTCTTTTCAAATTATCCCCCCCTCTTATTCTTATTATATTTAAATAATATCACATTTAAAAAAAATTTCCAATTGATATTGTATTACTTAAAATATAAAGGTTTATTGTTGAATTTTAAATATGTTTAAAACTTTAGCTCAATATAATTTTATGCTATAATTATATGGGGAAAAGTTATTTTTATTTGAAATTGGACAAGAATCAGTATTCTTAAATTCCAATAGTAATAATAGCAATATCTTCTCCAATTGAAGTATAACATACAATAATCAATAATAAAGAAGGGGGGATTGAGGATGAAAAAACTAATTAGTATTATGTGTACAGTGTGCTTATTAGTTTTTGGATTTACAATTAGTGTCTTTGCTGATACTACATCCGATAACATTCCAGTTATAGGTATAACTTTAAACAAAACATCAGATGTATTAATAGTTGGAGAAACAGATACTTTAACAGCTGTAATAAATCCGATAAATGCCACAAATAAATCCATAACATGGGTATCATCAAATCCTGAGGCTGCAGCAGTAGATGCATCGGGGAAAATAACTGCAATAAGTGCAGGGACTGCAGCGATAACAGTTACAACAACAGATGGAAATAAAACTGCTGTTTGTAGCGTTACAGTAAATGCTGAACCTGTTATAGGCGTAACCTTAAACAAAACATCTGATGTACTGACTGTCGGAGAGACAGATACTTTAATAGCCACGGTAAGCCCAACAAATGCCACAAATAAGTCTGTAACATGGGTATCATCAAATCCTAAAGTATTAGCAGCAGATGCATTGGGTAAAATAACTGCAATAAGTCAAGGAACTGCGGTAATAACAGTTACAACAGCAGACGGAAACAAAACAGCAGTTTGTAATGTTACTGTAAAACCTCAGCTAGTTTCAGGCGTAACCTTAAATAAAACATCAGATGTATTGATAATTGGAGAGACAGATAATTTAACAGCCACAGTAAATCCAATAAATGCCACAAATAAGTCTGTAACATGGGTATCGTCAAATCCTAAAGTATTAGCAGTGGATGAATCGGGTAAAATAACTGCAATAAGTCAAGGAACTGCAGTAATAACAGTTACAACTGAAGATGGAAATAAAACTGCATCCTGCAGCGTTACTGTTAGTGCGCCATCTGTTTCTTATTCAGCTCACGTACAAAATATAGGCTGGCAAAATAGTGTTAGTAATGGACAAATGGCAGGAACTACAGGAAAAAGCTTCAGGCTGGAAGCTTTAAAGATTAATCTTATCGATGCACCGGCAGGTGCTGTTATTAAATATCAGATGCATGTACAAAATATAGGCTGGCAGGCTGTTGTATCTAATGGAATGGCTGCTGGAACCAGTGGGAAAAGTTTAAGAGCAGAGGCTATAAAAATTTGGCTGGAAAATTTGCCTGGTTACTCTATTCAATATAAAGTACATGTGGAAAATATAGGCTGGCAGCCTTGGACTGAAAATGGCTGTATTGCAGGCACAGAAGGGCGTTCGCTGAGAATTGAAGCAATTGAAATCAGAGTAGTAAAAACAGTTGATATTCAGTATCAGGTTCATGTAGAAAAAATAGGCTGGAAAGATAATGTTTCTAATGGAACAATTACTGGAACAAATGGACAGCC
>JBAXYJ010000285.1:0-2765 GCA_041670885.1 Clostridiaceae bacterium
AAGAAATATCAGAATTTTAATATAAGAAGAAACCCTATTTTAAATGAATTTAATAAAAAAGAATTAGATGAGTATGGAGAAAAATTAAATAAAAATTTAACCTATAATTCTGAATTAATAAACAGCTTAAACATAGAAAAAGAGGAAATAGTAAATAGAATTAAGGGTTTAAAAGAAACAGAAAAAGAAAACAGAAAAAGCTTGGAGGATACTAGGCTTCTGCTGGCAGATAAAAAAAGAGATTTAAACATATTCATTAAGGAAACTGAGGAAATAAATAAAATACTTATTATAAAAAGCCTGCCTTTAAATGCAGCTTTATATAAAGAAAAACTTAAAGAAAAAATTGCAGCTGAAAATATTTCCTATCAGCAGAAAAAGGTATCAGAGGAAGATAAGCTGAGGGAAATAAGTGATAAAATATTCAGATATGAAACAGGTCTTATAGAGCTTCAGAAGGAAGTATTGGAAAGCTTTGAAAATAAGGGAATTTCATTTGAATATGGATTGAACTTTATAAAAAATTACAATGGAAGCCTAGATGAAAAGGAGAATCTGATAAAAAGCAACCCCTTCTTTCCCTATGGTATTTTGCTTTCTTCAAAGGATATTCAGCTTCTTAAAAATGAGAATCTGGAGGTGTTTACATCAATGCCAATTCCAATAATTAACAAAAATCAGTTGGGATATAAATTGAATATAGAAAAAAGCTATGATGTAATAAAAATTGAGAATCAGGATTTTCTTGTTTCTTTTAATAATCTTTTAATAGATGAAGAAGAAAGAAAAAAGCTGATTTATGAATTGAACACTAAAAAACAGGAAATAACAGAAAGCATAACGGAAATTCAGGAATCTATTCAGAGAAATCTGGAATATTCTTTAAAAATTAAGGAATACCCCTATAAAGGAGATGAAGGGGAGTATATCCTTAGTGAAATTTCAAAATTGGAGGAGAATGTAAACAGCATAAATGAATTATTAAGTCAAATAGATTCGGATATTAATTCAGGAAATCAAAGAATTGAAATTATAAGCAGCCAAATTAATATGACTTCTCAGGAAATATCCGGGTTAAAGATAAATATTGAAGATTTTAATAAACTTATAGAGGAAGAAGAAGATTTTAAAAGAAATAACTTGGATTTAAATCAGATAGAAAATAAAATTTCACAATTGAATTCTGATGAAAAGCTTATAAATATAAAAGAAAAGGATCTTCAAGAAGTTCTAAGAGATATAAAGGCAGATTATACAGAAATTAAAAAAGATATAAAAACAGTTCAGGATAAATGTGATTATTACAAAAATTCAGAAGCAGGTGTTTTACAACCGGGAGAACTTAAAAATATAGAAAATAAGTTAGAAGCCTGTGAAGAAAGCTTGAATGCTGATATCAGAAGGGATAGGAAGCAGGAAAAAAAGCTTATAGAGAGTATTAATAAGAAAAAAAACAGACTACTCAGAAAGGTAAAGGAAGGAAGTATAGCTTCAGAATATAAAGAGATAAGTTTTAAATCAGATAAGCTGGAGGAAATCAGAGATAAAATCGAAAAACTTAATAAAGATATGGATTTACTAAAAGACAGTTTGATTAAATGCAGAGAAGATATTGCCGTAATAAGAGAGAGAATAACAAGAGCTGTTCAGGACATAAATGAGCTGGGTTTTCAAGATGCCATTTCTAAAGATGATATTAAAAATTCTGATTTCAAAGAAAGGGAAAGGAAAATAAAAAATGACATAAATCAGAATAAGGATATAGTAAAAGAATATGAAGATTACATAAATAAATTAAGGAATATAAGACAGAAGCTGAGTTACTTTAATCTGCAGCCTGATAAAATTTTGAATTGTACTATAAATTTTGATTTTAAAGATTTAAGAGAAACAGAGAAGAGTATAGATGAATTAATAGAAAAATATAGTGAACTTAAAAATCAGGTATATGCTCTGGAAAAGAATATATCTAAAAATGTCAGCAGTTTATATGAAAAATACAGGGATAAGAACAGATTTATTAAAGAAAGGCTTTTTGATTATCTAAATAAAGAAAGAAAAATTGCAGGTCATAGTGATATAGAGTCTTTGCTGGAGGTTACAGAGAGAAAAATAGCATCTATTGAGCTTCAGCTTAGCAGCTTAAAATCAGAAGAGGAAATAGTTATCAATGAAATTGTCAGGTATGCAAATCATATTTTAACTGAGCTAAAAACCATAGACAGAAAATCCTCAATAAAACATTTAGATAAAACCCAAAAGCTTTTGGAAATTAATATCCCTGATGATACAGAACAGGATAGTTTAATAGCTTACATTAGAGAAAAAATAGCTTATTATGGTGAGTATAAAGGAGATTATTCTTCTATGCTCAGCGATGATATTGGAAGCTCGGAGCTTCTCAGCAAGCTAATTGGGAATATAAGCAGAATTAAGGTTTATATAAAGAAAATAGAGAAAACCGGTCTTATCAAGAAAAGCTGGAGCGATGCACTTTCTCAAAATTCCGGCGGTGAAAGGTTTGTAACTATGTTTATCCTGCTGTCATCTTTGATGTCTTACATGAGAAGAAGGGAGACAGATATAGATAACAGGGAAGAAAGTAAGATATTAATAATGGATAATCCTTTTGCAAAAACAAATGCACAGCATCTTTTAGAGCCAATGTTTAAGATAGCTGAAAAGTATAATATTCAGTTAATATGCTTTTCAGGAATAGGAGGAAGTGCTGTATACAGTAAATTTGATAAAATATATGTGGCAAA
>JBAXYJ010000286.1:0-2759 GCA_041670885.1 Clostridiaceae bacterium
CCTTCTAGTGTAATTTTGGCTGCATTTGCTTTAGCAAGAGCTATAATCTGATTTGCTTCCTGCTCCGCCTTGCTTGCAAGAGCTGCTCCGCTGTTTCCTTCAATCTCGATCTGTATCTTAGATTTTGTCAGGAAGCTTTGCTGCTCTGCTGTAGCCTGTGCCTCACGGAGTGATTTTTCGCTTTCTGCTGCGGACTGCTGCTTTTGATAGGTAATCTTTTTCTCTTCAGCAATTTGTCTTTCACGAAGCTGTGTCAAAATATTTTCTATCTGGATATCACCGGTGGATGTTTTTGGTGTTCCTATAAGTACCTCCTCAAGCTGTAAATTGTACTTTTGGAATTTTTCCTTCATTTCAGTAACTGCTCTTTCACGAATTGCGCTTCTTTCTTGTATTAATTCAATTAATGTTTTTGTCTGAGCTACATCCTTAAAATATGCGCTGACTAATGGGTCCAGAGATTGATTAACAAGCATATTAATATCTCCAAATCTCTGTATAACCCATGGTGCCTGCTTATAGTCAATATGCATAACAACAGATAACGGAAGTGATGGCTCGAAAGCATCCTTTGTAATTATATCTACCTCTGTCAGGTTCTCATCATATTTATGGTCTCCTGATTCAGATTTATTCCATTTCAATATTATATTTGTTGTAGGAACTAAAACTACTTTTCCGGCATCTGTGTTAAAAGCATATTTTCCGGCCATTAATGGTTTTTCAAGTACTCCTTTACAGCCAGGTCCCACCAGTTCACCATGCTTATAGTCAGCTCCTGTTGTGTCCACTCCTTCATTTCCAAAGAAGGAAACCACAACACCTACAAAGCCAATAGGAACCACAGTTTTTGGCCTGAATTCTACAGTTGCAAAGAGCCTATTTATATAATAGGTACCATCAGTTAATACCTGAAGCTGCTTACCACGTCTTCCGCCCAGCTCTAAAAATTTTTCCGGATCCTGAAAGCTGGAATGTGCCTCACCGATACTTGATGCAATTATCTCTCCTTCCTGAAGAGGAATACCATCATGTACCGTAATAATTCCCATAAGATCACTTTCTTCTCTGCTGTTTCCCATAATGACTACAGGACTGAATCCACCTCTGGAAGAAAGTGTCTGCTGCATACTTACAAGCTCTGAGCGTTCCTGTTTAGAGCCATTGAAAATAGCCTTTATGTCGCTGGGAGTAATGACAATAAACTGAGCCAAATTTATGGCGTAGGTACCTTCTCTTAATATTCCTCTCTGAGGTCCCCTTTGTCCCCCATTTTGCAAAAATCCACGGACATTTTGGAAATTATTTGCCTGAGTTATAACTTTGCCTAATGTTTGAATTGGAGAAAGAGGCATACCATCTCTGGCAAAAATATATGCTATTTGTCCCTGAGGAATCGTTATCAGAGGATACTTATGAATTTTATACATTAATACAGATTTAAAATGTATACCTCCACGGAGTAAATCTGGTGAATATCCGGCCTCTCCATTTAGAGCTATGATGGCATCTTTCAGAGAACCCTTCATACTCCACCATTTTTCAACTACAGCTACCTGATCTGAGTTAATAACCCTAAGGCCTAGTATTTTAAAAATTAACAGGTAAAGCAGTATAATACCGCCTATTATTGTAACCGCTGTGCCAATAAATTGATTCATGAATACCCTCTCCTTTAATTTTTTATTTTGCTTAACTGGTATGAGGTAATTGCATAGGAAAACTTTCTCAGCTAAATATTAATCGTTCAATTTCCCAAAATAATAATGTTAGAAATTAGCTTGTCCTTTAATTTTACATTATATGTTATCAAAATTCAATTGATTGCATATAAATTCTGCTTCATTACATTACTGCTTTCTAAGCACTATTAGATTTGTATTCATTATTGCTTCAATATATACGAGAAAATTTAATATATATATGTCATTGACAAAATATAAAAATAAACATACAATACAATAGAGAACGGAGGTTTTCTTATGCAGTATTTAAAAGATGAAGTTAGAAATAAAATTTTAGAGGAAGCTTTAAAGGAATTCAGGCAAAAGGGATATCAGGGAGCTTCCATAAGAGTTATTGCAAAAAATTCAAATACTTCCACAGGAAATATTTATAAATACTTCAGCAGCAAAGAAAACTTATACCAAAGTCTTATCCAGCCTGTATATAACCAGCTTATGGATTATATTATGCAGTTTGAAAAGGTGGAGCATAATGAGAAAACTGAAGATATATTTTATCAGCTGATGGAAAAAATAATGGAGATATTTAATAAGAATAATAAGGAACTTTCCATACTTTTAACTAAAAGTGAGGGCTCCAGGTATGAAAATTGTAAAAGCAGTTTTGTGGATTTCATTACCAGAACTGTTACAGATGCTATGGAATACCAGCTTTCTCTTCAGCATAAAAAGCTGGAGAATAATTTTATTATCTATCTGCTGTCTTATAATTTAGTGGAAAGCATTGCAATAATATTAAAGGAAAAAGATAATGGTTTAGAGGTTAGAAATTTAATATTGGAGCTTATTAATATTATGTTCTTTAATATTGCAGATAAACTTTCCAGTAAATCAATATAATATTTACTGCTGCTGAAAAGCTAGCGGAATTTTTTAAATTAAAAGTGAACCATTGTTCATATTTGGATAATCAGGAGGAATTAGGAATTGGATAATTTCATAGAAGTCAAAAATGTTAAAAAAACTTATCATATGGGTGAAGTATTGATAAATGCAGTAGACGATGTTTCATTC
>JBAXYJ010000287.1:0-2739 GCA_041670885.1 Clostridiaceae bacterium
CCTGCCTTCGTCAAAGCAGTTATTATTCTATCCATTGAAACTTTTTCTTTATGTACCTTCAGCACCTCTTTAAGCTGAACCCCTATCCTCTTATATGGATTAAGGGCAGCCCCCGCATCCTGAAAAATATAAGAAATCCTCTTTCCTCTTATTTTCCTCATATCTTTTTCCGGTAGATTTGTAAGCTCCATATCCGAAAATTTAATACTTCCTGAATCAATTCTTACGCTGTCATCATCTGTTAATCTGAGCACTGTAGAGGCAGTTACTGTCTTTCCGCTGCCGGATTCGCCTATAATTCCAAGTATCTCCTGCTTTTTTAAAGTTATATCCACACCTCTTAAGACTTGAACAAATCCTTTATCATTCCTGTACGAAACTTTTAAGTCATTTATATTTAAAATATCTATGCTTTCCATAATATCACCTTAATAATTAATATTTGTAATAGATGAAACCAGAATATCAGTAAAATTCTTTTCAAGCTTTGAGTGTTTTTCAGCAATTCCCGTCTTATATATGGTTAATACTGTAGGGACTGCACCCTTATAATAAAGTATTTCCTGGGAATTAGGACCAGCGTCCAGAATTTGGTTTATTGTTTTTTTACTTGAATATTTAGTAACCTGAATTCCCTTATGCTTAATATTCTGTTCAAACTGATGACTGAAAGCCCAGGAAAAATATTTAGTTACAGGAACCTGCTGGGTATTTAAAACAAGACTGCTTGTTTTAACATTCATTGATGTTAAATCCACATTTACTGCAGTATTCTCCAAAGGATATACAGGATTTTCTGTATAATTTTTAACTCCTGCATAATTATCAGTAATGTTTCCGTCAAAAAATGCAATTATTATGCTTCTTCCCTGTTTATTTTGCTTGTCATATAGCTTTTTTGCAGTTTCAATCATCATTTGTATTTTTTCAGATACATTTTCTTTGTCATAGTCCATATAATTATAGCCTAAGCTTATCATAATGGCTTCTTTTGATATGGTTTTGTTCTTCCCCGGAAGTATTCCGATTATATTTCTGCCCTGCTGGGATAAGCCTTTGCTTTCTATACTCACTTCCAGCATTGTATCAAGTTTTATCAGCTTTGAAGCTTCTTTAGTAATATAAATTAAGGGAAGCTTATCATTTCCTTTATTAAGTATATCAGGAAGCTTGTCCTCACTTTTTATAATGTCTATTATACCCAGGCATTTTGATTCACTCTTTATTTCTTTACTAAATTTTTCTATATCAGCTCTGGAATAGGTTCCCTCATCCAGCAGAATTAATTTATTATCAAATATCTTATAGTTATTCATTTTAAAAATATTTATGCTGCGTCCGTCTATTATCCCACAGCTCACATTATAATTAACGTTTGATGATAATGAGAAATCCTTTCCCCAGATAAGCTTTTCTTTTTCAGCTCCATTTATTATATTAAACTGATATTTATCTATCATATATAACTTGTCTATTTTATAGTTTTGAATATAATCATTTCCAATTGGTTTAAAGCCAGCCTCTTTTATTGATTCTTTAATCTTATCTGCTGTGTATTCTGCCTCATGACTTCCAATTAAAGCACTGTCCTTAAACTCCCAGTTTACTATGTTTTTAGCTTTTTTATCCTCAGCTGAGTTTTTGAAATAGTCAAATACGCCAAAGGCAGCATATATTATAAAAATTAAAGTTACAGCACAGGCAATTTTTCTTACTCCATTTTTCTTAAATTCCTTAATTTTATATGAGAATTTGGAATTCTTTTTTTGAAGCTCTTCTCTTAAGCCTTCTCCAAAAAGGTTAAATCCAAAAATGCTTATAAAAAATGTTACTGCAGGGGATAGTACAGTCCAGGGTGCACTACTTATATATTTCATAGAGCTTGCCAGCATACTTGCCCATTCCGGCTCATAGCTTATATTCATTACCTGCATGATAGCTCCATCCGTATCAGCTACAACTCTTAGATTTCCTACATATACTCCAAAGAAGCCAAGCTCCATAATCATGGACAGTGCTAAAGCCATTTCAATAAAAAACAGTACAATAAGCTCCGGTGTCAGATGGGACAATACATTTTCAAAGGCAATTCTTATTTTTTTCTTTCCAATTGCTGTCTCTCCTTTAATAAAAGGCTGAGATAAAATGCTTTCAGTTCTCTCCCCTATAAGTCTGGCCAGCCTTCCAAATCCTACTGCTGTAAGTATAATGGCAAAAGCAATGATAGATTGTTCCTTATATAATCCTTTAAAAAAACTGATGTTAAGAATTAAAACACTTATAATAAGTGCCGGAATTGCACTGAATAAAACATTGAATAAATTTATAACTGCTTTGCAGAAAGAGTTTCCAAAGCCTGCTGCAACGCCTAGAGGAAGTGCAATTATGAATCTTCCTATAACAACTAACAGTCCCAGCTCTAAGGTAAGCCTGGTTCCATATATTAAAAGACTTAAAATGTCCCTTCCCAGCTGATCTGTTCCTAATATATTTAACTTTGAGGGAGAAAAAGGTGCTCCCTTTATAGCCAGAATTCCATTTTTTTGAACAGAGGATTTAATTCCCTCAATTACATAAGGATTAAAGCTTGTGAACCTCTGAGGAAAAAGCATTATCAAAACTAATATCCCAATTATTATTCCTCCTGCTATTAAAGGCAGATTAAGCTTTTTCATTTCCCATACCTCCAGCAATACCATTTCTTTTAAACGGGTTAATAAGCAGTGATGCAATTTTAAA
>JBAXYJ010000288.1:0-2725 GCA_041670885.1 Clostridiaceae bacterium
CACTTGAGTAGTATTAGTAATGATATGAAAAAGAACACTATGAATAAGGAATGAAACATAAAAGCATATGGATTATTATGTAATGTAGTAATTTATAACTTTTTATAAGTTTTCAGTAACGGTTATGATATGCAGAGGTGGTTCTTTTGTAAAAGAAGAAGAACAGAGATATCTTCAGGTAGATGAAATAATAGATATTTATGCCTTAAAACAAAATATCGGTTAAAAAACAAAAAATGTTTAGCGAAGGAGGTATTCCTAGGAACTAACCCCTGGGTAAATTAATAATAGAAGCAGTAGTCTTTTTATGCTATAATTTTATTACGAAACCAAAAGGAGTTGTTATTTATGGAAGAAGCATTAAAGCAAATAATAGATAAGCTAAATTCTATGGACAATAAAATAAATTCTATGGACAATAAAATAAGTTCTATGGATAATAAAATAGGTTCCATGGATAAAAAAATCAACTGGCATCTTGAAAGTATTGAATTTAAACTTGATTCTGTTCATGATCAGACTGCTGAGCTTACCGAGTTTAGAACTGAGACTAAAGAAAATATTGAAATTGTTTCTAAGGACGTAAAATTTATTAAGCATAAGCTTCATAAAACTGAGGAAGATGTTTTTGATATAAAGGATTACCTTAAAATTGTTAAATAGGTCTTAATTATATGTTAAAATTTTGCTATGATGGTTGATTACTTCCTTCCAATTGGTCTGGAACCACCCAGCAATGGTAATATTACATAAAATATAAAAAATGAGAGCGCTTTATGAGGAAACCACTGAAAAAGTAATATATAAGCATTTAAAAAAGTCGCAGGTATAATAATAACCTGCGATTTTTTCTTGTAAAAAATAACTTCAAGCACAGATATTACAAGCTTTATACAGTTCATAGAAAAGATAGAAAGTTGATTTATGTTGATAATCATTTTTCGGTTTTCTTACAGAGTCTTCCACATCCAAATTCCATCCAGCCATAAGACGGGAGTTTTAATTATAGTTTTAATTAAACAATAATTCTAATTATGAAGGAAAATAACAAAAAATGAAGAATATGTATATATAAGCTACAAATATGCAAAATTTAGGAATACATTGATTACAGCTGACAATGTTAAATAACAATGGCTTTTATAAATTGGAGGTGTGTGTTTATAATGGAGAAAGTACATGTTGGTGACAAATTATATAGCCTTGTATGGGAGAAAGATGGCAGTCTATCTATATGGGAAGAAGAAATAAAGCATTTTAGATATAACGGTTTCCATAAGGTTGCTTATTATATGACTGAAAGCAGCGCTTATGCTCCCGGAGAAATAGGTACTAATGTGTTTTTAAATAAAGCTGAAGCAAGAAAACATATGTCTGAAATGGGAACGGGGGTCTGACCCTATAGCTTTCCCCCTGCATTATATACTCATAACTAAAGTAAAATAAACGTCCATACTGAAATGGACGTTTTAATTTTCCTGCTTGTTTTAAAAAACGGATTAACTCTTCCTATTTACATTTAAACTCCGGTTTTGGCATTACATACAGATGAGGTTCATCCAAATAATCCTGAACAATTCGTAAACATTCTCCAAACCTTTGGAAATGTACAACTTCTCTTTCTCTTAAGAATTTCAATGGCGCTATTACATCCGGATCATCAGCTAAAGTGATTAGATACTCATAAGTGGATCTTGCTTTTTGCTCTGCTGCCATATCTTCATGGAGGTCAGTAATAGGATCTCCTTTAGATTGTACATATGCAGCTGAAAAGGGAACTCCGGCGGCACTTACAGGATATATTGCCGTATCATGGTCAGCGTAGTAGGCGTCTAGTCCTGCAGCCTTTATTTCTTCAATGCTGGCACCCTGTAATAATTGATGAACTATTGCCCCAACTATCTCCAGATGACCTAACTCTTCTGTGCCAATATCATTACATGTTGCGATAGCCTGAGGTGTAATCATAGAAAACTTCTGGCTCAAATATCTTATTGATGCAGCTAATTCACCATCAGGTCCGCCGTATTGAGTAATAATTACCTTTGCCATCTTTGGATCCGGCACTTTTATTCTTACCGGACATTCTAATTTTTTCTCATATAACCACATAAATTAATTCTCCTCTCAACTAATCAAAGCTTAAAATTGGCTTCATATTCCCAGGGCCAGGGACCTTCTATCCACTGCCAGGGGTATTTGTAGCTAATTGAACCCATAGACAGCATTCCATAAAAACGCTGATAGCTTTCCCTCAGCATTTTGCACTCCATTACTAAAGCATTATATTTATCAAGGGCACAATTATCCATTGGATGGGTATTAAGATATAAATGGAGATCAATAATGGAAAAATCCAAGGCAGTGATTTGCTTTAACAATTCAAACTTTTCAACTTTATTCTTCATAGTTATCTCCCTTCTGCTCTTGCCTTGATGTCTTATAGTGCTTGCTCTTACCCTCATAGGGACTGACGAGCTCAGGGAATATAGTTCCATACATAAGAGCATCCAGCGGATGGAATAAGCTGCAAAGTTTTTGAAAGGGGACATAAGCAGCAGCCAATTTAACATCCTTTATCATAGTTTCTTGAGGAATACAATGCTCCATTGGGTTAAAGTCTGTTTCCGGTGTTTTATTACGGGTGACATTCATTTTTATCTGATCCTCCAACTATTTTCTGTACAATTTTATTATATTCAGCAGGCCGGGCAACTGTGAATTA
>JBAXYJ010000289.1:0-2724 GCA_041670885.1 Clostridiaceae bacterium
CTTATACTTTCCTGAACATCAAGTAAAAGAGCCTGCTTCAAAAGCGAAACAGACTCTTCATATTTTTTACTATTTTATTTATAGAAATTCTTTCATGCTTTCATCTGTACTTATTTTATTAACCAAATGCTTCAACTCCTGATCCTTATTCTTATCCATGATCAGAATCACATCACCGCCGTTTATTATTATTAGATCCTTGATTCCAAAGCCTATAATCAGCTTATCCTTAGAGTAAATAAAGCAGTCTTCGCTGTCCTCCAGATAGTAAGTCCCTGAATCATTCCTGTTCTCACCAATATACCGGGACAATGCAGTAAAGCTTCCAATGTCGTCCCATAGGAAGTCACATTTAACTACATAAGCCTTTCTGGTTTTCTGAAGAATACCAAAATCTATGGATATCCCTTCAATAAGCTTGTAATTAGATACAACTGTCTCCCACTCCTTCTCAGTATCTATATCGCTGTATATACTCATCATATTTTTATACATCTGAGGAAGGTATTTTTCCATCTCCCTTAAATATACATCTGCTCGCGTTACAAATATTCCGCTGTTCCACAGGTAATCTTCATTTAAAATAAGATCCTTTGCTACCTCAATATTGGGCTTTTCAAGAAATCTGTTAACCTTGTAGCTGGGGATAGCCCCCGGGATTCTGTCTCCCATCTTTATATACCCATAACCGGTTTCCGGTCTTACCGGCTTTATTCCAATTGTTACTATTCCTCTTTTTTTCTCTGCAATGTCAACGCACTGCATTATGGTATCTTTAAATTCCTTTTGACCTTCAATGTGATGGTCTGACGGAAGGATAATGAGTACTGCATCATTATCCTTTTTTAAAAGCTTAACTGCAGATAAGCCAATGCATGTGGCAGTCTCTTTATTTTCAGGCTCAATAAATACATTATTCACCAAAACTTCAGGTACTTCTTTTGATATTTTCTCTCTGTAAGTTTCATTTGTAACAATATAGATATTTTCTTTATCTATGATTGGGATAACCCTTTCAACTGTATTTTTCAAAAAGCTCTTATTATTAAATATATTTAAAAACTGTTTTGGAGTTTTCTCCCTTGAAAGAGGATACAGTCTTATGCCCTTACCCCCTGCTAATATTAGTGCATAAAGCAAATTTTTCACTCCCGTGTATTGATAATTTATAATATGATAATGATATGTCTTAATGTACAAAATTATAGATATATTAGAAATTATTTATTCAAAGATCTGATTATTTTAATTTCCTACATAAAAAAAGCTCCCACAGTCTATGCAGGAGCTTAATTAATATCTAATCATTATTATCCATTACTTCTATTTTGTCTTCAATATATACTTGTCCACCCTCCAGAATTCTGCCAAAGGCTGTTTCCATTGGGATAGTACATTTCAGATCATTTTTAAACAGTTCACACTCTTTATAACACTCTTTGCCCTTCTCTGTTATTTCTATCAGAGCTTGACCTATTTTAAGCTTATCTCCGGGCAGAAGTTTAGAGAATTCTATTCCTCTGGTAGTTATATTTCCCCAGAATTTTCCTGTACAAAGACCTTTCATATCTGAAGCTTTTAATTTCTCTATTCCTTCATAAGTAAAGAAGCTTACCTGCCTACTAGTATCTCCTTTATGCATGTCACCTTTAATTCCTTCATTTTTTATCAGAAAAATGCTTTCCAGTGACTTTTTAGCTTTTCCCTTTCCTTCACTTACTTTTAATTCAAAAACCTTTCCCTGTGCCAATTAATTGCCTTCATCCAAGGTATTTCTTTCAAATAGTCCGGACTTGCCTCCGTTTTTTTTCATCAGCATGATATCTGAAATAATCATCCCTCGATCTATAGCCTTGCACATATCATATATTGTAAGGGCTGCTATTGATACTGCGGTCAATGCTTCCACTTCTATTCCTGTTTTTCCAACAGTTTTAGTTTTTGCAGTAATTTCAACTCGTAATTTTTCAAAATTCATTGAAAAACTTAAATCGCAGCCTGAAATCACGATTGGATGACACATAGGAATAATAAATGGTGTATTTTTGGCCCCCATGATTCCGCCAACCTGGGCAACAGCAAGGACATCGCCTTTTTTTATTGTTCCTCCTTCTACTGCCCTCAGGGTTTCCTCTTTCATATATATGTAACCCTTAGCCACTGCAATTCTTTCAGTATCATCCTTTGCACTGACATCCACCATTCTTGCTCTTCCTTCTTCATTTATATGCGTAAGCTCCATCATTAACCTCCTATTTCATACATTTTTCTGTGGCTTTCACTTTTTCCCTCTTCATTTAATTTATGCTCTGCCGGCTTATTAAATATTACATCTTTTAAAACTTTTCTCAATTTTAATTCATCGTTTATAACTTCTTTAATATTAATTTCATTTTCAGAGTGAAGACAGGGTTTTATTGTTCCCATAGAAGTTAACCTTATTCTGTTGCAGCTGCTGCAGAATTTACAGCTCAGTGGGCTTATAAATCCTATAGTTCCCTTATATCCTTTTCTGGTATACAGCTTAGCTGTACTTCCCTCTTTGCTTTCTAATGGAATGAGCCCTGTAAGACTTTCAATTACTTCATCATTACTGATAAAGTTTTTTGAATACAGCTTTTCTCCCTCACCTATAGGCATCAGTTCAATAAATCTTATATTAACAGGCATATCTTTAGTTAAATTAATTAAATCTTCTATTTCATCATCATTAATACCTTTTAA
>JBAXYJ010000290.1:0-2649 GCA_041670885.1 Clostridiaceae bacterium
CTCAGAATGCCGGCGTAATTTCAGCTTTACCTGAGGTACTTTCAAAAATAAAAGAACAATCCGGTTCGATTTTTCAGCCGGAACTTACAGAAGCTTTATTTGAATTAAGTAAAAAAGAATATATATGGCTTGACTTAATTTCAGATTCTCCATTAAAAATGATAAAGGACATTAACCTGCTTAATATACTGGAACTGGAGATAGATGATATTATTGATCTTTCTTATATATTCTCACATATCATCGATTTTAGAAGCAGTTTTACTGCACGACATTCAGCCGGAGTAGCTAAAACAGCCCAGAAGATTGCAGAGCTTAACGGATTTTCACCTTATGAGTGTAAAATGATGCTGATTGCCGGATATTTACACGATCTGGGCAAAATTGCAATAAGCAATGATATTTTAGAAAAACCTGCCAAACTAAATGAGGAAGAGTTCAATGAAATACGGACTCATACTTATTATACCTACCATCTTCTTGATACAATTGAGCAATTTAAGACAATAAATATATGGGCATCATACCATCATGAAAAATTAAATGGCAGGGGTTATCCCTTTCATATCAATGGAGATGAACTGCCATTAGGTTCCCGCATAATGGCAGTGGCGGACATATTTACTGCGGTTACTGAAAATCGCCCATACCGCACTGGAATGAGTGATAACAGCACTAAGAAGGTTTTAAATGAAATGGTGATAAGCGGGGATTTAGATTCCAAAGTAGTTCAGATAGTAACTGATAATTTTGAAATGATTAATAATATAAGGGAGTCAGCACAGCAGGAAGCAGCAAAACAATTTAACAGGTTCATGCTGTATTTATAATTTGTACTTTACTAAATTGAAGTGAAGTGAAAAGTGAACTGGGTGGCACCATCAATGCAATGGAATTTTAGATAATAAAATGGTACAATTTAATTAGTATATCAGTATGAAATTATTAAATATTTGCCCAGGAAATAAGCTTACTTTAGTGCTGCTTACTAAAAGTAATTTTTAAAAATTTTCACATAAAAAATTTTTCTTAATTAGCTTTTGATTTGGGTAAAGTTTATATTACAGGCTGTGATGATATTAGAACTGGAGGAATACGCAGGTTGAATAATAATTTTTATAAAAAGCTGACAGAAGAATTACCTATAGGCTATGCACTTCATAAGATAATCTGTGATGAACAGGGTAAACCTGTTGATTACCAGTTTGTTGAGGTGAATAACGCCTTTGAAACATATACCGGACTAACAGGATCAGAAATTTTGGGTAAAAAGGTCAGTGATGTTATTTCAAATATCCGCAGTGATAATTTTAACTGGATAGAGGAGTATGGCAAAGTTGCCCTCCAGGGTGGAAGTGCAGAATTTGAACAGTATTCGGAAGCATTAAATAAGTGGTACAGAATTAAAGTTTCTTCTCCACAAAAATATTATTTCATAACCTTTATTATAGATATAACAAAAGAAGTTATTAAATTAAAAGAACATAAGATGCTTTTTACTGCTTTAAATGATTTGGTATTTGAGTTAAATGAATTTTATATTTATGAGAATGTAATTGCACCGGACAATAACATTTTATTCATGCCTGTAAAAGATATAATAGGAAAATCAATAATTGAATTATTTCCAGGCGATATAGCTCTGTTATTTGTTGATGTTTTAAAGCGGGCTGTAAAATCTTTGAAAAAAGAGACAGTCGTTTATCCATCACCTCTGCCATCAGATAAAAGATGGTTCAAAGCGGAAATTAAATTTTTGGAAATAAGCGGAACAAAAAAATTTATAGTAAACATAAGCGATATTACAGAGCAAAAAAAATATGAGCAGGAATTATTATATAAAACTGCGGAACTGGATCGTTTCTTTTCTATAAATTTAGACTTGCTTTGTATTGCCGATATGGATGGTAATTTTATAAAAGTAAATAAATCCTGGGAAAGCATTTTAGGTTATTCACAAAAATATATTGAAGGTAAAAAGTTTCTTCATTTCATACACCCGGAGGATATTGAAAAGACCATTAATATTATGTCCAAGCTTAAAAATCAGGAGCAGGTTATTAATTTTGTAAATCGCTACAGATGTATGGACGGAACCTTTAAATATATTGAATGGCGTTCACAGCCGGATGGAAAATTTGTTTATGCAGCAGCAAGAGATATAACACAGCGAAAATTAGCAGAGGATGATTTGTATATTCAGAAGGAAAAGTATCAGACTACCCTCTTTTCTATTGGTGACGGCGTTATATCTATTGATGAATATAAGAATGTAGTATTATTAAATTCCGCAGCTGAGAAAATAACCGGATGGAACCAGGAGGAAGCTGTAGGAAAACCATTTGGGAAGATATTTAACATCATTAATGAAATTACTGAAGAAAGATCGGAAGATACTGTAATCAGAGCTTTGGAAAATGAAAACACTGCAGAGTTTGCGAATCAAACTATTTTAGTAAGAAAAGACGGCACTAAAATTGCTGTTGAAATCAGCACAGCTCCCATTAAGGATAAATACGGAAAAAAGCAGGGAGGAGTATTAGTATTCAGAGATGTTACGGAAAAGCAAAAGATAAGTAAAGAAGTAGAGTATTTAAGTTTTCATGATTACCTTACAGGCTTATATAACCGCCGCTTTTTCGAAGAAGA
>JBAXYJ010000291.1:0-2638 GCA_041670885.1 Clostridiaceae bacterium
AGTTAACATGAAAGATAACATAGGCATAGCATTTACTTATAATGAACCCAGTATTTGGTATGAATATGTTTTAGACACATCAAAATTATTAAAAGAAAAAGCCGCTGATAAATCTATAGTTCTAGTAACTAATGGCTATATTAATCAGGAACCCTTAGAAAATCTGCTGCCATATGTGGATGCTATGAATATTGACTTAAAAAGCTACAGTAATAAATTCTATAAAGATATCTGCGGTGGGAATTTGAAGCCTGTACTTGAAACCATTGAAACTGCCGCCAAATCCTGCCATATAGAAATCACCACATTATTAGTCAGCGGCGAAAATGATAATCTAAATGAAGTAGAAGAAATAGCAAAGTTTTTAAGCTCCATAAACAGAGATATTCCGCTGCATCTTACCAGGTATTTCCCAAGATATAAGCTTGATAATCCTGCTACCGATATAGATTTTATGAAAAAAGCTGAAAATACTGCTAAAAAATATCTGAATAAAGTTTTATTAGGAAATATATAAATATTAATCATATTTCCGGGCATAATAAAAAAGAAGACGGTTGTTTTCTTAAAATTTTATTTAGTAAAGGAGTATGATTTATGAAAAGCAAACCTGATAACAGAGAGGATAATGTAGATAAAATCCAGTATAATATCAGCAAAACCATTCAGAATTACGAACTGGCAGATGAGCTGATTGATAAAACTGACGATGAAAAAACTAAAAAAACAATGATAGAAAAAAATAAAAGAAGAGAAGAAGCTCTTAATTCAATGAGAGAAGAAATAAAAGATGAAGCAAATGATAAGAAAGATGGATATGAATAAATTTAAATGAAATGTAATCATAGAATAAGAAGTATCTCAATTATGGTACTTCTTATTTTTTTACTTAATTGATGCAAAGAAATAACAAATAACAAATTCTAATATAAATGCATTAAGTCAAGAAATTGCATAATAACATTTTGGCTGATTTTTCAGTTTAAAATAACGAACTATCAACGTTTTTAAGCTGAAAAGGTTAATTTATAAATTATGCAATTTTCTCAAGTAAGAAGGTGCTTGAATGAATAATTATCTATTTATATTGTTTAGATCTGCAATTACTTATTTTACTCTTGTTCTGACGGCAAGAATTATGGGAAGGAAGCAAATCTCTCAGTTAACATATTTTGATTATGTAGTTGGAATATCTATAGGTTCAATCGCTGGAGATGTTTCTATTGAAAAAAATATTAATATATCTGAAGGTATTTTTTCTATAATAATTTGGGGTCTCCTTACAATATTAATCTCACAAATAACATTGAAAAATATAAAACTTAGATTATGGATAGACAGTGAGCCATTAATAATTATAGATAAAGGCAGGGTTATCTATAAAAATATGAAAAAGGCAAAATATAATATGGGAGATTTATTAATGCAGCTTAGAGTTAAGGACATTTTCTATATTACTGATGTAGAAATTGCAATATTAGAACCGGATGGAAAACTCAGTGTTCTGAAAAAAGCAGAAAAGGATGCAGTTACTTCAGAAGACATGGGTATTAAAAAGCCAAAGACCGGTATGATGATAGATCTGATTTTAGACGGTAAAATTTTATCTTCCCATTTAGTATTAATTAAAAAAGATGAAAACTGGCTTATAGCACAGCTGAAAATAAAAAATGTCAGTAATATCAATGATGTAATATATGCCGGCATACAGGCTGACGAAAAAATATATATTGTTACAAAACAGGACTAAAATCCCGGGACTGCTGCACTAAGAAATTAGTGTGGCAGCTTTTTTTTCGTAATAATACCATTTCCAAGTTCAAAAACCTCGGAAAAAGGTGTAAAATATGTTTATAAAATTATACATTCATGGTAAATTTTATTTATATTTAGAGAAGGAGTGTCATCGAATGACGGGAATTGTTGATGTAGGCGGTGGTCTTAGAGGGATTTATGGCGCCGGTGTTTTTGACTATTGTATAGAAAATCGAATACAGTTTGACTATTGCATCGGTGTATCCGCCGGCAGTGCCAACATTGCGTCTTACCTTGGAAAGCAGAAAGGCAGAAATTATCAGTTTTATATGGAATATACATTTCGAAAACAATATATGAGCTTGAATAACCTGCTCCACAAGGGCTCCTTTATTAATTTGGACTACGTATATGGCCAGCTTTCCAATATAGATGGTGAAAATCCATTGGACTTTGAAATGATCAAAAAATCCGGCAGCGAGATGAAGGTAGTTGCGCTGAATGCACTTACAGGAGAAACCACTTATTTCGATAAAAGTGATATGGCCCAGGATGACTACCATATACTCAAAGCTTCATGCAGTATTCCTGTTGTTTGCAAGCCTTATTTTGTGGATGGTATCCCCTATTATGATGGCGGAATTGCTGATCCCGTACCTGTGGAAAAAGCTTTTACAGACGGATGTGACAAAGTCGTTGTAATTCTGACCAAGCCTCAGGATGCCCTTCGGGTGCAGAAAAAAGATGTTCCTCTGGCAAAACTATTAAGACACAAATATGCAAAAGCCGCAGACAACCTTCTGCTTCGTTATAAAAAGTATAATGAGGGTATTGCTCTGGCTAAAGAATACGCAAAACAAGGCAAAGTACTTATTATTGCACC
>JBAXYJ010000292.1:0-2633 GCA_041670885.1 Clostridiaceae bacterium
ATAAAGAGATTGCTTTAAAGGAAGCATATAGAGTATTAAAAATCGGCGGAAGATTGGCCATTGCAGATATTGCTTCCTTAAAGGATGTTCCTGAAAATATTAAGAAAAGTGCTGCAATGTGGGTTGGCTGCATAGCAGGAGCACTGCACATAGAAGAATATAAAGAAGCTTTAAGAAAAGCTGGATTTGAAAATATTGAAATAACTCCAGTTAATATTTATACAAAAGATATAATAGAGAGCATAGCAAAGGATAAAAAATTAACTGATACATTAAGCATAGAAGAAATTGAGCTTTTAGACGGAGCATATGCAGGCTGTCATGTTAAAGCTTATAAATAGGGGTATATAATGGAATACACAATTGAAGAAATGAAAGAATCAGATTGGGAGCAGGTATCAAATATTTATTTGGAAGGTATCAAAACCCGTTTGGCTACCTTTCAGACAGAAGCTCCATCCTGGAAAGACTGGGATAAGGGTCATATTAAATGCTGCAGATTTGCTGCTAAGTTAGGAGATAAGGTTCTTGGATGGGCGGCACTTAGTCCTACTTCCAGCAGATGTGTTTACAAAGGAGTTGCAGAGGTAAGCATTTATATAGGAGAGGAATGTAAAGGTCAGGGCGTTGGCACAGCACTTCTTGCACATTTAATTAAAGAATCAGAAAAGAACGGTTTTTGGACACTGCAGTCCGGAATAATAGCAAAAAATGACGCCAGCATAGCTCTTCATAAAAAATGCGGCTTCAGGGAAGTAGGCATAAGGGAAAAGGCAGCAAAAATGAAAGATAAAGAATGGATGGATGTAATGTTTATGGAGAGAAGAAGTAAAATTACAGGAATCGATTAAAAAGTATTGACCTTGCCCCTGGGGCAGGGTTTATATTTTTATTGAGGTGATAATCATGAATACAAAAAAAATTTGTAAAATACTTAATATTTCTCCAAAAGCCCTCAGAATATATGAAGATTTGGATATTTTAGTACCTAAAAGGGATGAAAATAACTACAGAAATTACAGCGATGATGATATCTTAAAGCTTAAACAAGTGATTGTTTTGAAGGAAATGGGGATTCCTTTAAAAAATATAAAAGATATTCTTGAAAAAGAAGACAGAGAAGATAATAAGGTAATAAGAGCACTAAATGTTCAGTTAAAAGCAGTTAATAACAGGATAAATGAACTTCAGAATATTAAAATTACGCTGGAAAAAAATATTAATGAAGCCTTAATATCAAAAGAAGATACTGATTATGAAGAATACTTTAACAGGATTAACAAAACCCTTAAAGAAAACCAGGAAGAGAGACTTTCCTGGCTGGATAAGTGGGGATTTGACTTCTGGGCGGATAATTACGATGCTTCAGTAGGAAAAGACATAACAGGAGATCTGAAACTATTTGTGAAATATGATTTTGTATTAGAAACACTGGCAGAAATGATAAAAAATAGAAATATAGAGAGTTTGCTTGATATAGGATGCGGTACAGTGAATTTGCATGATAAATTAAAGGAAAATCTAAATTATATAGGCATGGATCAGAGTATTGAGATGCTTCTTCAGGCAAAAGTAAAATATCCGGATATTAAATTAAGATTAGGTAATTTCCTGGATGAGCCATTTTCTCAAAATGAGTTTGATGCTGTTGTATCCTCCTATGCCTTTCACCATTTAAAAAAGTCGGAAAAGGAAAAAGCAGTTAGCTTAATGCTGGAGTATTTAAAGCCAAAAGGAACAATTATTATTGCGGATTTAATGTTTTTAAACGAAACTGAAAGAATTAAGCAAAAGGAATACTATGTCAATATTAGAAGAAAAGATTTGTGGGATATAATTCCGGATGAATATTATACAGATATTGAAGAATTGAAAAAATATGCAGAAGCTATAGGATGCAGGGTAAAATTTAAGCATATAGTTAATTTCACATGGATAATTCAGATAGAAAAATTATATTGACTAATGCTTTTATGTTATATTACTGGTTCTGTATAAAATATATGCGAAATTGCCACAAAAGTTTATTTGTGGAGAACTATCATTCTGTACGTTCAGTATCTTGAATGCTGCGAGTGTAAGCTTGCAGCATTTTTTGCATTCTCTTCTTAATTATTTAATTAATCATATCAATGGAACTTTGGAAGAGAAAAATATAATCTGTAAGCATCATGGAGAGCATCACCAACATTAGATATATTAGGTACAAAAAAAGAGCCCAGGTTTTTTAATGAATTTATAGGTATAAAAGGAAAATTACAATTATTATTGCACTCTTAATATTTAACTTAAATTAATAGTTTAATAGTGCTTTATTTGTAAACTGTGGTATTTTCATAATATAATAATTGAAACATTGGTAAAAGACTTATAATAAAGATATTATAATAGTAAAGACTTGTATTTTATTCCGAAGTAAAGTTTATTTATATTAGACATATTAAAGGAGAAAGATTATGGAAAGAAAGATACGTAATTCTGCAAAGGCATTGATTATTAAGGATGGAAAAATGCTAGCATCAAAAATCAATGATAAGGGCGATGTTTTTTATATTATGCCAGGTGGTGGTCAGGACACAGAAGAACTACTTCCAGATACAGTGAAACGTGAATGTGCAGAGGAAATGGGTATA
>JBAXYJ010000293.1:0-2609 GCA_041670885.1 Clostridiaceae bacterium
AGCTTGGCAGAATTGCTTTCCCTGTTTATTATTTCTTTATCACTGTAAGTAATTTTTGCATCACAGCTTATATCATCACCATAAATTGCATTTATAAAGTCGATAATCGGCCTGGGATTTTTTATGGTGAATAGTTTTTTCATGATTAAATCCATCTGAATATGGGGTTTATAATCATCTTTATCTTCCATAACTTTTGCTGAATCTAATGAAATATTGCTGTAAGCGTTCATTGTTTTCCTCCTCAAGTTAAATCATCACACTTATAGCATAACCACTTTTGCTTAGAACATACGTTCTGCTTGAAAAATATTTATACTTTCTTACTTTAATCTTTTGCTGATTCAGGGATAACTCAATTCAATAAATGACTTTATTCTTCTTCATACCTTCCATCAGTACAAAGCTCATCCAAATATCCGTCATCTATAGAAGATTCTCTGTTTTTATATGGTACAGAGCGTGGTCTTCCCATTTTATAATATCTGCATGATTTTGGCCCATAGCAAAAAGTCTCAAAACGATATTTTTTTATATTTTTATCAAAATCCCATTGAATTTCAACATTAGCAATATTTGCCCAGATACATTTAAAGCACTTTGCTTTCCACATACTTTTACTTAATAACCTGGCACCTCTTTCTTCGTATACCTTTAACGCCGGAGGCATCATTATCCATGGCGGCGGCATCATACGAAGGTTATCAGCAGACCTTTTAAAGATTTTTAAGGACCCAGCTTTATAATAATCTGCAAATTCCCTTTCATCATATTTTTTTGTCCATGCTGTTCCTTCAATTATATCACCTATCCTAAACAAGTCCTTCATCTGCTGTTTTTCAGAAATTGCAACTGTAAAAGTATTTTTGCCATCACTGCTGTATCCTGTTATGAAAATATTATACCCCAAATGATAATGAGTTCGATTATGGGTTAGATATCTCCAGACTCTCGTCCTAGGTTGAATAGATACAATTTCCCCCTGCCAATTCACTTTTAATGAAGTATTCCCATAAACATTTCTTATCAACGTAATTATAAGCCCTCCATAATTAAATATTATTTTCATTACTTATACGAGTATTTTATCATTATTTAACAATATTACATACTTCATTTTACTCTAAACAAGCACCTATAAAAAGCAGGCTCAAAAAGTATTATTAATAATTTCAGCTTTAGTTTTATGGTTACTATATACATTAATTAAAATGTAATCGCTTCTCAACATAGTTCTATATGATTACATATTTCCCATTCCATTTAGCCCCTGGTTCGGGTAGCCTGCCAAATGCACATTATCTTGAATCAATCATTTCCTTGGTATTTTCTATAATAACAATCAAATCATCAACTACTTTGTCTACAGATTGATTATTTATAAAATATTTACTTTTAATTTTTTTAAAAATCTTCTTTGTATATACAAGGTCTTCATGTATATCTTTAATAAAATACTCCTTGTGCTGTTCCTTATATTCATCATCTTTATATAAATTGTCATTCTCATCAGAGAAAACCAATCTTTGAAATATATTCTCTTCTGAATCCTGCAATTCAATAGCTATTACCTGTTTCAAATCTATTAATGGATTAAAAAATCTTGCATAATAGATAGGACTTACTGCAATAACCATATCATTTTTATTTTTATTAATCAAATCGCTTAGTATTTCACCTTTAATTTTACCTCTTCCATATGAAAATTGATTATCTTGCATAAATTTTTCAAGAGTTGTATTAAATCGCTTCTTTATTTCTTCATCTAAATCAAAAAATTGATACCCCAAGCTCCCTGCAAGTTTCTCACCTGTTACAGTTTTGCCCACATTGGATATACCAAAAAGCATTATTACCATTTTATTCACCCGCTTTCTAAGTATTATTGCTTATTTGTGTTTTTGCCATCACCAAACATTACTTAAGTCTTCGTTTGTTACCTGCTCATAGGTGTCTTCTTTAAGCAATTAAAAATAATCTCCTTTTTAAATGAAAAATTTATCAAAACTTACTTTTATATATGTATTTATCAAAATGCAATAGTTCCCATTCATACCCTGGCTCGGGGGATACTGCCAAGAAATGGTTGTAATGAAATGGAAACCATTTCTTGATTGCTATTATGAAAAAACAGTAAAATAGCTGGTTCTTTAAAAGATACCAGCTTGATTTATAATATTAAGGAGAAATCATAATGAAAATAATAAATGTATTTGTTGTAATTATATTAGAGGTTAATAATTGTCAAACAAGCCTTAGTTTATTAATAAAATTCTTTTAGAAATATTTTTCAATTTCCTTTATATCATTAATATTAAAAATTTCTATTGCTATTGTTTCTAATCTTTCTTCCGGCAGTTTCATCAATATCTTTTTATAATCATCAGGAATTGTATTAAATTTCTTTATAAGCTGCTTTATAAGCATTTCCGCCTTTCCCTCTACTTTACCTTCTATCTTTCCCTCTTTTTTACCCTTTTCAACACCCTTCTCTTCAATTCTTGGATCGTAAAAACTCTTAACCATCTCCTGTACCTCCAATTCAAATTCATTATATTTACCATACATATTTACAAAATACGCGTTAATGTTTTCTAGCACCGTGGTCA
>JBAXYJ010000294.1:0-2601 GCA_041670885.1 Clostridiaceae bacterium
ATGATTGTGGATACGAGATGATGATTCTGCAGATGAAACAGGATAACCTGAGAATAATTAAGGATAGTTATTCATGGAAACACATCGTTGATAGCTATGAAGAATTATTTATCAAAGCGTATGCAGGTATGTAAATTAAAATACTCCAATGATGAGAATTATTTTGCTCAATAATTGCCGACACTTTATTGTTTTTTCGTGTGATGGCCTTTTGTATATGTTTACGTTAACTATAAATTGGTAATCTCTCTGTTTTTTTTGACTGGGAGGAGGACGCAAACATACAAATTAGCAACCCAGCAAATTTAATCAGTGCAAATTTATCAATAGAAAACCTGGAGTTGTAAGTATTTCACCATTTGCCATTGGTTTATTTACTAAAATCCTTTTTAAAGTAATAAATATTAGATTATTTCGTTATTATGATTTTAGCAAGTGATAATAAATCAGAGATAATCTGTCAATAGGTAATTATGGATTTAACTTTATAGAATAACGAATGAAAAAGTTTTTTGATATTATCGTATTGTGCGTTATAACTTTATTTATCTTTTCTTCATGTTCCAAAAGTCAAGATTTTGATTTAGAAATTGAAACTGATAAACAAAAATGGTGGGATGAAGCTAAGTTTGGGATGTTTATACATTTTGGCGTGTATTCAGTTCCTGCAGGTGAATTTGTAGGAACAGATTTAGATGGGATTACATATACCTCCAATGTACCTAGTACTGCAAACGGAGTTGGTGCAGAATGGCTTATGTATACTTCAAGAATTCCAAGAGAAACATATAAGCTATATGCAAATAGCTTTACTTGTAGCAATTTCAATGCTGATGAAATCGCATTGTTGGCTAAGTCTGCAGGAATGAAATATTTGGTTATTACAATTAAGCATCACGATGGATTTGTTATGTATCCAACAAAATTTACCAAATGGAATATAGAAAATAGTGCAGCGAAAGGGAAAGATGTAATTAAAGAAATTCAAAATGCATGTGTGAGAAATGGACTCAAATTTGGAGTTTATTTTTCTCAAAACATAGATTGGATGGCTGAAGGTTCTTATGGTGAAGTCCCAGAAATTAATGGATACTATGATGATCACTCAAAATATGATTTGTATACTGAGAATTTAATAAATGAATTTGTTAACAGATATCCTAACATTGATCTGATTTGGTGGGATGGATATCTTGCGAATAGTAATGCGGTTGTTGCGAATTTATATAAAAATGCAGCTCTTTCTGTTAGACCGAATATTATTTTTAATGATAGACTATACAGAAAACACGAAGGAGACTATATTACCCCAGAAATGAACCTCAATTTACCTATTCTAAAATTTCAAAGATTTGAATTATGCAACTCCATAAATAAAAAAAGCTGGGGATATAGTAAATCTGTTCATCAGCAATATTATATGTCTGCCAAAGAAATAATAGTAAATTTATTAAGATGCATTCAATATGGTGGAAATATGTTGCTTAACGTTGGTCCAAAATCAGATGGCAGTATTCCCCATACGCAAACTGCCCCTCTTAGAGAAGCTGGAGAAGTAATTCAGAAAATGGGCGGAATATATAAGTCTAAGAGTTTAAAACAATTGTATGGACAACATAATTGCATTTGCAGATATACGGAAGAAAATGGACAAACTATCTTATATGTAACTAAAATGCCGGGTGTTGCTGTTTCAGAAATTAATGTAACCGGAATTAAGAACAGTGTTGCATCAGTAAAGACAAACCACACAGTGACTAAGAATGGTAACACAATTACTATAAGGGGACTTATAGGTGATTTCGATACGGCTCGCATTCAACTTGTTGGCGAGATTGATTGCTATGATACTGGTATTAATTTGCCTTGCGTTGGCGTGATTTCACCTTTATCTGCCTATGCAAACGGAGAGTTAGGAGTAGGACTAGGGGATGAAGATCAATTTATGTATACAAATTGGCGTGGAAATTATTCAGGATCAATCGAATATATGTTTAACTCTTTGGAGGGGAAATCCTATAAAATATCTGTTTATACTGCAGAAATGAGTAATTATGAAATTACAATTGAAATAGATGGAGTAAAATATCCTAAAAATATTTCTTTAGGATATCAACGTCATAAATCCACTATAATAGATGCTATAAGCTTATCAAAAGGAAGTCATGTAATTAAGTTAACAATATCTTCAGATGAAGAAAAATGGGCTAATTTTTATGGAATTGAATTCGAATAAATAATAAGCTCGAATAATTGGAATGAATAAGAGTAAACTATAATACCTCTTATTTTTGGTTCTTCGTCACTTTAGGTGCAAGCAAACAGTTTCAAATGCTTATCCAATCAAGATTATACATGCATTTTTGATAAGCCATTTGTTAAATCTGAAAAAAGTCTACAAAACACCAGAAATGAGAGGTTTAATATAATATCTTGCATCAAAAGTGACGAAGAACCAGCATTTGGGGAGTATTATAGTAAGGATATTACAGAAATATTTGCAATTTTTTCTTTACCCATGTCTGAAATGTTTTTTCATATAATAACGTAAATGTACCATAAAATTGTATTACATTCGCACGACTTTACTAATTAGATTAA
>JBAXYJ010000295.1:0-2587 GCA_041670885.1 Clostridiaceae bacterium
AAGATAGTACTTCCTCCGATGTTGTGGTTAGTGCAGGATTAAAAGAAAATGACAGAATCGCAAAAGATACCACTGGCATGAAGGAAGGTATGATTGTTGAGTAAGCTTGTAGAATTAATTGATATTAACAAATATTACGGATTAAAAGACGAAAAATTACATGCGCTAAAAGATGTAACCTTAACTATCGAACAAGGAGATTTTCTTATGATCATGGGAAAATCAGGCAGTGGTAAAACAACACTTTTGAATCTCCTTGGTTTGCTTGACCGTTTTAATAACGGCAATTACATATTCAATGGAAAAGATGTAACTAATCTTAATGAAAATCAAAGATCAGAGCTGCGAAACAGTTACATGGGTTTTATTTTTCAACAGTTTCATTTGATAGATTCATTGACTATAGAGCAGAATGTTGAACTTCCAATGCTTTATAAAGAAAATAACAAGCTATCTAAAAAAGAAAAAACTCTGCATGTAGAAAAGTATCTTGATACAGTAGGACTATTAAATAAAAAGAAGCAGACACCAGCTAAATTATCTGGAGGACAGCAGCAGCGTATTGCAATAGCCCGTGCACTTATTAATGATCCTTATGTTATTTTTGCAGATGAACCCACAGGGGCATTAGATAGTGAAACCAGTAAGGATATCATGAATATACTCAAAAGCTTAAATAAAGATAATAAAACCATTATTATGGTAACTCATGATGGGGACCTCACAAGGTATGCTAATAAAGTAATTCATATAAAAGATGGATTAGTAACAAAGGTGGATTAGATATGTCAATAACAAATTTAATTAGAACTTCAATATATAGTTTAAAATCTCATAAATTAAGAGTTTTTTTGACAATGATAGGTATAATTATTGGAATAAGTTCTGTAGTAACAATTCTATCTATCGGAAATGGTTTAAAGGCGGAAGTAAATAAGTCCATGGTGGATACCAGTGCAAATAAAATTAGTGTCACTTTTCAAGCTGATAACGCATATGCAGATTTAAGTTTAATGGAACCCTTCAGTAAAACTGATACTTATTACCTTCAAAGTGCAGAAGGAGTAGAAAAAGTTGAAGCAAGCCAGGGAATTGCAGGAATCAGCTTTACCACAGGACAAATATCTTATTTTGATAAAAATGCAGCGGGTATGCTTGATGCTCCAGATAGTAAAAGCTTAAGCGTTAAATATGGACGTTTTTTTAATAAAGATGAAGACCCGAAGAAGCTGATAGTGCTTGATTATGAAACTGCTAAAATTCTTTTTACTTCACCTCAAGATGCCATTGGTCATGGGGTAACGGTTAATGGAGACAATTTCGAAGTAATAGGAATTTTAGCTGAACCAGGAATGTTTTCTCTAACTGGTTCTACAAGTTATGTATCAAAGAAGGCAATAGATGATATGAATTCAGATGCAGCTATATCTCAACTAGATATTTATATAAAACCTGGACTAGATAGAAATAAGGTTTTTGAAAAAATAAATAAGGAGCTTAAACAGAACCATCCAAACTTACAGGGTAAATATGTACTTCAAGATCCGCAGGCTTTAACGAAAGCATTAGAAAAAGTTATAGGTGGGTTAACTGCATTCATAGCATTTGTATCCGGTATATCCCTATTTGTAGGTGGAATTGGAGTAATGAATATCATGTATGTCTCAGTATCTGAAAGGAAAAGAGAAATTGGTATCAGAAGAGCCATTGGTGCAAAACCTAAAAGCATATTACTGCAATTTTTATTTGAATCAATTGTGGTTACCGGCATAGGGGGTATAATTGGAATACTATGCGGATTTCTATTTGGCAAAATAGCGAGTAATTTTCTGCCATTTCCTACGGTGCTGACAGTAGGAACTTTTTTAGGTGCCACCATTACGTCAGTTATTGTTGGAATAATCTTTGGAATAATACCTGCAGTTAATGCTTCAAGAATGGATCCAATCAAGGCAATTTATATGTAGCTAATGAGTTATTATAATAAAGTACACGATTATTGCAAAATAAGTTCCAGCCTTTTACCCATACCTAATATTTTTATCAATATTTAATCCTAATCCAGGTCCTTGGCTGGTCCCTGGTCACGTTGTTGTCTGAGTTATTAATATACTTATTTTGATAAATCCTAAGATTATTTCCCTACCGCAGCAGCCACCCGTAATCCTGCCTGCAATCCAATATATAGTCAACATACACCATTTGATCTTTAACCTGATACAGAACCAGATACCATTTTTCTACGAACATCTTATGATATTTATTCGGCGGTATAAATTCAGCCTCCAGAAATGGAAAATGCTCCGTCATTTGGTAAAGGGAGCGAATAGCGTCCATCAATTTATTTTTTACTTTACGGGCGGCTGCAGGACTTTTCTGCAGGAGAAACAAAACATGGCCTGCCAGCATCTGACGGGCACGGTCGGAAACAATCACTTTATATTGGGATTTCTTTTCCATGTTACACCTCATCAATAATGCTGTCCAGGTAGCTGTCCAGTTCATCCGGGGTACTTCCTAAACGACCAGCCGCACGGTCTTCTTCAACAGCTAATAGTTCTTCCCGTAATTTCAGCATTTTTTCCCG
>JBAXYJ010000296.1:0-2577 GCA_041670885.1 Clostridiaceae bacterium
CGGCATGGATACTCTTTCCGGGTTTAGAAATCTTTCAAATATAAGATTATATTTAATAGGATCGATTTTAGTAATATTAAGAGTGTAAGCAACTATTGAACCTGCCGCACTTCCTCTTCCGGGGCCTGTCATAATATTATTATCATCTGCAAATCTTATAAAGTCCCAAACTATCAGAAAATAGTCCACATATCCCATTTCTTTTATTATGGAAAGCTCATCCTCCAGCCTGTCCTTAAGCTCTTTAGTTATATTTTTATATTTTCTGTTTAAACCTTTATAGCATAAATCCTTAAGGTAAAGGTAAGGGTCTGTCCCCTCATCTAATGAAAATTTAGGAAGGTGTGATACATGGAAGTTATAATCAAAATTACACTGATCTGCTATCTTTATGGTATTTGTCAGAGCTTCCTCTACATAAGAAAAATGGCTGTACATCTCATCTGCTGACTTTAGATAAAATTCACCGGAAGGGTATCTCATTCTATCCTCATCTTCTACAGTCTTTGCAGTTTGAATGCAAAGAAGTATATCATGGGCCTTAGAGTCTTCCTTTCTTATATAGTGGACATCGTTTGTGGCAATCAGAGGCAGATTTATCTCCTTCGACAGCTTAATAAGCTCCTTATTTACCTTAAGCTGCTCCTCTATGCCATGATACTGAAGCTCAAGATAAAAAGAATCTTTAAATATATCCTTATATTTTAACGCGGCTTCCTTTGCCTTATCTGTTTCTCCCCGGTTGATTAAAGTCTGGATTTCTCCGCCCAGACAGGCAGAAGAGGCAATAAGGCCTTCACAGTGGCTTTTTAAATATTCCTTATCTACCCTGGGCTTATAGTAAAAGCCGTCAATAGATGCTTTTGATACTATTTTCATAAGATTGTGATATCCTATATCATTTTTAACAAGGAGAACTAAGTGATAGGTTTCGCTGGTAGAATCCTTTATACTCATTTCCTTTGAGGATACATATATCTCACAGCCAATTATAGGCTTTATTCCCTGAGCTTTAGCTTCCTTATAAAATTCAACACAGCCATACATTGCCCCATGGTCAGTTATGGCCAGTGATTTCATATTAAGCTCTTTTGCCCTTGCTATAAGACCTTTTATTTTTCCCGACCCATCCAGCAGGGAATACCCGGTATGTACATGAAGATGGACAAATTCTCTTTCCTTTTCCATAAGCAACATCCTATTTTCTTAATATTTTTATAGATAATATGGACTTAGCTACTAAATCTCCCTTTATGTCTGTCATATCAACCTGAACCTTGCAGAAATTTCTTCCCATATCAAATATATCCGTTTTTAAAGCTATAAAGCTGTCAATTTGTACAGGTCTTAAAAAATATGTGGATATACTATCTACAAAGGTGTTAATATTCATCTTTTGTTTAAGACACATTATACCTGCTGAGGACAGAAGCATATTCAGGGTACTCCAGGAGGCTGTCCCTAAATCGTCCAGCATCTGAGTTGTAATCTTTCCCTTATATACAATGCTGCCATTTGAATCAACAGTCTGAAAATTTCTAAGTATCTGCTGCCCAAAGCTTTCTCCTGCCATAGGCTGTTTTACTCTATACTGAAGGGCCTTAATTACATCCTGCCTGCTTATAACTCCCTTAAGCTTCTTTCCTTCTACTACAGGGCAGATTTCAATTCCCTCCCATCCCATTATATGAGATGCATATGCCAGCGTAGTTTTTGGTGTAACGGTTATTGTGTCTTTGCTCATTATCTTTGATACAGGTGTTGAAGGAAGAGCTCCTTCTCCGTCTTTTAGTGTTATTATCCCTATTACTCTAAGATCATTATCAACTACAGGAAATCTTTCCTGGTTTATATCCTTTATAAGTTCCTTCCATTTGTAAACAGTATCTGCAGCATATAAGTAATATGGCTTTTTCATAATATCTTCAACAAGAAGAATTTCTTTTTTAATTAAGCTTTCAGATAATGCTTTATTAATCATTGATGCTATGGTAAATGTATCGTAGGATGAGGATATAAGCGGAAGGCTCCTTTCATTGGCTAAGTTTTTTATCTCCTCGCTGCAGTTAAATCCTCCTGTTACAAGGACACCTGAATTATGCTCCAAAGCTAATTTTTGAGCCTCTTCTCTATTTCCAACAATAAAAAGGCAGTTCTCTGACAGGTAACTTTCAATTGCTTCTAATGTCATAGCTCCAATTAAAAATTTATCAAGAGTTTTATGAATTCCTCCCCTGCCTCCCAGTATGCTTCCGCCAACAATATTGACTACCTCTGCATAGGTAAGGGTTTCAATACTTTTCTTTTCTACCTTTTCTATCCTCACTGTACCAACTCTTGGAATTGTTGTTACATATCCCAGCCTGTCACTGTCTTTTATTGCCCTATAGGCTGTTCCTTCACTTACACTTAAAGCAGAGGCTATACTTCTTACAGATATCCTTGTTCCTACTTCCAGGGATTTTATATAATTTATTATTAAATCATTTTTATACATTACCTTCCACCCTCTCTGCGAAGCTCCTCTGCTATCTTTTCTATTTTCCTAAGCCTATGATTTATTCCTGATTTTCCAAC
>JBAXYJ010000297.1:0-2565 GCA_041670885.1 Clostridiaceae bacterium
TATATATTGAACCTATTTCTGTGGGATTTGATATATAAACAAGCTTAGGCTTTACCATATGTTCGTCAGTATGAATATCCAGGACAGATTTTATATGATCCGGTTTAAGTTTTCCATCATTTACTTCAATGGAGATAACTTTGTGGCCTGTAGCTTCGATAGCCCCAGTTTCGTGAACAAGAACATGACCTGTATTTGCTGATATTACTGCTTCATAAGGCTTTAAGAAAGCTGAAATCGCAGTAAGATTAGTCTGAGTACCGCCTGTGAAAAAGTGAATATCTATATTTCTCAATTTAATTTTCTGTTTTAAAAGTTCAACCGCTTTACTTGTATAATAATCCTCTCCATAACCCTCAGCCTATTCAAAATTCGATTCTGCCAGCGCATTCAATATTTCTGGATGAGCTCCTTCACTACCTCCTTTGTATTTAAGTCAACCTGTTATCTGGCTTCTCCTTATGCCAGATCTGCCGGGAATACAACTCCCCCTTTATTTCTCGCTATGGTTTCAATTTCACTTACAATTAAACTGTGATTCAGCATTTCATAACATTTTTTCATATCATTATTTTTAATCATATTAGTGAATTCAATAAATTCATTAACCATACGACGGTCATAATTATCTTCATTTATTAAAGTTTTGGTTCCGTCATTCATTAAAAGTTCAAAGCTTTTGCAGATGCTTGTGGATGTATCCAGATATATACATCCTTTGTCTCCCTGAATGTTGTTTGCAATAGGTGCTTTACTGTCCTTTGCTCCTATGCAGACACATTTAAAGAATCCATAATCTAAAATTAATATTCCGGAGGTATCTATTCCTCTTTCAATATTAGGGTAGTATTCAACATTTTCAGGTTTTCCAAATAAACCTGCAGCAAAATGAATATTGTAAATATTTAAATCCATTAAGGCACCGCCTGATAATTTAGGATCAAAAACCGGCAGCACAATTCCCTGCTTAAACCTGTCGTATCTGCTGGAATACTGAGAATAATTAAGCTGGACTATTTTAATGTCTCCCAAAACAGGAAGCAGCTCCTTGATTTTTTTATAGTTAGGGGAATACATGGTAGTTATCGCTTCCAATAAAAATAAACGTTTTTTCCTGGCTAAGTCACTTAAAATTAATGCTTCTTTATATGTTGATGTGAATGGTTTTTCCAAAATAACATTTTTATTTGCTTCTAATGCCTTCTTGGCAAATTCAAAATGCAGGTTATTAGGCAGTGCAATATAAACCGCATCCAAATCACATTTTAAAAATTCTTCATAGTCACAGAAAACACTTTTTATTCCATATTCCTTCTTAAGTTCATTCAGTTTAGCTTCACTTCTTTTTGTGCCGCAAATAGCTGTAAGTTCTATATCTTTAAGAAGAGGAGTAGTATCCAAAAATTCTTTGGCTATCATTCCTGCTCCGACTATACCTAATTTCATGTTCATTACCCCTTTTGTATTTAAATGTTACGCATTTTATTTGCTGAATATCAATGGCTCTTTTCTCTTTGGAGGTGCCTGCTTTATTTTCATATATCCCATACTCAAGGCAGAAACCAGTTCATATTTTTCCGGCACTCCGTGTTTTTCTTTAAATTCCTTTGTATTTAAGGTGTGCTCTGCAAAACCAATCCAGCAGGTTCCAATTCCCATGCTGTGAGCTGCCAACATAATATTGCCTGCCGCCATGCTGCAGTCATAAACATACCAGTGAGAATCAGTGTTGCCGTAGATAATCAGCAATGTATTGGCACGGTTAAATATATGAAATTTAAGATTCTTCATCCATTTGCCATATTGCTGCACATAAGGATATTTTTCAAGATTATCTGATATAAACTTCTTTGTCATTTCAGATAATGAATCTATTTCTTCTTTATCCTGGATTATTACAAAGCCCCAAGGCTCAAGACCTGACCCGGTTGCTGCCTTTGTACCAAGTTTTATAAGATTAGTTAAAGTTTCCTCTGATATCAATTCATCCGTATATGACCTATTACTTCTTCTGCTATTAATACATTCTATAATTTCCATATCAATTGCTCCTTTCAGTCTTTTCCTTTCCTTGCACACATTGTATTTTATCTTTATTTCCTTGTCAACAAAATTAAGGAATGCTAATCTTGAAATGAACGATCGTATTGAAGACATTGATTACTATGCAGACAGAACTATATTAAATAATAAATAGCTAGAAAATAATCACATTAAAATCAAAAATCAATACTAATTTTCTCATCACTAAGAAATTGTCTTAAAACATTAATTAATTTAGCATAATCACTATAATTAAAATACATATAACTTTCTCCATTAATTTGACTATAAATAAGCTTTATTCTATTATCTTCTTTTATCAATTTGGTATTATGAACTTTACGCCATTTACAAGAATCACCTTTTGAACCTATCAAACCTTTTTCCGTAATACCTTTACGCATAAATGAGAATAGTAAAAATATAAAAGAATATACTATCCCCCATACTAAATCTGATTTGTTTGTATGCACAAAAAAAGTTATTGTTAAAGTTATAAAAGAAACCATTAATGTAAAAGCA
>JBAXYJ010000298.1:0-2552 GCA_041670885.1 Clostridiaceae bacterium
CACTGATGATCGTAAAGCGAAGGTTGAAATGTCTACTCCATATTTAGTAGGAGGACAAGTTATTGTAACTACAGCGGATTCTGGTATTAAAAGTGCTGCAGATCTTAACGGACAGAAGGTAGCTGTAGGAATCGGAAGTACCTGTGAAAAAGCTGCAAAGACAATTAAAGGCGCTGATGTAGTTTCACTGGATGATTTTAATGTAGGCTTCGTAATGCTTAAGAGCAAAAGTGTAAAAGCAGTAGTAGCTGATATAACCGTTGCAAATAATTATGTAGCTAAGGACAGTACCTATGTAATTGTTGATAAACCTCTTACCTATGAGGAGACAGCTGCTATCACCAAGAAAGGTAATGCAGAATTAATTAAGGCAATAAACGATGCAATAAGTAAGTTGGAAAAAGAAGGCAAAATTAAAGAATTTAAAACAAAGTGGAAAATTCAATAGTTAAAAGTTTAGGGCAATGTAAGTTGCCCTGTTTTTTCTTTATAAAAGACGAGGAGTGTTGATATTGGAAGGTATATTAAAAGTATGGGAATTTAGAGAATTTTTATTACAGGGAACATTTGTCACCATAAAAATGACAATAGGTGCAATAATAATAGGAATTGTATTAGGAGTACTGGTGGGACTTGCCCGTATTTCTAAAAATGTAATTCTCAAAAGCATTTCAGGAATTTACCTGACAATCATTAGAGGAACACCAATGCTGCTGCAGATAATTTTTATATTTGTTGGAATTCCTCAGATTTATAATACAATTACAGGAAACTCCGTGTCATTCAATCCTATAATAGCGGGAACTATAGGAATTGGTATTAACAGCGGTGCCTATGTAGCAGAAATTGTGCGTGCCGGAATACAGTCAATAGATATTGGACAGATGGAAGCAGCCAGGTCCCTGGGTCTTTCTCACAGCAGGGCTATGAAATATATTATTCTGCCTCAGGCTTTTAAGGTTATTATACCTCCTCTTGGAAATGAAGCCATTGTACTTCTTAAAGATACATCTCTTGTATCTGCTATTGGAGCGAGAGAATTAATGAACTGCTCAAAGATGATGGGTGCTAAATTTTATATGTATGCTGAGTTTTTAGTAGGAGCAGCAATTATATATTTAATTTTAACCTTTATTATTTCAAAGCTTGTAGGGTATTTGGAAAGGAGAATGGCAGCAAATGATTAATGTTAAGGGACTTCATAAGAAATTTGGAGATATTCATGTTCTTAAAGGTATAGATACAGAGATAAAACAGGGCGAGGTAGTCGTAGTTATAGGGCCAAGCGGTTCTGGAAAGAGTACATTTCTAAGGTGTCTTAACCTTCTGGAAGAACCAACTGATGGAGAGATAATATTTGAAGGCGTTTCTATAACAGATAAGAAAAATGATATAGATAAGCAGAGACAAAAAATGGGCATGGTTTTTCAGCAGTTCAATCTTTTCCCACATATGAGTGTGCTTGATAATATTACACTGGCTCCTATAAAATGTAAAAACATGTCTAAAGAAGCTGTGGAGAAAATAGCTTTTGAATTGCTGCACAGAATTAATCTGGAAGATAAAGCAAACAGTTATCCAAGGCAGCTTTCAGGGGGACAAAAGCAGAGAATAGCAATTGCCAGGGCATTAGCTATGTCACCGGATGTAATGCTATTTGATGAACCAACTTCAGCACTAGACCCTGAAATGGTAGGAGAAGTTTTGGAATTTATGAAGGAACTGGTTAAAGATGGGATGACAATGGTAATTGTTACTCATGAGATGGGATTTGCAAAAGAAGTTGCAGACAGAGTTATGTTTATGGATGAAGGAATAATTTCAGAAGAAGGTACACCGGAAGAAATATTTAATAATCCACAGAATTTGAGAACGAAGGAGTTTTTGAGTAAGGTTTTATAGGGACGGTTCTCAATAAAATAATTTAATGAATAATTCTAATTGGTCCTGTACATAATATCATCATCAAAGAAACAAGGGAGCTGATATTATGTGCAGGACTTTTCGCATTAAGGATGACGATTTTATTTATCATGTTATGGGGAGAAGCATTAGCGACATTCCTCTGTTTAGAGATGATAAAGACAAGGATAAATACTTATTTTACGTTAAAAAGTACCAAAAGAAATTTGACTTTAAGGTGTATGCCTATTGCCTTATGTCAACCCATGCCCACCTTCTGGTAGATGCAAACGGAGCTGACATTTCAAAATTTATGCATGGAATTAACCAGAGCTATGCTCAGTATTTTAATAATAAGTATGACCGTCATGGACACGTTTTTCAGGATAGATTTAAAAGCAAGGTAGTAGGTGATGATAATTATTTATTTACTGTATCAGCATACATACACAATAATCCTACTGATGTTGAAGGCTATGAAAATTGCCCGGAAGAGTACAAATACTCCTCCTTCAGTGTGTATCTTGGGTTAAAGGAAGACATATACGGCATAGTGGATGAAGAGTTCATTATGAGTTTTTTTAACAAAAACATTAAAAAAGCCAGAGAAAAATACTATAAATTTGTAATGAAATGTGATGATGAATATA
>JBAXYJ010000299.1:0-2545 GCA_041670885.1 Clostridiaceae bacterium
GGTATGTGTATATATGTTCCTACAAAACTTAATGCTGCTAATAGTCCGATTGTTACAATTCTTAAAATTCTCTTAGTATTCATAAAATCATCCTCCATTTAAATATAAACCTATTCATATAAATTTACATTTAAATCATGGTAATGGCAAGTGTATCGATACAATTTTCTGATGTAATCAGTATCATCTATGAATTTCAATATTTGCCATCTTTTCATAGAACTTAACAAGACTTCCGTGGTCCTCCATTTCATGACCTTCTGCCTTAAGCATTTCCATCATCTCAAGAACCATGGATGTAAGAGGAAGATAGGCTCCAACCTGGTGACAGGTTTCTAAAGCATTATTTAAGTCTTTAATGTGAAGATTAAGCCTAAAACCGGGATCAAACTTTCTGTCCATTATAAGGGGCGCCTTTGCATCTAGCACTGTGCTTCCTGCCAGGCCGCCTCTTATTGCGTTATAAACAAGCTCCGGGCTTACTCCTGATTTTTGGGCGAGAACCAGCGCTTCTGACACAGCGGCAATGTTTACTGCTACTATGGTTTGATTTGCAAGTTTACAGATATTGCCTGCTCCTATTTCTCCAACTCTTATTACAGATGCTGCCATGGCCTTCAGTATAGAATAACACTTATCAAAAACTTCCTTTTTCCCTCCTGCCATAACAGATAGGCTTCCATCTATTGCTTTCGGCTCTCCCCCGCTGACAGGAGCATCCAGCATATCTGCTCCTTTTTCTTCTAACTTTTCACATATTTCTCTTGAAACAATGGGAGATATAGAGCTCATGTCAATCAAAATAAGTCCCTTGTGGGCGCCCTCTATTACTCCGTTTTCCCCAAGAACAACATCCTTAACCTGAGGGGAATTCGGCAGCATTGTAATAATAATATCTGATTTCTCAGCTATCTCCTTATTGCTCTGCATTACATCTGCTCCCAGTGCTTTTAGCTCCCTTGAGGTTTCCTTATTGTGATCGGGCACAATAAGCTTATACCCTGCCTTTAATAAATTTTTACACATAGGCTTTCCCATAATACCAAGACCGATAAAACCTATTTTCAATTAAATCACCCCTACTTTAATTCTGAGTTAACTAACTTTTTAGTATATTCTTCCTTTGGGTTATTTAAAATTGAAGCTGTATCTCCTGATTCAATTATTCTTCCCTTATACATAACTTCAATTCTGCTGCAGACATGTTTTACTACCTTAAGGTCATGAGATATAAAAAGGTATGTCAGGTTAAATTCTTTTTTTAAATTTGAAAGAAGATTTAATATCTGTCCCTGAACTGAAACATCCAGTGCAGATACCGGCTCGTCACATATGATAAAGCTTGGCCTTACAGAAATTGCTCTAGCAATTCCAATTCTCTGCCTCTGTCCCCCGCTCATCTGATAGGGGTACTTATACTTGTCGCTTTCAGAAAGTTCTACTAAATCCAAAAGCCTGGATACCTCTTTATCTGAATCTGTACTTTTTACTATATTATGAATAAGAAGAGGTTCTTTCAAGAGCTCTAACGCTGTCATCTTTGGGTCTAATGCACCCTGACTGTGCTGGAAAATAATCTGAAGTTCCTTTCTCAGATTCCGCATCGTGTCATCCTCCAATTCCGAAAGAACTATATCCTTATAATACACTTTTCCAGTATCTGCCCTAAGTAAATTTAATATAATTGAAGCCATTGTGGTTTTCCCGCAGCCGCTCTCTCCGATAAGTCCCAGGGACTCTCCTTTATTTACATCAAAGCTTACATTATCTACCGCCTTTATTATAACCTTTTTTGAAAATATATTCTTCTTCATAATATAATGTTTTGAAATATTTTGAACTGAAATTAAAGGTTTATCCTGGATTTTCAATGGTATCATCTCCTTCGGTCAAAATACACCTTACTTTCCTGTTATCTATATTTTTAATTTCCGGTATTTTGCTGCTGCATTTATCGCATCTATACTTACATCTATCATAAAATGGACACTGATCTTTAAATTCATCCGGTGAGGGCGCCGCTCCTTCAAGAGAATACAGATTTTCTTCATTATCATCTAAAGACTCTGCACAGTATATAAGCTCCTTAGTATATGGATGAAGCGGATGATTAAGAACCTGATCGGAGGTACCCTCCTCCATAACCAGTCCCCCGTACATTACAGTAACTCTATTACAGATATATCTTACCACATCAAAATCATGGGTAATTATAATAATAGAAGCCTTATCCTCCTCATTAATATCTTTGAGAAGGTCCAGAACTTTTTTCTGAAGAGATGCATCAATAGCCGTTGTTGGTTCATCAGCTATAATTATTTCAGGTGAAAATATAGTACTCATAGCAATTACAGCTCTCTGGCATAATCCGCCGCTGAGCTGCCATGGGTACATATTGCATATTACCTCTGCATTTTCTATGCCTGCCTTCGTCAAAGCAGTTATTATTCTATCCATTGAAACTTTTTCTTTATGTACCTTCAGCACCTCTTTAAGCTGAACCCCTATCCTCTTATATGGATTAAGGGCAGCCCCCGCATCCTGA
>JBAXYJ010000300.1:0-2529 GCA_041670885.1 Clostridiaceae bacterium
AAAATACAAATCATAAAAAGCATAGGACAGCTTCTACCCTATGCTTTTCAGAGTATTTCGCTAAAATTCCCCGAAGGGGGCGTGGCAAAGCCACTTTGTTCATTATTAATTAGTATATAATATTTATATACTTTTAAATATTTAAACCTAAAAGGAGAAAAAATGAAAATAGATTTAGTTAAATATATAACAGAACCCGGAGATAAAATAAATGAAGACTGTATAGGTTTTGGTGAAAATTTTGGACTGCTTTTAGATGGTTCTACAGGGCTTAGAAAAGGAATTATTCCGGGTGAGATAAGTGATGCAAAATGGTTTGTGGAAAGCTTTAGAGATATTATGATCAGGGATATTAAAAAGCAAAAGCCCTTAATTGATATAGTGAGACATGGAATTTCTAAGATGGAAGAAAAGTTTAAAATCCTTGCTCTTGCAGATATTGATAAGGTGGATAAACCTTCCGCATCCATGGTTTTAATCAGGAAGCAGGATGATAATCTGGAGATAGTAAGTTTGGGAGACTGCACAATATTAATAGAAAAAGCAGATGGAGAAATTATAAAAATTTATGATGACAGTGTGTCTAAACTTGATAAAATTATTTTAAGAAAGATGGTTAAAATAAGTAAGGAAAAACGAATATCTGTATCAGAGGCTAAAAAATCTGTATCTGAGGATCTAATCAGAAACAGATATAAAAAGAATACTAAGGATGGATACTGGATATTAGGGTTTAATAAAGAGGCTGCAGATTATGCCTACTATAAGAAATGGTGCCTTAATGAAATAAAAAGTTTATGCTTTTTCAGCGATGGCTTTGGAGATTTTTATGAAAGCATGACTCTGGCAGAGGACTATCAGGAATTCTATAGTATGCTTAAGAAAGCTGAAATTAATGAAATGTATAATAGATTAAGAGAAAAGCAGCAGGAAGACAATGACTGTAATCAGCATCCCAGGCTTAAAGACAAGGATGATGCTTCTATTTTATTTTTTAGTGTAAAAAGAGAAATTCCATAATTTAATAATAATATATTTTCAGTTTAAAAAGCGTTGATGATTCGTTATTTTAAACTGAAATTAGCCAAAAGGTAATTATGCAATTTTCTGAAGGAGTAAGAAAATGAATATTCAAATATTTGGAGTAAAGAAATGTTTTGACACGCAGAAGGCAGAAAGGTATTTCAAAGAAAGAAATATAAAGTATCAGTTTATTGATTTAAACCAGAAAGCTTTAAGTAAAGGGGAACTGGAAAGCGTTATGGCATCTGTAAGCTTAAATGATTTGATAAATACTAAAGCTAAAGAGTACAAAATTTTGAATCTGGAATTTATAAGAAGCAGCAGCATAAAAATGGAACTTCTTTTAAATAATCCTAAGCTTTATAAAACGCCAATAGTGAGAAATGGAAAACAGGCAGCACTTGGGTTTAAACCTGAAGTTTGGGAAAGCTGGGAGTAAGGAGAAAATATGATTACAGTAATAAAAAATTGTGAAGTATATTCACCGAAGTATTTGGGAATAAAAGACATAATATTAAATGGTAATACCATTGAAGGAATTTATGAAAATGTAGATATACCAAAGAATTTTGGCGAAATTAAGGTTATAGATGCTGAAAGAAAATTAGCGGTTCCCGGATTTATAGATTCTCATGTACACATTTTAGGAGGGGGCGGAGAAGGGGGCTTTAAGACAAGGACACCTGAACTCCAAATATCTGAAATATTTGAAGCGGGTATTACAAGTATTGTAGGCTGTCTTGGAACAGATGGAGTATGTCGTGATTTAAAGTCTCTTCTTGCAAAAGCAAGAGCATTAGAAGAAGAAGGGGTAAGCTCTTATATTTATTCAGGCTCTTATGAAATTCCAGTAAGTACTATTACAGGAAGTATAAGATCTGATATTATGCTTATTGATAAAGTAATAGGGATCGGTGAAATAGCATTATCCGATCACAGATCCTCCCAGCCAGCCTATGAAGATTTTGTTAAAGTTGTGGCTGGTGCCAGAGTAGGCGGGATGCTCTCAGGAAAAGGCGGCATAGTAAATGTTCATTTAGGAGCTGGAGATAGAGGTCTTCAGTATCTTTTCAGAATGGTAAAGGAAACTGAAATCCCCATAAGCCAGGTTATTCCAACCCATCTTGGGAGAAGCAGAAGATTATTTAAAGAAGCAATAGAATATGCAAAAATAGGTGGAATTATTGATCTTACCACCAGCTGTAATCCTGATAATCTGGAAGAAGATGAGGTTAGGGCAGGTACCGGACTTAAAATGCTTTTAGATGCAGGAATACCAATTGAACAGATACAATTTTCCTCAGACGGGCAGGGAAGTCTGCCGCTGTTTAATTCAAAACGGGAATTAATTGGCCTTGGAATTGGATCTGTAAGGTCACTATACAGAGAAGTAAGAGATTCTGTGCTGAATGACAGCGTTAAATTAGAAGATGCCATAAAGGTTATAACATCAAATGTAGCAGATCACTTAAACCTTAAGGGTAAGGGAAGAATAGAAAAGGATGC
>JBAXYJ010000301.1:0-2524 GCA_041670885.1 Clostridiaceae bacterium
AAGACAGTATTAATCGTTGGTAGTGGTGATGCAGCAATTGAAGAAGGTATGTTCTTAACCAAATTTGCTAAGAAGGTTTATGTTTCAATTATCCATGATGAAGGAACAATGGATGCGAATAAAGTTGCTCAGGAAAAAGCTTTAAAGAACGAAAAAATGGAATTCATCTGGAATACAGTAGTTGATTCATTCGAAGGTGACGAACGTTTAAATAAAGTAGTGCTTAAGAATTTAAAGACTGGAGAATTAGTTCCAGTAGATGTAGACGGATGCTTCCTGTTTATCGGTTATATTCCTAATACTGATATTTTTAAAGGTCTTATAGATATGTCTAGTAGAGGATATATAACAACCAATGAAAATATGGAAACAAATGTTGATGGTATTTTTGCAGCCGGAGATGTTAGAGATAAATTCCTGAGACAGGTGTCAACAGCCGTTGGTGATGCTGCAGTGGCAGGGGTTATGGCAGAAAAGTATGTTGAGGAACTAAATTATATAAAAAAAGAAATTATTGAGGCAGATGGGTTAGTTGGGTTATACATTTATAATGCTATTGAAGCTGGTGATCGTGAAAAATTAGCGCAAATTGAACAGCTACATGGTGAAATGAATGATGCCTTTAAACTATGCAGAAATGATATTTATAAATCAGATAAAATGGCTCGTCGTTTTGAATGTGAAAAATCACCTTGTCTAGTATTGCTGAACAAAGGACAAGTTGTACAACGCGTATATGATATTGCAAATGCTAAAGTTGCTATTGAAAATGCTGTAAAAGCAATATAACAAATAATCTCTAAATAAATAATAGAAATAGCACTTAGGATAATAAGTGCTATTTCTATTAGTCTTATCTACAAGTCTCATCTGCTGATCTTATTTATTAGTCTCATTTGGATAGTCTAAATTCTATTGATGGGGTAATTTGTATATTTAATTGATTCTTTCGGGTATAATGATGAAAAAAGAATCTAAATAATATTTAGCAATTATCATTAATCTAAGAAGGTTTGTAAAGGAGAGGGACTATGAATAAGATATCACTTGATTGTAGGTACGACGCTTGTCCTATTCCACTTTTAAAAGCTGCTCAAGAACTGAAGAATATTAAAATAGGAGAAGTTGTGAAAATTGAGATAGGTCACATGTGTGCAGCAGAAAACATTATTGAATGGGCCCAAAAAAACAAAGTTGAATACAGGATGAATGAAGATTCAGAGACTGGGGACATTGAGGTTTATCTCAAGAAAACAAAATAAATCGATAATAATTATTTGTTACTATATAAGGAAAATTTAAAGGTAGAATTTATTAGTAAGTTCATGGGTATCTCTCGGAATAAAGAAATATTAAAGGAGCCAATATGGATATACCTAATACAAAACCTTATTGGACAGGTAAAGAAAGCAAATATATTGCGGATGCACTGAACAGTAACCAGGTTAGTGGGGATGGTCATTATACAGAACTTGTAGCAAATTTTATCCAGGATAATTTTAATTCTGGTAAAGTGTTTATGACTACCTCAGGAACACATGCTTTGGAGATGGCAGCAATACTCATCGGTTTAAAGCCTGGTGATGAGGTAATTATGCCATCTTTTACATTTCCTTCTACTGCTTGTTCTATAATGTTAAGGGGTGCTAAACCTATATTTGCAGAGGTCTTAGAAAATACTTTGAATATAGATCCCGAAGATCTGCAGAGGAAGATTACAGCAAAAACAAGGGCAGTGATACCTGTCCATTATGCAGGCATAGGCTGCGAGATGGATAAAATTATGGAAATTGCGGAAAAAAACGAGTTATATGTAATAGAAGATGCAGCACAAGCTGTAAATGCAAAGTATAAAGGAAAGTTTCTTGGGACTTGGGGACATTTCGGTTGCTATAGCTTTCATGGGACTAAGAATTATACTAGTGGTGAGGGTGGAGCATTGCTCATCAATTTGAATAACGATAAAATTATTCAAAAAGCGGAAGCAGTTTGGCAAAAAGGTACTAATAGGGCTCAGTTTTTAAGAGGAGATGTAGATAAATATAATTGGGTAGATGTTGGGTCAAGTTATACACCTTCAGATTTATTGATGGCTGTTTTATTTGCTCAGTTATCTGATATGCAGAATATTACGGATAAAAGAAAATCTGTTTATTCCAGATACCAATCACAATTAAGCAAGTATGAAGAGCAAGGTCGGCTAAGAATGCTTAGAATTCCGGAGGACTGTGAATCCAACTATCATTTGTTCTGTGTTATTTTTAAAAATGAGATAACAAGGGATAAAGTGAAATATGAGCTTTCTAAAAGATGTATAACAGCGACGATTCATTATTTGCCTTTACATAGTTCCCCTATGGGCAGGAAACTTGGTTATTGTCCTGATGAATTAAAGCTAACAGAAATGGTTAGTAAATGTTTGCTTCGGCTTCCCCTTTATCCAGGATTGACTGAACCTGAAGTGGAGTATGTGATAACTAGTTTTTCTGAAGTAATAGAGGCATTGGAAGATGTTTAGTATAAG
>JBAXYJ010000302.1:0-2520 GCA_041670885.1 Clostridiaceae bacterium
GGTAAAACCGAGCTTTCAGAAGATTTAGACCCAGAGGGAGAAAGGCTTATTGGAGATTATGCCAGTGAATATTTAAATTCAGACCTTCTATTTTTAACCCACTACCCAAGAAGCAAAAGGCCAATGTATACAATGCCCCGGGGTGAAAATCTTACCCATTCCTTTGACCTTTTATATAAGGGTTTGGAGATAACTACCGGAGGGCAAAGAATTCACGATTATCAAATGTTAATAGACAATATGATATATAAAGGATTAAATCCTGATAACTATAAAGGATACTTAAATACATTTAAATTTGGAATGATGCCCCACGGAGGTCTTGCTATAGGGCTTGAAAGGCTGACTGCTCAGCTTTTAGGATTTAAAAATGTAAGAGAAGCAGCTCTATTTCCAAGAGACAGGGAAAGGATGACACCATAAAAGCGGGCACAGCTATCTTTTTATAACCTGTCTGATATTTGATTTATATCATAAGGAGTTTTCTGATACACAAAGTAATTAAGCCAATTTGAAAACAGCAGATTTGCACTGCTTTTCCAAGTCACCCTGGGGCTGTTTTTAGGATCATCATCAACAAAATAATTATATGGGATTTGGATATCAAGTCCCTTTTCCTTATCCCTTTCATATTCTAATTTAAGAGTATCCCTGTCGTATTCAGAATGACCTGTAATAAATATTTGTCTCTCATCCTTTGACATTACAATATAAACCCCAGCCTTATCAGACTCAGCTATTAGTTTAAGGTTTTTATTATTTATTATATCTTCTCTCTTTATTTCAGTATGTCTGGAGTGAGGAGCATAAAAGGTATCATCAAATCCTCTTACAAGTTCATTTTTGTCATCTATTACCCTATGAGAAAATACTCCAAACATCTTTTCGTTAAGATCTCTTTTTTCTATACCATAATGGTAATAAAGACCTGCCTGAGCACCCCAGCATATATGAAGTGAAGATGTTACGTTTGACTTTGAATACTCCATTATCTCCTTTAATTCTTCCCAATAGTCAACCTGTTCAAATTCCAGCTTTTCTACGGGAGCACCTGTTATAATAAGTCCATCAAATTTACTGTTTTTTATTTCATCAAAGCTTTTATAAAAAGTATCCAGATGATATTCTGAGGTATTTTTACTTTTATGAGATTTAGTATAAAGCAGTGTAAGTTCTACTTGAAGAGGCGTATTTCCAATAATTCTAATAAGCTGAGTTTCTGTATTTATTTTTGTAGGCATAAGGTTTAAAAGTAATATCTGAAGAGGCCTTATATCCTGACTTACTGCCCTTTTATTTTCCATAACGAATACATTTTCTTTTTTTAATATATCTATTGCAGGGAGATTTTCCGGTACTATTATTGACATAAAAACATTCCTTTCTAAATTAAATTATAATAAAAAACCGCTTCAAATTAAGAGCGGCAAAAAACATATATTTATCTTCTTATCTCTCAGAAATGAATCTGCAAGATTTAGCACAATTCCAGCTATATCAGGAAATTGTATAATTACCTTTTGGCTGTTTGTATCTTAAAATAACGAATTATTAACGTTTTTCAAGATACAAATTAAATTAAAAATTATACAATTTCACCATTATGACAGCTGGCTGTTGCCGGGTTTCACAGGGCTAGTCCCTCCGCCGCTCTTAATAAGAATAATTTATTAAATTAAATAAGATTTTACATAATTTATAGCTATAAGTCAACTGTTACTTTAAAGAAAACTTAGAATAGTAATTTTTATCGAGAATAAGCCTGGAATAGGTATATTTATCCTTAACTACTTTACTAATTTTATCGATATAAGCCTGGTCACCTGGATTAACTGGGCTTTTATATTCCTGTGTAACAGCATTGTATCTTCCTTTATCAGTTATCCAGCTTCTATTTGAAAATATTATTAAGCCTTCATTGTCAGACATTATATCCTTTCCCATAAGAAGTCTGGAATCATAATTAAGCCCGAACAGGTTGGAAAGAGTTGGAAGCACATCCATGCTGCAGGCAGCTTTATTAACTGTTACAGGTTTCATTTCCTTATTCCATATTAAAAATGTATTTTCATACAGCTCAAAGTTCTTCTCTACCTGATGTCCCTTAAGTTCACTTATTTCATTAATGTTTAGTCCGTAGGGGTAATGGTCTGCACTAATTACAACAACTGTATTTTCCAGAAGTTTGCTTTCTTCCAGCTTCTTTATAAGCGCCTCCATTGCCCTGTCCAGTTCTATATTACATGACAGATATGCCTTGACTGCAGTTGAATAATTCAAATCCTTAACATAGGACCAGTTTTTAACAGCCATACAATTATTTTTATTGTAAAGAAGATGTCCGCTGACAGTAACGTAATAAGTAAGAAAAGGCTTCTTATCTTTATATTCATTAAAAGAAGCATTAATCATTTCCAAATCACTTTCCGGCCAAATTTTGCTGTTTATCTTAAGACCATTTCCAACAGCTTTAAAAACCTGATACCCCATATTAGGATGAGAAAGGTTTCTTCCATAATA
>JBAXYJ010000303.1:0-2511 GCA_041670885.1 Clostridiaceae bacterium
AGAAAACAATTTAAGTCCAAATTTAGGATTTGTAGTATCAGGCAGTAAATGGATTGACATAACAAATAAGGAAATAAGCAAAGGAAATGCGCTAAGAATAATTCAGGATAAATACCATATAAAGAAGAAAAATACCATGGTATTTGGAGATTATTATAATGATATTACCATGTTTCAGGCTGCAGATTTCAGCTATGCTATGGAAAATGCTCCTGAAGATGTTAAGGATAAGGCCAGATTTATTACCGGAAGCAATAATGAAAATGGGGTTTATAATGTAATTTATGAATATGCTTCTTCAATTTAGGGCAAGAAAATAGCACTGTTCAATTGAACTGTGCCTTTACTTTTTGTGCTTAAATATTACTGCCAATTAATTATTACAACCGGCTTGATTAGATCCTTTGGTTTTTCTTTCATCAGCATAAGTGCAGGCTCTATATTTTCAAAGCCTTCAAAACGGTGAGTTATAAGTTTACTGGTATCCAGCTTACCTGTTTTCATAAGTGAACCAAGTGATTTCTCTAAACTTAGTCATAATAGTGACCTCCTTATAATGAATTTACATCATAAGATATATAATTCCATTATAAACAAATATATAGAAAATTATTTTCATTAAATAGAATCATGATTTATTTAAAAACGGAATGTTGATTTCCAAGTACAGTAAGGTAATGTATTTCACTCCAGATTACTCATCTTGTTATTTTTTCCATTATAACCTCCCAAAATACAGTAATATCAATACTTTCAAAACTATATATATTATAAAATATTACTTTTGAGGGTATATTTATCTCAAAGATTTTTAATTTTTAGAACTGATATCATCTTTCAACTCATATCCATATTTAAATATTTCTGATACAACTCCAATCAATACGCCCAAAATTACTACCAATATATTTGTCTGTGATAAATGAACATTTGTATTATTAAAAAATAACATCGTTATCATAATTTTAAGACATCCCGGAATGATAGCAATCAGTATTGTTATAATAGCCACCATTCTCAATCTATTTACATTTTTTTCCGTAAATGGCATTTCTTCTTTAACAATACTTCGCATAATTTGATAAACTATCAAAAAAAGGATTATAATCATAAAAGCTTTAGTAGCTATTCCTATCTCTTCAATAATTAAACACATTTTTACGTTTTTATAACCATTTCTATCCAATTTATTATAATCATTATAATCAACTAATTTAAAATTTTTTCCATCAATATATAAACAATAACTTCCGTCAAAACCCTTTTCTTTTGCTATTTTTACTTCAAAATTAACAGGATCTTTTCCTACATAATTAATAATGTTTATAATTGGAGAAACCATTACTCCAATCATTATAAAAATAGCCAAATAAATTATTATACTATCTCTATTAATTTTTTTACTAAATTTATCCAATTTATTATTCATTTTATCTCCCTTATTATTTTTCCTAATCAACTATAATATTTGTAATTACTGTAAAGCCCTCTTCTGTGATAACATGAGCTATAGCTGGAAGAGTATATTTGCTTTTAAAACCTTTTATATCTACTCTTATAGCCTTAGTATCAAAGCCAAGTTTATTCGCTCCATCCTTTAATCCCTTTAAGGTTGTCCCTTTTATGTCCGTACCTAGAATGTCTCTAAGTTTTGTTATAGTAATTTCTTTTTTATAGTACATACAAACTGTGGCAAGATATGCTGCCGCACAATCTGTACTGTCATACTGTTTAACTAAATTTCTTTTATAAGTCAAAATTTTATCTCCTTATACATAATAATACATATTTATTATTTTACTACCTGTTAATTTTTTATATGTTTACCATTATATATATAATATATATAATGGTCAAACTTTTTCCTTCGACTATTTTCTACAATTTTCCATAAATACATAATATATCAGTCATCGTGAATTACCAAATACCACTCTAATTAGCTCAAATAAAGTGCTTTATTCAATTACAACTACAAATTCAGTCCCCTTAAACAAGCTTACAATAATTTCCCCTCTTCAACCATATTCATTTTTTCTATAATCCTAAAAAACAAATCTAAATCAAATTCTTCAATCATAAATAAAATCCCCCCAGCAGGTCATAGCCATCAAGTTAAGGAAATAAATCAATATTCCTTATTAATTACATTTAATAAAATATTTTTTCAAAAGAGTAGATTAATTACTTATAAAATGGGTGTTGATCCACCCTTTGTTTTCTGATTTTATGTTAAAAAATACAAATAAGTTTATATATTACATATAAGTTAATATACATAGGGCGAAAGATGAATAGAGAATTTAGGAGAAAAATCATATTTGCTGCTGCCAGCGGCAGATTTTACTCTCAACTATGTAAAAATTTTGAGAATGTAAAGTCAAATATGATTATAATTGCTCATAATGGAGCTTTAGTAAAATATAAAAATGACGGCAGAACTATTTTTTCCAGCCCCTTAAAAGATGAAGATATAGAGCATATATTAAATTTAAAAAGAGAATTCGGTGA